>JBGVLC010000025.1:0-2202 GCA_045124035.1 Ruminococcus sp. | reverse complement strand
TCATAATTATTTCCCGTCTTTCTGCGAAAGACACCAATGCGGCATGAAACAGATGCATTGGCTTTTCGCTATCTAATTTATTTTCCTTCTGATATTATTTCTTTATAAGACTGACACACTACAGAACACGTGGAGGTGAGTGGCGGGGCTGTATAGCGGCGACCTCGTATAATTATTTGTTGTCGGTCATCCGTTAAGGCATCAATGAGTGGCGCATAACTGTAGCCCGTAAACTTATCTCTTCCGAAGTCGACTCGATCTCGCCGGATGACCAGTCACTGTCAGTTTTATAACTATAGAATCAGGAGGTAGTTACTTGTCGTTTAAAATCTTAAAATTCAATTGCTGTGGACTTGATGTCCACAAAACCTGGATCTATGCCTGTATCGGTATTACGGATTCAAACAATCGTACAGAGTATAAGCAGGCTCGCTTTTCTTCCTTTACAAAAGGCTTGAATGAGCTGTGTGATTGGCTTGCTAAATATAACTGTAATGATGTTTGTATGGAATCTACCGGTAAGTACTGGATTCCGGTTTTCAACGTTTTAGAGCAACACAGTTTATGGGTTACTCTGTCTCATCCCAAATACACAAAGCCGATGAAAGGAAATAAGACAGACCGCAAAGATGCCAAATGGATTTGTGACTTATATATGTGCGGCATGGTTAAACCTTCCTTTATCCCACCTGCTGACATCAGAGAACTTAGAGATTTGGTAAGATACCGATACAAACTCACCTGTATGATTACCGGTGAAAAGAATCGTGCTCAGAATTGTCTTACCGTATCCAATCTAAAACTTGATGATGTCTTTTCTGATGTATTTGGTAAATCTGCTCGTTCCATTACAGAACAGATTTTGCAACACCCTGGTGAAAAATTTGATGTGACACCTTTTGTTGATAGCAGATGTAAAACTCCTATCGAAGAAATACAGGCTGCTATTGATGGTGCCATCTCGAAAGAACAAGCTGTTAAACTTAGACAGTGCCTTGACCACATCGATGAACTAAGGAAGCACATTTCAGAAGTAGAACAGGAAATCCTTCGTCTCAGTGATAAATACGAGGCTGCTTTAAACTTAATAAGGACTGTTCCCGGATTCGATAAAAATCCGATGACTGCTATTCAAGTGCTTTCAGAGATTGGTGGTGATATGTCTGTCTTCCCCACAGCAAAAAACCTCGTCTCCTGGGCAGGATGTTGTCCTCGAAATGATAAAAGCGACCGAAAAATCAAATCCACTAGGATTTCCCGTGCTGGTTCTTATTTTAAACCAGTTTTGGTGCAAGTTGCAAATGCTTTAATCAAATCTAAGAAAAATTCTGAATTCAGTAACCGTTATAAGCGTATTAAAGCACGCCGTGGTCACAAGAAAGCCATTATTGCTATCTGTCGTATGCTCCTAACCGCTATCTGGCACATACTAACAGATTTAAAGCCATATACACCGGATGGTTTTCTTGAATCTCGTCCTGTGAGCAAGGAAAAAGTTTTAACCACTTCACAGGCACTTAATCTGCTCAAGCAAAGGGGTTATCTTATCAAAGACGATCCTCTATCAACTTCCTGATTAGGTGTTGCGTTTATATATTCAATTTTCAGCCACCGAAAGATGGCTTTGTTGTCATGCCTATATTTATTTTCTATCCACTACCTCTTTGTTTCAAACTTATCTCCTTTCTGGTGCACATATGCACTCACAAGACAAAACTCTTGCATCATTGATTATTTATTCCTTTGTGAAACGCTTTAAATCCTCTCGCATCTCACTGATTAAATCTGCATTGCGTGATACACGATAATGCTCATTCTGAATGATTTCATGTACCTCTTCCACGCAATCTTCTAATATGTCATTGATTACAAAGTAATCATATGCCTCGATTCCCTGAGCTTCTTCTAACGCTCTTGCAAGTCTAGATTCGATTACGTCCATAGCCTCTGTACCGCGTCCCACCAAACGACTCTTAAGCTCGTCTGCACTTGGCGGAGTCACGAACAACAGCAACGTATCTGGGAAACGCTCCTTGACCTTTAACGCTCCCTGTATCTCAATCTCTAAGATGACATCACGTCCCGCCTCTAACTGTTCCTCTACATAGGATCTAGGCGTTCCATAATAATTGCCCACATACTGCGCATGCTCAATCAACGCATCTGCCGCTATCATCTCTTCAAACTCTTCTCTTGTCTTAA
>JBGVLC010000024.1:0-43692 GCA_045124035.1 Ruminococcus sp. | reverse complement strand
ATCGTTTGTGAGCTTATAAACCCAGTATTTATCAGCATTTTCGATAGCATCCCATGTAAGCTCAATTGAAGTTGTGTATGGTGTTGCTACGATATTTTCAACCTTTTCTGGTTTAGCCTCTGTAGGCTCCTCTGTTGGCTCTTCTGTTGGCTCTTCTGTTGGCTCCTCTGTTGGTTCCTCTGTAGGCTCCTCTGTTGGGTCCTCTGTAGGCTCCTCAGTTGGCTCCTCTGTTGGCTCCTCTGTTGGTTCCTCTGTTGGCTCCTCTGTAGGCTCCTCAGTTGGCTCCTCAGTTGGTTCCTCTGTAGGCTCTTCAGTTGGCTCTTCAGTTGGTTCTTCTGTTGGCTCAGTTGGAATAACAGGTGGCTCATATGTCACATACTCACCATATGTATAGTCCATGAGCTGCTCAGGCTCGCCGTGAGTTTTTCTTACGATGTACTCACGATCATAGTTTACCATTTCGATGATTTTTGTTGAAATAGTTGTTTCGCCTGCTTTGAGTGCTGTAAACTCAAATACAGCCATAGGAGTTTCGCCGACAAATCTGTAGCCGTTATAGTTTGAGAAGTTGTAGTAAATGATGTCTTCGAGATTAGCATTACAAACCGCTGCGCTATAGACTCTAGGGAATGTTTCCTCAAGGAAAGCGCCGTATTCTTCGTCATCTTCCGATACAGACTTCACCGATAACATCTCGCTGTCATAGTAAACTTCAGCTTCTGTGTTAACAAGTCTGAGGTCAGTGACAGAATAAGTATAGGTGAATTTTTCACCAACCGGAATCTGGGTTGTCACACCGTTAACGGTAACGTTCAAAACATCTGTGTTTTCAGCACCAACTGAAAGCGATAAAGATGAAAACGCTGACACTAATATAACAAGTGCAAGTAAAAGAGAAAGTAACTTTTTCATAATCTTACCTCCGTAAATATTTATACACTTTAATACTACCATTAAGTTTTTTGATAGTCAACAAAACCAACACTATTAGGTGTAGATTTTTCGACTCTTTTTTTGACAAATCTCACAAAAGACAGTAAAAATGCCCAAGCGTCCATCTGAACACTTGGGCATGTCTTATAAAAAGTTAGTAGCAAACAGCTATTACTTAACCATCCAGAGTTCCTTAGCGTACTGGAGGATAGTTCTGTCTGAGCTGAATGTTGAACAGTGAGCGATGTTCTGGAGACACTTTGTGCCGAATAACATCTTGTCCTTGTAGTCACGGTTAACCTGGAGCTTAGCCTCAACATACATTGGGAGATCGTAGAAGAGGAAGTAGTGGTCAGCGATGTGCCAGTGTGTACCGTTAACAAGACCGTTGTGGAGCTCTGCGAAGCTGCCCTCGCCCTGAGCGCCGTCATCGTCAAATGTGCCGTCAACGAGTGTGTCAACAACACGCTTGAGCATTGGGTTTGTCATATAGATAGCCTTTGGATCGTAACCATTCTTCTTGAGGTTCTCGATATCCTCAACTCTGCCACCGAAGATGTACTCGTTCTCTTCGCCAGCCTGCTGAGTAATCTCAACGTTAGCACCGTCGAATGTACCGAGTGTAACAGCACCGTTGAACATGAACTTCATGTTACCTGTACCAGAAGCCTCTGTACCAGCTGTTGAAATCTGCTCTGAAACGTCAGCAGCAACAACGATCTTCTCAGCGTATGATACGTTGTAGTTAGAAACGAAGATAACCTGGAGCTTGTCCTTTGTATCTGGATCGTTGTTAACGAGATCTGCGATTTCGTTGATGTACTTGATGATAGCCTTAGCTCTTCTGTAACCAGGAGCAGCCTTAGCACCAAAGATGAAGCATGTTGGCTCAAAATCAGGGAGCTTGCCGTCTTTGATCATGAAGTAGATCCACATGATAGAGAAAGCGTTAAGAAGCTGACGCTTGTACTCGTGGAGTCTCTTTACCTGTACATCGAAGATGAACTTAGGATTGATATCCTTGCCTTCCATCTTCTTAACATAAGCAGCGAGCTGCTTTTTCTTTGTAGCCTTAATCTTGTTGAAAGCCTTAACAGCGTCTTTGTCGATAAAGTCAACGAGCTTGTCAACCTTAGACATATCTCTCTGCCAACCGTCGCCTACTCTGTCTGTGATGAACTTAGAAAGCTCTGGGTTGCAAAGACCGAGCCATCTACGCTGTGTGATACCATTTGTCTTGTTCTGGAATCTCTCAGGATAGATGTTGTACCAGTCGTTGAGAACGTCGTTCTTGAGGATTTCTGTGTGGATCCAAGCAACACCGTTAACATATGAAGAACCGTAGATAGCGAGACGTGCCATATGAACTCTGTCGTCAGCGAGGATGCACATTCTGTGGATGAGGTCTTCGCTCATGCCTCTGCCCTTGAAGTCGTTCCAAAGACGCTCGTTGATGAGCTCGATGATGTGGTAAACCTCAGGGATAACGTTTCTCATGAGGTAGATATCCCACTTCTCAAGAGCCTCAGCCATAACTGTGTGGTTAGTGTATGCAAAAGTCTTCTGTGCAATCTGGAAAGCTTCTTCAAAGCCGATGCCTTCGAGGTTCAGAAGTCTGATAAGCTCAGGAATAGAGCAAACAGGATGAGTATCGTTGAGCTGGATAGCAGCGTGCTCAGCAAACTTAGAGAAGTCGTTGCCGTTCTTAGCCTTGTATCTCTTGATAATATCCTGAAGTGAAGCTGAGCAGAAGAAGTACTGCTGCTTCAAACGGAGAACCTTACCTTCGTAAGTGTTGTCGTTTGGATAAAGAACCTTAGAAATGTTCTCAGCATCGTTCTTAGATTTTACAGACTGATCATACTGACCATTGTTGAATGCGATGAAGTCGAACTCCTCAACAGGCTCAGCCTGCCAGAGTCTTAAAGTGTTGATGTTCTTTGTGCCGTAGCCGATAACAGCCATGTCATAAGGTACAGCTACTACTGAAGAGTCAGCGTACTTAACAACAACTGCCTCGTCAAGACGACGAACGCACCATGGATCTTCGAATTTCTGCCAGTTATCAGCAACCTCTACCTGGTAGCCGTCTTCGATGAGCTGCTTGAAAAGACCGTACTTGTAACGGATGCCGTAGCCATCGAGTGGAACTTCCTGTGTAGCAGCTGAATCGAGGAAGCAAGCAGCAAGACGACCAAGACCGCCGTTACCAAGTGCCATATCCTCAACATCCTCGAATGCGTTGATGTCCATACCCTTGCTCTTGAGAAGATCCTTAACATCGTCAAGGAGACCAAGGCAGTAAAGGTTGTTGTACATCATTCTACCCATAAGGAATTCAGCAGAGAAGTAGTAAGCTCTTCTAGCAGAAGCGTGCTTCTTCTGTGATTTCTGCCAGTTGTCAGCAAGCTCGCTCATAATAGCCTTACCAAGAACGTAGTGAAGCTGCTCGAGTGTTAACTCCTTAGGTTTTTTGCAGTATTCACTTTTTGAAATAGTGGTAAGCTGTTCCATTGTAATACCCATTTTAGTTTTCCTCCAGTCGTGAGTATGTTTTTGTTAACTCATAAAGTCTATTTGAAATGTCATTAGTCAACATAGAAGGGTCCACTCTCCATGTCCAGTTGCCACCAAGAGTTGATGGGATGTTGATTCTTGCTTCTGAACCAAGGGAGAGAACATCCTGCATCTGAACGATACAGTAGTCAGCAACGCTCTTGTAAGCTGTTTCGATGAACTTCCATACGAAGTCGTCGCCGTCGTTGATACCGCAGTACTCTCTTGCGAATCTCTTCTCGTCTTCGCTAGCTGTTGAAAGCCAACCGAGAACAGTATCGTTATCGTGAGTACCTGTGTATACAACACAGTTTTCTGTGTATCTGTGAGGTAAGAAGTCGTTGTCGTTGTCACCAAATGCGAACTCTAACACCTTCATACCAGGATAACCTGAATCGCTGAGGAGCTGCTTTACGCTGTCGAAAAGCTCGCCCAAATCTTCAGCAACAATCGGAATATCACCGAGCTCTTCCTTGAGCTTGTTGAAGAAGTCCATACCAGGGCCGATTTTCCACTCGCCGTTGATAGCATTTTCAGCAGGATATGGGATAGCGTAGTAGGTATCGAAAGCTCTGAAGTGGTCAATTCTTGTGATGTCGAAAAGCTTTGAAGCAGCTTCAACACGCTTGATCCACCACTCGTAGCCTGTAATCTTGAGGTACTCCCAATCATACAGAGGGTTACCCCAGAGCTGACCAGTAGCTGAGAAGTAATCAGGTGGGCAACCTGCAACGCATACAGGCTGTCTCTCTTCATCGAGCCAGAACACATCAGGGTTAGCCCATGTGTCAGCGCTATCCATAGCAACATAGATAGGCATATCGCCTAAGATCTTGATGCCAAGTGAGTTTACATACTCTCTGAAGTCAGCCCACTGAGTATAGAACTCAAACTGAACCCACTTCCAGAAGTCGATTTCTGTTCTGTATTTACGCTCGTATTTCTTGATAGCAGCTTCTTCTCTGAGCTTGATAGCTTCGTCAGGCCACTGTGTCCAAGCCTGCATATCAAAGCTCTTCTTAACTGCCATATAAAGAGCGTAGTCCTTAATCCAGGAAGCGTTCTTACGCTTGAAGGAGTTAAAAGCTTTCTGTTCTTCATTTGCTTTGAAGTTCTTGTAAGCGATGAAAAGAACCTCAAAACGGCTGTTGTAAATTTTCTCGTAGTCAATGTAACCGTTGTCACAACCCCAGTCATACTGCTCGAGCTGTTCTTTTTCGATAAGGTTTTTCTCAACGAGGGTATCAAGGTCAATCATGTAAGGGTTACCTGCATAGGTTGAGAAAGACTGGTACGGTGAATCACCGTAGCTAGTAGGACCTACAGGCAGGATCTGCCAAATTGTCTGACCTGAAGCCTTGAGAAACTGTGCGAATTCTCTGGCTTCTTTTCCGATAGTACCAATTCCGTATGGTGAGCTAAGGGAAGTAATCGGCATGAGTATTCCGGCAACTCTGGCCATAAAATCAACTCCTGTCATATAATAAAAAAATTAAGTTGCAAATGCTGTTCCACTTTATAGCAAAACACACAGTTTGATAATAACATAATAATACCAAAAAGACAAGACTTTTTGCTATATTTCGTCAATTTCACTCAAAGCGAAATACAGTGCACAGCTGGCTGCTAGCTTTCTTATACTAGAACGGCTAGGCTCTGCCCCCTGAGCCATATTCACTTTGCGAGCGAGAAGCTTGTCTTTTGTGCTGATTCCGATATACACCAGACCGACGGGTTTGTACTGTGAACCGCCCATCGGGCCCGCTATTCCCGTTGTTGAAACAGCGATGTCAGCTCCGCTGAGAAGTCTCACTCCGCGCGCCATTTCCATAGCGGTTTTTTCACTTACTGCACCATAGGTTGAGAGAGTCTCATCCTTGACATTCAGAATCTTATGTTTGATGTGGTTTGCGTATGTGCACACGCCAAAATCAAAAACAGATGATGAACCCGAAACATCTGTGATAAGTTTCGAAACAAGTCCTCCGGTACAGCTTTCGGCTGTTGCGATTTTGAGCGATTTTCGGCTTAACGCTTCAACCACCATTGTGCTCAAATCATCTATGTTTATGTTCTCATTTTCTAGTAAACTCAGAAATTCCTGTGCTTTCATAATTACCTCCTTGTCATAAAACGTTTGTGTAATGGATATATTGCACTTTTATATATGCAAAGCGTCAACTTTCATATAATTCAATTCCATTCTAACAAATATCTGAAATTATTGCAATTAGCGGCGACATCTGTTATTATTTTTTTAACATTTATATTGGAGAAATATTATGGCGTGGTTTTTTACAAATGAAATAAACAGCGATAAATATGAAATAACAGGCGAAGATGCGAAACACATCGCAAAGTCGCTGAGAATGAAAGTGGGAGAAGAACTCACCCTTTGCACAATCGATGGCAGAAGACACGAATGTGAGATTGAGTCATTCAGCACCGACAGCGTTTTCGTCAAAGTGCTCAGCAGTACAACCTGTGAGCAGGAACCAAGCGTGAAAATCTCGCTTTTTATGGCGCTGACCAAAGGTGACAAGATGGACGATATCGTCCAGAAATCCGTGGAGCTCGGTGTATACGAAATCATCCCTGTCCTGACATCCCGTTGCATCTCAAGACCTGACGAGAAGCAAATCAAAAAGAAAGTCGCTCGCTGGCAGAAAATCGCCGTGGGTGCCGCAAGTCAATCGCGACGCGGTATCATTCCGAAAGTACACGATATGATGACACTCAAAGAAGCGTCACAAACGGCAGAAAACTTTGACAAATCAATTGTATTCTACGAGTGTGGCGGCGAGAAAATCAAAGACATCGTTGATGAAAACGTGAAAACACTTGCTATGTTCATAGGCTCTGAGGGTGGTTTTGAAGAAACCGAGATTGAAATGCTCAAAGAAAACGGAGTCATTCCATCCACTCTCGGCAAACGAATCCTGCGCGCCCAGACAGCGCCGATAGTAGGCATCACCGCTGTGATGTATCAGACAAAGAATTTAGAATAATCGGAGGTTATTATGATAGGAATTATATGTGCTCTTTCAATCGAGGTTGAAGAGCTGACAAAGTTACTCGAAAACAAACAGGAAAACACATACGCTAAGATGAAATATATCTCAGGCACCATCAACGGTAAGGAAGTTGTTATGACCGAGTGCGGTATCGGCAAGGTAAACGCCGCAATGAGCACTCAGGTTATGATTGACCGCTACAACCCTGATATTATCATAAACAGTGGTATCGCAGGCTCAGTATCCCGAGAACTCAAAATCGGCGATATCGTTATCTCAAAAGACTGCGTTCAGCACGACTTCGACGGCACCCAGATGGGCGACCCGAAAGGTCTCATCCAGTACAACGACGAAACAAGAATCGACATTCCGGTAAGCGTCGATGTTGCCAACAAGCTTTTTGATGCTTGCAAGGATATCGAAAACACAAACGTTATGTGTGGCCGAATCGCTACAGGCGACATCTTCGTAGCTGAAAAAGTGATGAGACAGAGCATCGCTGACGAATTTTCCGCTGTTGCGTGCGAAATGGAAGGCGGAGCTGTTGCTCAGGTTTGCTATAGAAACGAAGTTCCTTGTGCTGTGCTTCGATGCATTTCCGATGACTTCGACGAAAATCAGTTCATGGACTTTATGGAATTCCGCTTCCTCGCTGCTGACAAGTCAATGGCGGCTATCAAGAATTTTCTTCAGTTGTTCTGATTTTTCAATCTCAACAAAACTGAGCCTCACCACACTCCCCTGAACATGAAAATATATCGTGCACAGCTTAAACCACCTGTGGACAAAGCTTTCGTGAATAGTGATGGTGCTGATTTTATCAACATATATAAGGTGTCTTCTCTTGAAGAGGGCGCCTTTTTTTATTATTATAACGCCATCGGAAACATAATATCTGTAGTGTCTGAAATACAAAACAACGTAGACATAAGACCCGACAGTCGCAACAATAAAAATCATAACCGAAAAAACAATAATATCGTCACGATTCAGAGTGAAAAAAGTGATGACACTCTGCACAACACTCGTAGCTGTAGCGTATAGCCCCATAACGGTTTTCGCTTTTTTCGGAAGTTCTTCCATAATATCACCGAAAGTATTATACACAAAAAAAGCTCCCTTTAGGCAAGGGAGCTTTCAAATTTTATTTAACTGATAAATTGTCCTCGATTTCGTTAGCAGCATTCTCGAAGTAGTCGCCGACGAAAAGCTCGATTGAGCCTGTGTCAACGCACTTTGCGAGTGAATCATCCATCGGTACTTTTGCAAGAACCTTGGTATCAAACTGCTGTGCAATCTCATCAATATGGCTTTCGCCGAAAATCTTGTGCTTTGTTTTGCACTCCTTGCACTCAAAGTAGCTCATATTCTCAACCAAACCGAGTACAGGAACGTTCATCATCTTTGCCATCTTCATAGCTTTTCCGACTATCATTGAAACAAGCTCCTGGGGAGATGTCACAACAACAATACCGTCAACAGGAAGTGACTGGAAAACTGTCAGCGGAACATCGCCTGTTCCAGGTGGCATATCAACGAACATATAGTCAATATCTTTCCAGATAACATCACTCCAGAACTGCTTTACTGTTCCTGCAATAACCGGACCACGCCATACAACAGGATCGGTTTCATCAGGCAAAAGCAGGTTAACAGACATAATGTCGATACCTGTTTTAGTTGTGCAAGGCAGGATACCAAACTCGTTTCCACGAGCTTTTTCCTTGATGCCAAATGATTTTGGAATTGACGGACCAGTGATATCGGCATCGAGCACTGCGGTTTTGTATCCGCGACGATTGAGCTCTACAGCAAGAGAAGAAGTGACCAGGCTTTTGCCAACGCCACCCTTGCCTGACACAATACCGATAACTTTCTTAACCGAACTCATCGAATTCAACTTTTCGATTAAGTCCTGTGGGGCAGTGCGCTCGCCACAATTTTCACTACAATTTGAGCAGTCATGAGAACAACCCATTTAAAATTACCTCTTTTCAAAATACAGGGACGAACTCAAGCTCGTCCCCTTTTATATAATATAAATTTTACGATAAATTATTCAGCTTCTGTTTGATCAACACCGTCGATAGCTTCAAGCTCAGCTACATCTTCATCTGTTGCAACTTCGCTCTCAAGCTCTTTGAGTTCCTGAGCGATACCGCCCTCAACAAGAGCCTCAGCGACTGCTTCCTCGTCGATTTCTTCCTGAATCTCGAAACCTGAGAGGAATGTGTAAGGAATACCATAGCCCAGTGCGATACAAGCGAACATCATAACAACAGGCTGTGATGCAAGAGCCACATGGAGTGGAAATGCAGGAGCTAATGTTGCGATGATAACAAAAAGTGCAGGAATATCAAGCACACACAAAACGATAGCTGAAAAACGCTTCACAGGAACGCCCTCTCCAACTCTTGTTGCGTAGAAAATGAGCAAACCGAAGAGTGTGAACACAGCAACCTGAATGAGGGAAGCAACAGCACCATCAACACGGCTTGTGAGAGCCATGAAGAAGTATGCGCAAACGATGTAACCAATAATTAAAAATGATGAGAAAAATAAATTGAGTTTCTCTCTGTTTGACTTTTTCATAAAAATTTCCTCCGAAATATTAATTTACTTTAATAATAAAACGACAATGTGACGGTTGTATGACAAAAATCATTTTGCCTTTGCTACAACACAGTACCAGCCGTTATCATAAATCTCGTCGATGATATCAAAATCATCCTTGAGTGCGTTCTCAACATCAGAAAGACGGGTGTCGATAATACCACTCATAATGTAAACTGTGTCCTCATTCATAAACTCTTTGACACCTTTTGACAAGAATATTATAGCATCTGCAACGATATTTGCAACAATAATATCGTATTTTCCCTCTACCTTTTCAGTAAGGTCACCGCAGACAACAGAGAACTTGTCCTCTACTTTATTTGTCTTTGCATTCTCAACTGCTGTTCTGACAGCCATCTGGTCGATATCAACACCGAACGCGCTACCTGCACCGAGCAATATTGAAGCAATACCTAGGATACCTGAACCGCAACCGACATCAAGCACGCTGCATCCATCAGTCACATATTTCTCAAGCGTTGAAAGGCAAAGGCGAGTTGTCTCGTGCTTGCCTGTACCAAAAGCAAGGCCCGGATCAATATCAAGGACAACACGACCGTTGGTGTCCTCAAGCTCATACCAAGATGGACAGATGAGGAGCTTCTCGCCAACTTCGGTAGGCTTGAAGTACTTTCTCCAGTTATTCAGCCAATCGTCTTCTTCGCACTTTTCTTCTTCGATAGTGTGCTCAATTCCCTGTGCCTGATAGTGCTCAGTTAAGAAAGCGATAGCCTCCTGAGGGCTATCTTCAGGGTCGATGTAGATGTGAATTTTCGCGATATCTCTGTCCTTAGCGAGCAAATCTTCATCAATCAAATCAACGTGAGCGATTTCTTCTACACCCTGTTCAAGGTCGGTGTAGTCTTCGATATATATGCCGTAAGGCACCGTCATATTTGCTATATCGCCAGCCATATCAACATCGGCTGGCTTGACATTTATCGTAATCTGGGTCCATTCCATAAGCGACATCCTTTCAAAAATCGTACATTACATATAATATACCATTTATTTGAATATTTCAATACAAATCACAAAGTGCGAGTTAAAGCAATTTCAACGCTAAAAAAGCACACGATTTATGTTTCGCGATATTAAATTAATCTTCTTCGAATATTTTTTAATGTTTTGCGATAAAAAACTATTGACAAACATAAAATCGTGTGTTATATTAGCATCACACAAACGCGTTTGGTACAAAACAAAATGAGTTGACCGAGAAACGGTCAGTATATGGTGCAATATTTCTTAGCACCACACTTGGAGGTATATGAAAATGAAAAAAGGAAACAAACTCAACAAAACATTGTCGGTAATCTCAAAAATTGCGGAAATCATCCACTGGATTGGTGCGGGAATCAGCGCAGTATTCATTTTAATCACAAGCCTTGATAAAGGTTTTATCGCTGATTGTGTTGCTGATGAAGGACCTGAATTTGCTCAAATAACAGGTTACGGCTTTGATATTAACGCACTCACCCCTACAGGCGAAGTTAACCATTTTGCTATGACTATGGCGTTTGTGGGTATGATGATCACCTTCGTGCTTATGGCTCTTGTTTTCCGTAATCTCGACATCATCCTGACAACTATCAGAGGAAAATATGTACATGCAAAGAGCTCTTCACCATTCCAGGAGGATGTTGTCAGAAGAGTAAGAGAAATCGGTATTTTCACAATTGCTATGCCTGTTATCGGCTTTATTATCACAGCCATCATCACAGGTGTCTCACTTGCAAACGGTATTGTCAGCGAAGTTTCTGTATCGTTTGATGGTGTGTTTATCGGTCTTGTGTGCCTGTGCCTGACACAGATTTTCACATATGGCGCAAGCTTGGAAGAAGAAGTTGACGGACTGCTTTAATCGGAGGTAATTATGGGAAAAATTATATTACGACTTGATCGAATGATGGTTGAACGCAAGATGTCACTCAACGAGCTTGCTGAAAAAGTCGGCATCTCGAACGTCAATCTCTCAAAAATCAAAAACAACAAAGTAACAGCTATCCGATTCCAGACTTTAGCCGCTATATGCGAGGCGCTCCAGTGCAGTGCAGGCGACATTCTCGAATACAGCGAGGAAGATTAAAACTAAACAGGTATATGAAAAAACAGCGACGAGGAGTTCCTCGTCGCTGTTACTTTTTTAGAACAAATCCTTTAACTTCTGTTTGAAGCTTTTGCGTTTTGAGTAGTTTTTGTCTGAGCTTGCGGAGTCAAATTCCTTGATGAGCTCGCGCTGTTTTGAGCTTAGGTTCTTCGGAACTTCGATGACAACTTTCACAAACTGGTCGCCCTTAGACTTCGAGCCCAAGTGGGTGACACCCTTGCCCTTGAGTTTGAAGATATCGTTAGGCTGAGTTCCCTCGTGGATAGTGTAGCTGACCTTGCCGTAAAGGGTCGGAACAACAACCTCTCCACCGAGTGCCGCCTGAGCGAATGTGATAGGAAGCTCGCACCAGATGTCGTCGCCTCTGCGCTCGAAAACTGCGTGAGGGCGAACGCCAACATAAACGTGCAAGTCACCTGCAGGACCTCCGTTGGTGCCTGAGTTTCCGTGACCGCCAACTTTCAAAACCTGCTCGTCTGAAATACCTGCAGGAATGTTAATCTCAACGCTCTTTTTCTTCCTAACCTTGCCTGCGCCATTACAAGCTCTGCAAGGTTCATCGATAATCTTGCCCTGTCCTTTACAAGCATCACAAGTGCGAGCTGTCTGGACAACACCGAACGGAGTACGCTGGTTGATTGTCACCTGACCGCGACCGCCACAAGTCGGGCAAGTTTTAGCCGAAGTACCTTTTTTCGCACCTGTGCCATTACATTCAGAGCAATTCGACACAGCCTGATACTCAACCGTCTTTTTACAGCCCATAGCAGCTTCTTCAAAAGAGATATAGACTGTTGTTTCAACGTCGCTTCCTCTTCTCGGAGCGTTCGGGTTAGCTGATCTTCTACCTGAAAATCCACCGAAACCACCGAAAACAGAGCTGAAAATATCGCCAAAATCAATATCCTGACCGAAAGGTGAGCCATAGCCGCCTGCATTTGCGCCGTAATTCGGGTCAACGCCTGCGTGACCAAACTGGTCATATCTAGCCTTTTTGTCCTTATCTGAGAGCACTTCGTAAGCTTCGTTCACTTCTTTGAACTTAGCTTCGCACTCAGCGTCTCCCGGATGAAGGTCAGGGTGATACTTTTTTGCAGCTCCTCTGTATGCTTTTTTTATTTCATCGTCTGATGCACCTTTGTTGATGCCTAAGACTTCGTAGTAATCTCTCTTATCTGCCAAGAGCTTTCACCTGCTTTACGCACAATACGGTGGCTCGAAAAATCGAGTCACCGCCTGTGTATATATTTTATAATTTATTACTCAACGTCTGTGTAGTCAGCGTCGTAAACATTACCGTCGGCATTGTTAGCTGCGCCGCCCATTGGGTCAGCACCCATATCAGGAGCGCCCTGAGCCTGCTGTGCTGCAGCTGCTGCCTGATAAAGCTTTGCGCCGATTTCCTGAAGAGCCTTCATGAGGTCATCTTTTGCTGTTTTGATGAGCTCGATGTCAGCACCCTTTAAAGCTTCTTTCACAGCCTCAACCTTTGTGTTGATTGTGTTCTTGTCAGCCTCTTCGAGCTTGTCGCCGTTGTCAGCAACGAGCTTCTCAGCCTGATAAGCAACCTGCTCAGCTTCGTTCTTAACGTCAACTTCTTCTCTGCGCTTCTTGTCTTCAGCTGCGTACTGCTCAGCTTCCTTGACAGCCTTGTCGATATCATCCTTGCTCATATTTGATGATGAGTGGATAGTAATCTTCTGCTCAGCGCCTGTGCCGAGGTCCTTAGCTGAAACGTTAACGATACCGTTAGCGTCGATGTCGAATGTTACTTCGATCTGTGGGATACCGCGTGGAGCTGGAGCGATGCCTGTTAACGCAAAGAGACCGAGCTGTTTGTTATCTCTAGCAAATTCACGCTCACCCTGAAGAACGTTGATTTCAACCTGTGTCTGGTTGTCAGCAGCAGTTGAGAAAATCTGGCTCTTCTTTGTTGGGATAGTTGTGTTTCTGTCGATAATCTTTGTCATGATACCGCCCATTGTCTCAACACCGAGAGAAAGCGGAGTAACGTCTAAGAGAAGTAAGCCATCAACTTCGCCACCGAGTACGCCTGCCTGAATACAAGCACCGATAGCAACACACTCGTCAGGGTTTAAGCCCTTGAATGGCTCTTTGCCGATGAGTGACTTAACAGCTTCCTGAACAGCAGGAATACGGGATGAACCACCAACCATGAGAACTTTATCGATTTCTGAAATCTGAAGACCTGAGTCTGAGAGAGCTGTACGTACCGGACCCATTGTCTTTTCAACGAGGTCTGCTGTGAGTTCGTTGAACTTCGCACGTGTGAGAGTGAGGTCTAAGTGCTTAGGACCTGTAGCGTCTGCTGTGATGAATGGGAGATTGATGTTAGAAGTTGTTACACCTGAAAGCTCAATCTTTGATTTCTCAGCAGCTTCCTTGAGTCTCTGCATAGCCATTTTGTCAGATGTGAGATCAACGCCTGTTTCAGCCTTGAACTCTCTTACCATCCAGTCGATGATTCTCTGGTCGAAGTCGTCACCACCAAGGCGGTTGTTACCAGCTGTAGCGAGAACTTCCTGAACGCCGTCACCGATTTCGATGATAGAAACGTCGAATGTACCACCACCGAGGTCATATATCATAACCTTCTGCTCGTTTTCCTTATCCATACCGTAAGAAAGAGCAGCTGCTGTTGGCTCGTTGATAATACGCTTAACCTCTAAGCCTGCGATTTTACCTGCGTCCTTTGTAGCCTGACGCTGAGCGTCTGTGAAGTAAGCAGGAACTGTGATAACAGCAGAAGAAACTGTCTCGCCGAGGTAAGCTTCTGCATCAGCCTTGAGCTTGCTCAGAATCATAGCTGAAATTTCCTGTGGTGTGTAAGCCTTATCATCAACTGATACCTTGTAATCTGTACCCATCTCTCTCTTGATTGAAGAGATTGTTCTGTCAGGGTTTGTGATAGCCTGACGCTTTGCAACCTGACCTACGAGTCTTTCGCCTGTTTTTGAAAAAGCAACTACTGATGGTGTAGTTCTGGCACCTTCTGCGTTAGCGATAACAACAGGCTCGCCGCCTTCGATAACTGCTACGCATGAGTTAGTTGTACCTAAGTCAATACCGATTGTCTTTGCCATAATAAATTCCTCCAAATGTATGTTTTGAAAAGTTTATACTAATTTATATCAGTCACAATTTGCAACGACTACCATTGCGTGACGGATGATTTTATCGTTTAATTTGTAGCCTGTCTGGTAAACCTGAGCGATAGTATTCTCTCCCAAGTTTTCGTCCTCGATTTTAGAAATCGCATTGTGAAGATTAGGGTCAAACTCGTCGCCTACTTCACCGAAAGGAGTGACAGACATTTTGTCAAAGCTTGCTTTGAGCTGATTTGCGATAAGCTCAATGCCCTTTGAAAATTCTTGAGGAACATCTTTTCCCTCAAACTGAGAAAGTGCCATAGTGAGCGAATCAGCAAGTGGCAGGATGTTTTCAACCGCCTTGGCTGTTGCATCAGCATAAATAGCTACTTTTTCACTTTGTGTGCGCTTGCGGTAGTTATCATACTCAGCATAAAGACGCATATACTTATCTTTCTGAGCAGCTACTTCAAGCTCGAGCTGTTCTTCTTTTGTGAGTTCTTTTTCTTCTACTTCAGCTTCGGCAGTTGTAGTTTCAACTTCCTCAACTGTTTCGTTTTCTATTTTTTCTTTCTTACTCATTTTTATCTCCTATACTTCGAGCAACTCACCGATTAACTGTGAGGCATATCTGCTCGCATATTCAAGCTGTGTAATAAGCGTTTTGTAGTCGCATCTTACTGGACCTATAAGGGCAACGCTACCCGCGGTTACTCCGCCGATTTCGTATCTTGTTGTGATAACAGCGCTGTCGCAAAGCTCAAAGTATCCGCTTTCTTTTCCGATGTAAACTTTGGTTCCCTGCAAGTTTTCCTCAAGCAGCGATGAAAGCGACTCGCTGTCGTTCATAAATTTCAGAACATTTCGCGATGACATCAAATCATAGCTCGGCAAAAACAGCAGATTTGTCGCTCCGCTTATGTTGAGCGTTGTCTGCATCGCCTGCTTCGCGGCATCTAAAATTGCGATGAGCACATCAGGCATAAACAGCGACATCTCACCGAACGACGCCCCGACTGTCTGCAGGAATGCGCGATCGATTTCTTTTAGTGGTACTCCAACAAACGCATCGTTTAAGACCTTATCAAACAGAGCGATAAGTTCAGGAGTCAAAACGAAGTCACATCGAAACAGCCTGCTTTTGACCATACCGTTTGATGTGATGAGTACCGCCATACAGGTGTGTCGTCCTGTGATAACAAAACGGATTTTGTGAACTCTGGCTTTGTCGCCGTTGGGAGTGGTGGTGACAGCCGCCATCCCCGAAAGCTCTGAGAGCACCTGAGCCGTTTTCTGCAAAATCTTCTCGGGAGCATCAGCACCGCTTTCGATAGCAAGCTCGATGTGGTTTTTCACCCTGTCATCTATCACGCTTTTTTTCATCAGGTTATCGACATAGTATCTGTAACCTTGATTCGTTGGCACTCGGCCTGCTGATGTGTGAGGTTGCAAAAGATATCCTTTTGACACCAAGTCAGCAAGCTCATTTCGGATAGTCGCTGAGGACACCGAAAGGTTCGCCTGAGTTTGCAGAGCTTTCGAACCGATAGGCTCGCCTGAGTGGATGTAGCTCTCAATCACAGCAGATAGTATCTGTTCTTTTCGGGTTGACAGTTCCATATGTCTCACCTCGATTCGTTTTTAGCACTCGAGGGGTTGGAGTGCTAACTCTGTAATATAATGTAGCAGAAAGAACCAGAAAAGTCAACCTATAATTTGGTAAACAATTTGTGAACGACATTCACAACTCTTGTCACATTTGACAAAATCGAGCACAAAAGTCAGGTTTTAAGCGGATTTGTGCGCCCATAGTCCGTAGCCCTCGACAAATCAAATGCACACAACCCCCTGCGTTTGACACCATCACCCATTACATATATAATATATATTGATTTTCAGCTTTTTAATCACACGAGAACTGATAAAAGAAAAAGGAGACACATTATGGACGCTTTCACAGGATATGTTTATACAGCGTTGTGGCTGATACTCGCAATATATATGTTCATCACAGCTTTGAAAAACAGCAAGTTCTTCTTTTTGCTCTCAGGCTTCTTCTTATTCCTGTCTTGCTGGCAACTTGCAGACGAGTTACTGAGCGTTAACCTCTTTGAGGGAGTGTACTCGCTCATCTATAGAGGTGTGGCGGTTGTCGTTCTTGTTGTGTGCATCGTTGCGTATCTGAGACACAAAAAGTCAAACAATGGCTAAAAATGAAAAGAGTTTCTTCTTATCTGAGTTATTCCATTTGTGTATAGCTATAAAAATTATCACAACATCTTGCGGTTTGTCGGACCGTATCAAATTTTTGCGAAAAAATATTGCAAAATTTACGCAAAACACTTGCAATTTACTTAAAATAATGTTATCATACGCCTATATGAGCGTAAATTAAGGAGGTGGGACAATGCCAAATATTAAATCAGCAAAGAAGCGTGTTAAGGTTATCGCAACTAAAACAGCTCAGAACAAAGCTACTAAGAGTGCTCTCAAGACAGCTGTTAAGAAAGCATATGTTGCTGTTGATACCAACGCTGACAACAAGGCTGAGGCAGTTCGTCTTGCTATCAAGAAGATCGACAAGGCCGCAGCTAAGGGTCTTATGCACAAGAACACTGCTGCTAGAAGCAAGGCTTCTCTCATGAAGAGACTCAACGCATCAGCATAATTTCATATTGATGACCTTAAAAGCAGAGCGCACGCCCTGCTTTTTTTGTTTATATAGTGCGTTGAGCACCGAAGCCCTCGACAAATCAAACGCGCGCGATGATACCTGAATCATCAAGAGTGATTTCAGGTGTCAAGCAAGCGAGTAGATTTTCGAGGAGAAGCGGAGGTGAACGAAACGTGATTGCTTAAGCACTGAGACTCAAAGTTCTCACCTATCGACGGACGAGTGGCAAGCATCAGGAAGACTCAAAGTGTCCGTAGGGTGGTTGGGTGAGCAAGAGATATTTGGGGACCAACGCAGAACAACAAGGCGTGATATCGCCGTACGCAGTACCAAAAACATTTACGAGCCACCGAGCTATTCAAATCTTGATTTTTTCCGACCGATTTTATTGAAAACTAATCACAAATCCTTAAACTTTCGAAAAATTCCGTTTCAAAACTGCTCACTTTTTATTCTCAAAAGCCCAGTATTTATGGGAAAAGTCCACCTTCATAAGTCGGAAAATTTCCGGAAAATAGTCGGACTAATATAATTAAAGTAAATATAATATAATAAAAATTAATTTAATAAAATATAATATAATTTATATTGTGGTTGCACACAAAAAGCCCGTATCATAACGATACGGGCTTCTCTTTTGAATTCTTAGAGGATTGAGCAGTCGAGATATTCCTCAAGCTGTTCGTCATCTTTCTTTTTCTTCTCTCGTACAACGAGGAATGCTGTGATAGCAGCAGTAACAGCAGCAACCGCTGAAATAACAACTACGAGCCATCCAAACTTAGATCTTTTTTCCATAGCAATACCTCCTCGGTAGGAAATTTCAAATTTCTAGTAAAATAATAACAGCATTTTATTTAATTGTCAACGATAATTTCACAGCTACACAACAAAGGTACAATGCCAC
This sequence comes from Ruminococcus sp., assembly GCA_045124035.1. Classification (GTDB taxonomy): domain Bacteria; phylum Bacillota; class Clostridia; order Oscillospirales; family Acutalibacteraceae; genus Ruminococcoides. Next base: position 25,772 of record JBGVLC010000024.1, on the reverse strand, counting down.
AGCACTTATATTGACCGCTACTTCTCTCTTGGTTTAACAAATAGGCTTGCTACAAGCGCAAAAACAACCGCAGCGGTAATACCTGCGCTTCCTGCTATAAGTCCACCTTTCAGGATTCCGATAGCTCCGTACTGATCTATGGCTGTTTTCACACCCTGCGCCATGAGGTGACCAAAACCGCAAAGCGGCACCGACGCACCTGCTCCTGCAAACTCCAGCAACGGCTCATAAACACCAACCGCCGAAAGCACAACGCCACAAACCACATAGCCTGTAAGTATTCTTGCAGGGGTGAGCTTCGTTTTGTCGATAAGAACCTGACCGATAAGACAAAAAGCTCCGCCAACTAAAAAAGCATATAAGTATTGCACAAACTCATCTCCGAACTTATTTTGGTAGTTATATACCATATTGTGTCACTTATTTTGGCTGTTATACACCTTGAAAATCAACTCAAAAAATGTTAAAATTATAATGAGTAAATTTTACTAAAAACAAATTAAAGATAAGGGGTTTTTGATATGAACAAAAATCTTACTTTACCTAAAAAGCCTTATCGCACACACGGTGGAGTTCACGTTCCTCACCGCAAAAACACAGCAGGTATGCAAAGTGTCGAGATGCCTGCGCCTAAGTCTGTTACTATCACTATGCAACAGCACATCGGCGCGCCTTGTACCCCTGTTGTGAAAGTGGGCGATAGCGTATGCGTGGGTCAGGTTATCGGCGAAAGCTCAGCTTATGTCAGCGCACCTATCCACTCGTCAGTTTCAGGTACTGTCAAAAAAATAGAAAAAATCAATGCTATGGATGGTTCAAAGGTTGAGGCTATCACTATTGAATCAGACGGCGAAATGCGTTTGTATGAAGGGCTCAGCGTGCCACAAATCGACAAACTCTCTGACCTGCTCAAAGCAACTCGTGACAGCGGACTTGTTGGTCTTGGCGGCGCAGGTTTCCCTGCACATGTAAAGCTCAACATCCCTATTGACAAGGAAGTTGATACACTCATTATCAACCTTGCTGAGTGCGAGCCTTATATCACAGCCGACCACCGAGAGGTCCTCGAGAACTCTTGGGGTATTATGAGTGGTATTTTGGCAATAAAGGAGCTGTTGAACCTCAAACGCGTTATCATCGGTATCGAAGATAACAAGCCTGATGCTATCAAAGAGCTCAAAAATATCGCTAAGAATGACGCTTGCAAAGGACACGACATCTGTGTTTTACCGCTTAAGGCTTCTTACCCTTACGGCGCTGAGAAAGTTCTGATCAAAGCGTGCACCAACAGAGTTGTGCCTGTAGGCAAACTCCCAAGTGACGCAGGCTGTCTTGTTATGAATGTAGCATCTATCGCGTTCTTGTCAGAATATATGAAAACAGGCGTTCCGCTGACAAGAAGACGAGTCACAGTTGACGGTGATGCAATCGCAAATCCTATGAACGTCATCGTTCCAATCGGCACACCTATCAAGGATATCATCGACTTCTGCGGTGGCTACAAGTGCGAACCTAAGAAGCTTATTATGGGTGGCCCGATGATGGGTGCATCCGTTGCTGACGACTCACTTTTCCTTGCAAAACAGAACAACGCTATCCTCGCGTTTTCAGAAAAAGAAGCAAAGCTTCAGGAACCTACAGCGTGTATCCGCTGTGGCAGATGCGTTGATGCTTGTCCGATGAACCTTATGCCAACATCAATCAGCAAGGCTGTCAACAACAAGGATATCGAACTTATGATGAAAGAAAACATCTTAAACTGTATGGAGTGTGGTTGTTGCTCCTACGCTTGTCCTGCTCACCGCCACATTGTGCACAACATAAGACTCGGCAAGCAGATCATCAACAACGAAAAGAAAAGACAAATGACACTCAAGGAGGGCAAATGATGGATAACAAAATGTATGTTTCTTCTTCCCCTCATTTTCGCAGTAACTCATCGACCACAAAAATTATGCTCGATGTTATCATCGCGCTGATGCCTGCTACTATCGCGTCAATTATTATTTTCGGACCGCTTGCGCTGATGCTTGTCGGCGTTTGTGTGGCATCTTGCGTTTTGTGTGAATACATATCACGAAAAGTTATGAAGCGCGACACCACTATCGGTGACCTGTCAGCCGTTGTGACAGGTCTGCTGTTGGCACTCAACCTGCCTGTCAATATCAATCCGCTTATCGCGATTTTCGGCAGTATTGTCGCTATCGTTGTGGTTAAGCAGATGTTCGGCGGACTTGGTATGAACTTCGTCAACCCTGCTTTGGCTGCACGAATTGTGCTCCTCGTTTCGTTCCCGAACGCTATGATGAGTTGGGTTGATGCGTTTTTCTACAAAGCTCCTGATGCTGTTGCATCCGCTACTCCACTTGCTTCCCCTGAGACTTATTCATACACACAGCTTCTGCTCGGCACACACGGTGGCTCACTCGGTGAGACCTGCGCTGTAGCTCTTATACTCGGCGGTGTGTATCTCGTCATTAAAAAGGTCATCTCGCCTATCATTCCTTGTGTATATATTCTTTCAGCTACTTTGATGTCACTTGCACTAGGTCTCGATCCTGTTTTCCAGATTCTTTCTGGTGGACTTTTACTTGGTGCTATCTTTATGGCTACCGACTATGTTACATCCCCTATCACAAAGTGGGGCAAGGTTATTTTTGCTATAGGTTGCGGTGTGTTCACCATCCTTTTCAGAACTTATTCAAATATGCCTGAGGGTGTATCGTTCTCAATTTTGCTGATGAATATTCTCGTTCCTCACATCGAGAGCCTCACCACTCCTAAGCCATTCGGCTATAGAAAGAAAAAGAAGGAGGGCAAAGCATGAGAAAAATGAATTTCAAAGACATCTTTGTCCCAACAATTTCTTTGTTTCTTATCTGTCTTATCGTAACATTTGCACTCGCTCTAACAAACTCCGTGACAGCTTCGAAAATCGCAGAGAATGAAGCGAAAAGTCAGGCTGAATCTATGAAAATTGTCTGTCCTGATGCTGATACTTTTGAACAGGTTTTCGAAAATGAAAACGGCGTTATCTTTGAGGGCAAAAGTGCTGACACCACCGTAGGCTATGCTATCTCTACTCTGTCATCAGGCTACGGCGGACAGATAAAAGTTATGACAGGCTTAGACCTTAGTGGCACTATCATCAACATTGATGTTTACTACAATGACGACGAGACTCCTGGTCTTGGCAAAAACACAAGTAACGATGACTTCACTTCACGATTCAAAGGACTTCTTTCAAACGACAAAATCGTTGTTGATAAGGACTTCTCAGGTGAAGGCCAGAAAGTCGATGCTGTTACATCGTCAACTATCAGCTCACGTGCAGTTATCGATGCCGTAAATAAAGCGTGCGAGCTATTTAACGCTGAAATAGGAGGTGCACAGTAATGGCTGAAAAGAAATCACTTTTTTCTGAATTCACCAAGGGTATTGTCAAAGAAAACCCTGTTTTATGCCTGATGCTGGGCACTTGTCCGACTTTGGCGGTTACCACCTCAGCATCAAACGCTATCGGTATGGGCGTTGCGGCAACAGCCGTTCTGGTGTGCTCAAACGCTGTTATATCTATGCTTCGAAAAGTTATTCCTGACAAAGTACGAATCCCTGCATACATCACCGTTATCGCAGGCTTCGTTACTATAGTCCAGATGCTCGTCAAAGCATTTTCACCTGCTATCAACGATTCACTCGGTATCTTCTTACCGCTTATCGTTGTTAACTGTATCATTTTGGGTCGTGCAGAAATGTACGCAAGCAAGAACCCGGTACTGCCAAGCATCATAGACGGACTTGGAATGGGTGTAGGATTTACTGCAGCTCTGCTTTGTATGGGTATCATTCGTGAGCTTTTAGGCTCCGGCTCAATCTTCGGCTTGCAGATTCTCCCTGTTCAGATTCTCATTTTCATCCTGCCACCTGGCGGATTCTTCGTTTTCGGTATTCTCATCGCTATTGCTAACAAGCTTAACACAAAAGCAGGCAAGAAAGTTGTCGAGAACCCTTGTCAGGGTTGCCCGATGAGCAAAACCTGCAAAAGCTCAAGCATCGGCTGTGAATCACTCGACAATACAACAAAGGAGGTAGCTACAAATGCTGATTAAATCTCTTATTTCTGTATTCTTAGCGGCTATCCTCACCGAAAACTATGTTTTGTGCAAGTTCCTTGGTATCTGTCCTTTTTTAGGCGTTTCCAAGAAACTCAACACAGCAGTCGGTATGAGTGCGGCAGTTACCTTCGTTATGGTGCTTGCTACTGCTGTCACCTACCCTATTTACCAGTACTTGCTCGTACCAAACGACCTTTCTTACTTACAGACTATCGTTTTCATCCTGATTATCGCGGGTCTTGTTCAGCTTGTTGAGATTATCCTCAAAAAGTACATCCCGTCACTTTATCAGTCACTCGGTGTGTACTTACCGCTTATCACAACCAACTGTGCTATCCTCGGTGTCACAATGCTTGTACTCCAGAAAGTTGACACAACAACAGCTTTCACCTACACATATGGTCACGCACTTGTGAACGCTTTCGGTGCAGGTATCGGCTTCTTGGTTGCTATGGTTATGTTTGCGGGTGTAAGAAGCAGAATGGAAACTTGCGACATCCCTGAAACTATGAAGGGCTTGCCAATCACATTGGTTGCAGCTTCCCTGGTAGCGCTCAGCTTCCTCGGTTTTGCAGGCTTTGTTGACAAGCTTATTCCACTTGCGTAAGGAGGGCGATGTTATGACGAATTTATTCCCTATTCTTATCGCTGTTTTGGTTGTTGCGGGCGTCGGTCTTATTATCGGCTTGGTGCTTGCTATAGCTTCAATCGTTATGGCTGTGCCGAAAGACGAAAAAGCCGAGGCTGTACTTGAGCTTCTTCCGGGTGCTAACTGTGGCGCGTGCGGATACTCAGGCTGTGAGGGCTACGCGAAAGCTCTCGCTCACGGTAATGCAAAAGCAGGACTGTGCTCCCCTGGTGGCGAAGAATGTACCCACGCTATCGCTGAACTTTTAGGCGTTGAGGGCGAAACTGTGAAGAGAGTTGCTGTTATTCACTGTATGGGTAACTGCGACAACACAAGCAATAAAGCTGATTATCAAGGCATCGACAGTTGCCTTGCTTCTACTCGTATCGGCGGTGGAGTGAGCGCGTGCTCATACGGTTGTCTTGGTATGGGTGACTGCGCGAAAGCTTGTATGAGTGACGCTATCTCAGTTTGCAACGGCGTTGCTGTTGTTGACTATGACAAGTGTGGCGGTTGCGGTCTTTGTGCTGAAGCGTGCCCAAGAAAGCTCATCACTATCGAAGAAAAAGAGCCTAAGGCGGTTGTTCGTTGCTCTAGCCACGACAAAGGTGCTCAAGCTAAGAAGGCGTGCAAGTCAGCGTGCATCGGCTGTATGAAGTGTATGAAAGTGTGTGAAGTCGGTGCAGTAAGCGTGAAAGACTTCTGCGCAAGCATTGATAGTTCAAAGTGTACTGCGTGTGGCAAATGCGTTGAAAACTGTCCTTGCAACTGTATTACAATCTAAATATTATTTTCAGGGCGCTCCTTATGGGGCGCCTTTTCTTTTGTGCGATAAAACTCACATTAAGAGCAAATAAAATGCGTTATGTGAAAACTGGCTGAAAATTTGTTAACAATCATGTAAAATACTTCCGCAAAGCTCAATTTTGTAGTATTATTAAGCTGTAGAATATTGCACGGTTGTGCTAACACATAAAAAGGAGAATCACTATGGTTGAAGTTAAAAACCTCAGCAAGTACTATGGCGACATCAAAGCTGTAGACGACATCAGCTTCACAGCGTTAAACGGTGAAGTTCTGGGTTTCCTCGGACCAAACGGCGCGGGTAAAAGTACCACGATGAATATGATAACCGGCTATCTGTCATCAACATCGGGAACTGTCACCGTTGACGGTTCTGAGATTCTTGAGAACCCTAAAGAAACTAAAGCAAAAATCGGCTATCTGCCTGAAATTCCACCACTGTATCCTGATATGACCGTAAAACGCTATCTTGAGTTTATGTTCGACATCAAGAAGGTCAAGCTCCCAAAAGAAGAGCACATCAAGGAAGTTATGGCAATAGTTAAAATCCTCGATGTTTCTGACAGAATCATCAAGAACCTCTCAAAAGGCTATAAACAGCGTGTCGGCTTTGCTCAGGCTCTACTTGGCAATCCGCCTGTGCTTATTTTGGATGAGCCTACCGTTGGTCTTGACCCTAAGCAGATTATCGAAATCCGCAACCTCATCAAAGGTCTTTCCAAAAAGCACACAGTTATCTTCTCTTCTCACGTACTCTCAGAAGTTTCAGCTATCTGCGACAGAATCATCGTTATTTCAAACGGAAAGCTCGTTGCTGACGCTAAAACCGATGAGCTCTCAACCGTCCTTTCAGGAAAAGGTCAGCTTATGCTTCAGGTTGAGGGAAGCCCTTCAGCGGTATCATCCGCTATCAACGAGGTTTACGGCGTGAAGAAAGTTACTTCAACAGGTACTAACCGCTACATGGTTGACTTCGACCACACAGTTGACATCCGCAAAGGCGTTTTCAGAGCACTTGCAAACGCTGATTTGCCTATCCTCGAGATGCAAAGCGGCGGTATGACACTCGAAGAGAGCTTCTTGCAGCTCACTTCACAGAATCAGAGAACAAAAGGAGGAGACAGATAATGACAGCAATTTTAAGACGCGAGCTTTCAGCTTACTTCAACAGCGCTATCGGTTACATCGTTATGGCTGTTTTCTATTTCTTCTCAGGTATGTACTTCTACCTTTACTGTCTGTACTACGGAAGTGCAGAGCTCACACCTGTTTTCGCAAGTATGTTCATGATTGTCCTCTTCCTCATTCCTATCATCACGATGAAGTCGTTTTCTGAGGAAAAGCGCCAGAAAACCGACCAGGCGCTGCTCACAGCTCCTGTGAGTCTGTTCGAAATCGTCCTGGGCAAGTTCTTAGGTGCTTTCGTCATGTACGCTTGCTGTGTTGCGATTTTCCTTGTTTATGGTATCGTCATCAGCTTTTTCGCAAACCCTCAGTGGGCTGTTATCCTTTGCACAACCTTGGGTATGTTGCTCCTTGGTGGTGCGCTTATTGCTATCGATATCTTCATTTCAGCTTTAACCGAAAGTCAGGTTATCGCGGCTATCCTCAGTATTGCGGCAGGTCTTTTCGTTTATATGATCGACTCGCTCGCAAGCCTCACACAGTCACAGTTCCTCATCAACATCCTGAGCGCTGTGTCTTTCAACCACAATTTCAACAATTTTACATACGGCATTCTCAACCTCTCAAACGTTGTGTTCTTCCTTTCTGTCATCGCTATCTTCATGTTCCTGACAGTCAGAGTGTTTGAGAAAAAACGCTGGAGCTAAGGAGGTATAAAAATGAATAACAATATTGAAAACAACACCTCAGCCCCTAAGAAAGCTAAAAAACCAAACAAAATTATGAGCTTTCTGAAATCAAGAAACGCTAAGCGCGGTTCTATCTCAATTTTGCTCACAGTTCTCTTTATCGCGGTTGTTGTAGGACTCAACATCGTTGCTACCTTGCTGACTAACCGCTTTCCGGTGCTCAGCTCAGACCTGACATCTAACAGCGTATACAAACTCACACAGACTTCTGTTGAGTATGTCAAAAACCTTAAGGATGACGTGAATGTGTATGTCCTTATGGAAGAAAAAGCTCTCGAATCTCAGGGCGAGTACTACATTCAGGTCAACAAACTCCTTGAAGCTTTTGACCAGCAGTCAGACCACATCACACTCAAGTATATTAATCTTGCTACTAACCCAACCTTCACATCTGACTATCCTGATATTAACTGGCAGACAACAGGCTACCTCATGCTTGTTGAACACGGTGACAGCTATATCGCGGTTAAATACGAAGACGTTTTCGAGTATGATCAGGAAGCATATCAGAGCTACGGCGAGTATGTTATCTCAAGCCAGAAACTCGAGCAGGCTCTCCTTACAGCAGTATTGAACGTTACAACAGAAGAGAAAGTTCTGGTAACTATGCTTGAAGGTCACGGTGAACTCGACCCAGCCCCTCTTGCTTCTCTTCTTTCAAACAACGCATATGAAATCGAAACAGTTTCACTCTTGAACGGCAAGATTTCAGAAGAGTCCCAGTTCGTTGTTCTTTTCGCACCAACCAACGATATCGACAAGGATACTTATGATACCTTGGTTGACTGGCTCTACAACGATGGTGACTATGGTCACACACTCCTCTATGTTCCTAACGACCTTGTTACAACTGAAACTCCATATATCGACACACTCTTGCAGGAATGGGGTATGGAAGTTCAAAAAGGCTGGATATATGAGACAGACTCAACACATATGACTAACTCAATGTATCCAAACCTCATTTCAATCTACAGCTACGAAGAATCTGACTTCTCAGGCGGACTCAGAGACACATCTATCCCTGTCGTTATGATGTACTGTATGCCTGTAGAAATTATCGATTCTGTTGCGACTCCTCTCCTCGCTTCATCAGAAAGTGCTGTTGTTATGCCGCTTGATGCTGATGAAGACTGGGACGCAAAGAATGAACAGGAACAGAAACTCGTTGGTGCTGCTATTGCAAGTCAGGGTAACGAGGATAACTCAAGCAGTTCAAATATTTTGGTGTTTGGCTCATACACAGCCTTCTCCGAGTCAGCGCTGAAAGCTACAAGCTTCAACAACTCAGCATACTTCATCAATATGTTTAACACAATCGCTCAGCGAGACGATGTTGCTATCACTATCGAGGGCAAGTCGCTCGACTCAGCTGAACTTGGCATAACATCTTCTGCTACTTCTGCTATCATCGCGGTATTCTTCAGATACATCGTACCGCTTGCAGTTGTGACAGTCGGCGTAGTTATGTGGTTACGCAGGAGGCACAAATAATGGATGAAAATAACGTAAAAACCGAGACTACCGCTACTGAAAACGAAGGCTTGGACACCACTCAGGATGACGCGCTCAAATCCTTTTTAGAGCGTGACAACGCAAGCTTAAGTAGCGATAAAGAAAAAAGTAAAAAGCTTTCGAAATCAACCCTCTGGATTATCATCGGCACTATTGCTGTGCTCCTTATTATAGGAATCGTTATTGTGCTGAGAGTTGTCCCTCAAAAGGGTGACATCATCGAAACCGAGTACAAACCTTCAGCTGAAATCACCCTTTCTATCAACGAAGAGGGTGAGCATCAGGCTGAGCCTGAGAAAAACGAAAAGGGCAAAATCGAAACCGACACATACGGCACCCTTCTCGATTATGTTCCTGCCCAAATCAAGCGAATTGATGTTGAAAACGATGCAGGTTCATTCACTATCCTCGCTGAAACTCCGATTGAAGTTGACGAAGAAACAGGCGAAGAAACCTCTCAGGCTACTATTTACACCTTAGTTGGCTTTGAGAACATCGAGCTCAAGGGCGGTGCAGCCGACACAATTGCAAATGACGTTGCGGCTGTTCACTTCACTCAAATTGCAGACCCAACAGGCAAGAAGGCTGACAACTTCGGCTTTGATAATCCTAGAGCTATAGTCAAGACAGAATTCACCGACGGCACAACTTCAACCGTTATCGTCGGCGACAAAGCTCCAAGTGAGCTCGGCTCTTACCTTATGTTTGGTGACAGCGAGATTGTATACATTGTCTCTGACGAAGCTGTTGACGGTTTCCTTTTCTCAACACTCGACCTTGTTACCAGAGAAGTTAACAAGTCAGCCGCTGATGTTGACTCATATCAGTTCAAGTCGCTCACCCTGTCAGGCGACGCATACGGCGAAACCATCAAGATTATTCCAAACGAAGACAAGGCCATCGACACAACTTATGTTATGACAAAGCCATACCAGATGTTTGTAAACGAAGTTGAGGGTGCGAACATCTCAGGTGCAATCAGAGGACTTATGGCTGAAGAAGTTATGTGCGTAAATCCAAGCTCATCACAGCTCAGCTCTTACGGACTTTCTAATCCGTATGCACAGCTTAGCGCTGTTTTCCCTGACACAGAAGTTAACATCTCACTTTCACAGCCTGACGGCGAGTTTGTATATCTCATTGCTGACAGCAACATCATCTACAAGATAAAAACTACATCTGTTCCATGGGTGAACACAACTCTCGACAAGCTCACTCCTGACATTGTCATCGACCCTAACTTCAGCTCACTGACACGAATCGTTGTGAAAGATAACAGCGGCACTTATGACTTCGATGTGACTACTGTTGTTGACACAGTTGAAAACACAGACGGTGAAACTGAAGAGGTCGAGGTCACCACAGCGAAGTATAAAGACAAAGAAGTTGACTACGAAAACTTCAGGGTGTTCTATCAGAACATCTGCAGTATGCAAAGCGCAGGCAACACAGACACTTCCCCTAGCGGTTCTCCTGCACTCACTATTGAGCTTTCATACTCAACAGGCAGAGACACAGACGTCATCGAGATTTATCCGACAGGTAACTCAAAGTACGTTGCAACCCTGAACGGCAAAGTCCAGAGCCTCGTATTCAAGAGCTACTGCGACAAGTTCTCAGCCTGTGTTCAGGACCTCATCAAAGGCAGAACAGTTCCTAGCATCTAACCTTTTGTAAGTATTACACAAACAGCGTGTGGATTTTTCTACACGCTGTTTTTTCATTTATATTGACCTTAACGGAAAAGTCAATATCTTCGATGCTTCAAAAATTCAGAAAACTCTCGCGCAACTCACTACATTGTAAATATAAAAAAACAGCAGGCATTCATACCTGCTGTTTTTGTTATCATATTTTATTTGCGAATATCCACACTTAGGTGTAAAATAGAAAGGCTGTGCGTTTGCACAGCCTTTCCGGAAGTAAACATGAGATTCATTTATGAAAAAAGTCGTAATCTTAGTGAGCAAGGAGATATTCCTTGATTTTTGTAACATCGCCGTCCATAATCTTGTGGTTGCAGTAAAGCTCGTGACCCTCAAGCGGGGTGCTGATTTCCTGATGAATATACAGACCATCGATGCCAGCGTTTTTGGCACCGCCCATATCAGAAATACAGTCGTTACCAATCATAATCGCGGTTCGCTTGTCGAGATGGTATGTCCTGAAAAGCTTATCGAAGAAAGCTTTCTGAGGTTTTGAACAACCACAGTCGGAGCTGATGAGAATACCATCGAAGTACTTGAGAAGTCCGAGTTCTTCAAGCTCAGGAAGAGTGAAGCAACGCTGAGCATTTGACAAAAGATAAATGCCCTTGCCAGCTTTCTTGAGGCTCTCGAGCAGGTCGATAACTCCATCATAAAGGCAAATAAACTTAGTTGACGCCTTGCGGAATCTCACCGCTGTGTCAGCGATAACATTCTTGTCAGCGTTAACACCCTTTTTCGCATACAAACGACGGAAAACATGCTCAAGCTCAATTTCGATGTGCTTGTAAAAAGGATGGATGAAGTGCTCAAACTTCTTTTCACAATTAGCGAGCTTGTGATAATTATCTCTTATTTCTTCGGCAGTATATTCAGCACCGTGGCTCTTGTAGATATCAGCAACTTCGCCCCAGAACTTATCGCCAGATTCATCGGTACGGATGTCGATAAGAGTTCCGTACAAGTCAAAAATACAATTCTGATACATAAGTTATCCTTTCACTATTAATCTGTCGTAATTATAAACCCACTGATAGAAAAAATAAAGGGTTTGTCAGAAAAAAGATAATATGCTACAATAAATACATAAGGTAGGTGAAAAAATGACCAAGAAAGATATAGCTAAAAACGCTGTACAAGCACTAAAGACTGAATATCCCGACGCAATATGCTCGCTTACATACTCAGATCCGCTACAACTTCTCATTGCGACCAGGCTTGCGGCTCAATGCACCGATGCGAGGGTGAATATGGTCACCCCTGCCCTTTTTGACAGATTCAAAAACGCACAGGATTTTGCGGATTCAACTGAAGAAGAAGTTGCTCAGTACATCAAATCCTGCGGACTTTACAAAACGAAGTCACGCGATTTGGTGAACCTTGGCAAAATGCTTGTGGAAAACTATAACGGCGAAGTTCCCGACTCACTCGAGGAACTCATCAAGCTCCCAGGTATCGGTCGAAAAACCGCAAACCTCGTTATGGGCGATATTTTCCATCAGCCTGCTGTTGTTGTCGACACTCACTGCATCCGTATCACACGCAGACTCGGACTTCACAACGAAAAAGATGCGAAAAAAATCGAGTTCATACTTCGCGACTTATTACCTCCCGACGAGTCAAACGACTTTTGTCATCGACTCGTTCTCCACGGACGAGCTGTTTGCACCGCCAGAAAAGCTATGTGCGAAAACTGCTGTATGAGTGACTTTTGCAAAAAGAAGCCGTAACTCCCCCAAACTAAAGTCAAAGATATTTCAGGCTCCCCTAATGTTGGGGAGCATTTTTGTTCATTTATAACTTTTTTCATAGTATGCACTTTTTACACTATGCTCAGTTGTATTAATTATGAAAGGAGGAGAGAAAATTGTCACAAATACTTTCAAAAAAAGACAGAGCAGAACAAATCATAAGAGAGCACGCCGATATGATTTATCGCATAGCTTTGCAAAACCTCAAAAATCCTGACGATGCATCCGACATCTTTCAGGAGGTCTGTCTGTCGCTTATGACAAAGAACGCCCCGCTTTTCGATGATGCGCACATCAAAAACTGGTTAATCAGAGTCACAATCAACAAATGCAAAAATTTCAAGAAGTCGTTGTGGCAAAACAAAGTCGAACCACTTGACAACCACTTTGACCTCCCTTCTCCTCAAAGTGAGTCTGTGATTGACGACCTGTATGCTCTCCCTGTGCTATACCGAAACGTACTATACCTCTACTACTATGAGGGGTACACCGTTCCCGAGATAGCCGAGATTTTGGGCAAGAACAAACACACAGTCAACTCCGCCCTGCAACGAGCAAGGAAAAGACTCAAAACACTATTACAAGAAGGTGAATGATTATGAAAAACAATTTGTACACAAACAAGCTAAGTAAAATCACAGCACCTAGCGAACTTGTCAACACCGCTGTTAAAAGTCTTCCAAGTGATAACATTGAATATGAAGTCATCTCTTTTGAAAAGCCAAAACACAGAGCACTCAAGTTCACATCCGCTGTTGCGGCTATGCTCGCACTCATCATCGGCTTGAGCTTCATCCCGTTTGGCAGTAGCAACACCCCTGATAATGAGCACGATTTTGTTATCACGGTAGGTGCTGCTGAAATTAAGCCTGACGTATATGTTGAAATAGGAGAGCTAGTCGAGTACGCCTCGGGTGCACGTTTTACTGAGATTGAGGGAAATAAATATAATCAATCATGGGATGATGATATGAATTTTGAATCAGCTTTTAACCTTAACGATAAAAATACTCAAGTGCCTGATGATATTTGGACGACCGGTGTGTATAATCTTATGGAAATCCACAGAATGTTTATGCCACAAGATATTAACATTGACGGTGAAAATATCGAAAGTATCACCTATAGTGTTAAAAATTGTCGTTTGGTATATGATTCACAGTTTGAAGGCGTAATTGATGCCGATATACTGTCAAATGAAGATTTAGTCAGTAACGGTGAAAATGTAATACGTTACTATAACGGATACGGGTGGGCGAAATCATGTACATTGGACTATGCAATCCAGAAAGAAAGCATACAAAATGGAGAATGGCAAGGCACTTCTAAGCTTGGAATAGAATTTGCTATGAAGTTCAAAGAAGGCGAACACGTAGTATATATCGAAAAGAATAGGCACGACGAAGCGCCTTTGTTCGAGAGTGAATTTAACACTAACGCAGATGACTACGAACTTCTTATTACAGCAAACTTTAAAGATGGCAAGAGCGCAACAAAAACACTGAGATTCAAGTGTGAAAATACCAATAACCGTGGTCTTGTGCTCTACGCAAAAGAAAATTAAGATTTGCCCCTAAAAATTACACCCCGAGGTGCTAATCCTCGGGGTGTTTGTTTGTGTATAAAAGCTTGCATTCAATGTATATTCTTAGTTCCGCCTTGTGACAACCCTCCCGTCACCTTGCGGTGCCACCCTCCCTTACACAGGGAGGGCTTTTTGTAGGAAAGCTTGTGATGCAACAAAAAAGGCTCCCCTGTGTAAGGGGAGCTGTCGAGCATATTCGCGAGACTGAGGGGTTGTCAAAAGCAACCTGACTGCTTGACTTTCAAATCAATATATTCACAAACACATCTAAAATTACGATTTAACTCGTAGTTAGATATTCGCAAAACCATCAGCCCGTATTGTTCAAGATATTTTGTGCGTTCATTATCATATTGTATCGCTTTGTCGTCGTAATGTTGAGAACCATCCAGTTCAATAATAAGTTTAGCTTTCGAACAATAAAAATCCGCAACATATTTTCCTAAAACTTTTTGGCGATAGAACCTGACAGGATAATCACGCAGAAAATCATACCATAGGTGTCGCTCTTCTTTTGTCATATTTTTACGCAGAGATTTTGCAATTGGAGCCATTTGTTTATTATGCTTTCTGTCCATTACAACCACTCCGTCAAAATCAGAGATTCTGACACCTCCCCGAACTTGGGGAGGCTGTCGTGTATCTATAGAGATTTATTTTTAGTCAAGTGCTTCGATAGCAGCTTTGATGAGAGCGATTTTCTCTCTTTCTCTCTGAGCCTGTCCCTTGATTTTCTCAATAACAGCCTCAGGAGCTTTTGCCATAAAGCCTGCGTTATTAAGCTTGCCTTCGTCCTGAGCGAGCATCTTCTCAACAGTTGCTAACTCTTTGTTGAGTCTCTTGAGCTCTTCTTCCTTGTCAACAAGGTCGCTCATAGGAATGTAGATTTTCGCATCATTTGTGACAACTGTAACAGCCTTGTCGAGTGTGAACTCGTCGCCGATTTCAACATCGTTAGCTGATGCAAGCTTCTTGATGAACTGAACACCGTGATTGAAAGTATCCTTCTTATCAGTAGCGATGAAATACTTCGCTTTCTTTGATGGTGGAACGTTCATCTCGTTTCTTCTTGTACGAACAGCTGTGATAGCCTCCATGATAACGCCCATCTGAGCAGCTTCCTCAGGGAAGTTGAGTTCGTTAGTATACTCAGGATATTTCTCGAGCATAATTGTCTCGCCCTGATGTGGGAGAGTCTGCCAGATTTCTTCTGTGATAAATGGCATAAATGGATGGAGTAACTTCAGAATCTTGTCAAGAACATAAGTAAGAACCTGACGAGCATTCTGAGCTGACTTCTCATCATCGCCATTGAGACGGGATTTTGCAAGCTCGATGTACCAGTCGCAGTAGCAGTCCCAGATGAAGTCATAGAGTTTGCTAACAGCGATACCAAGCTCGAACTTGTCGAGGTTGTCTGTGATATCCTTAGAAAGTGTGTTGAGTGTGGAGAGAATCCACTTGTCCTCAAGCTCAAGTGTATCAGGAAGTTCACACTTCACATCGTGGTCATCAATATTCATATGAACAAAACGTGATGCGTTGTAGAGCTTGTTCGCAAAGTTACGGCAAGATTCAACTCTTTCTTCAGAGAATCTCATATCGTTACCAGGTGAGTTACCTGTAGCGAGGAAGAATCTCAGCGCGTCAGCGCCGTACTTGTCGATAACTTCGATAGGATCAACACCGTTGTTGAGGGACTTACTCATCTTTCTGCCCTGTGAGTCACGGATAATACCGTGGATAAATACAGTATTGAAAGGAACCTCACCCATGTGGTGGAGACCTGAGAAAATCATACGAGCTACCCAGAAGAAGATGATATCGTAACCTGTAACGAGGGTATTAGTTGGGTAGAAATATTTGAGGTCTTCAGCGTCGTTAGGCCAGCCTAATGTTGAGAATGGCCAGAGTGCTGAACTAAACCATGTATCAAGTGTATCTTCGTCCTGAGTAAGGTGAACACAACCGCACTTAGGACATACTGTTGGAGCTTCTTTTGCAACTACTGTGTGACCGCACTCGTCGCAGTAGTAAGCAGGGATTCTGTGGCCCCACCAAAGCTGACGTGAAATACACCAGTCTTTGATGTTCTCCATCCAGTGGAAGTAAATTTTATCGAAACGCTCAGGAACGAACTTAACTCTGCCATCTCTTACACATTCGATAGCAGGCTCAGCGAGAGGCTTCATCTTAACGAACCACTGCTTTGAAACGCGTGGCTCAACTGTTGTGTGACAACGGTAGCAAGTACCAACATTGTGAGAGTAGTCCTCAATCTTAACTAAGAAACCGCCCTCTTGAAGATCTTTTACGATAGCTTTTCTAGCCTCGTATCTGTCCATACCTGCATAAGCAGGATAATCCTCTGTAATCTTCGCATCATCTGTCATACAGTTTAAGACAGGAAGATTGTGACGTAAGCCTACTTCAAAGTCGTTAGGGTCGTGGGCAGGAGTAATCTTAACAACGCCTGTACCAAAGTCCATCTCAACATAGTCATCAGCTACGATAGGAATCTCCCTTCCAACAAGTGGAAGTGTGAGAGTTTTGCCGATTAAGTCCTTGTATCTCTCATCATTTGGGTTAACAGCAACCGCAGTATCACCAAGTAATGTCTCAGGACGAGTTGTAGCAAGCTCGAGATAGCCTGTACCGTCTGTGAGAGGATAGCGGAGGTGCCAGAAATGACCTGCCTGCTCCTCAAACTCAACCTCAGCATCAGAGATAGATGTCTTACAATGTGGGCACCAGTTGATGATTCTCTCACCCTGATAGATCAAGCCCTGCTCATAAAGGCGAACGAAAACTTCTTTGACAGCTTCAGAACAACCCTCGTCCATAGTGAAGCGCTCGCGCTCCCAGTCACAAGAAGTACCGAGTTTTCTAAACTGCTTTGTGATTCTTGAACCGTACTCTTCTTTCCAGTCCCAAACACGCTCCAAGAACTTCTCACGGCCTAAGATTTCCTTTGAGAGACCCTCTTTCTTGATAGCCTCAACAACCTTAGCCTCAGTCGCGATAGAAGCGTGGTCAGTACCAGGAAGCCAGAGTGCACAGTAGCCCTGCATACGACGGAAACGAATGAGGATATCCTGCAAAGTGTTGTCGAGCGCGTGGCCGATGTGGAGCTGACCTGTGATGTTTGGTGGTGGCATAACGATAGTATAAGGCTTCTTGTCCTTATCGATTTCAGCATGGAAATAGTTATTTTCCATCCAGAAGTCATATATTCTGTCTTCAACCTGTTTTGGGTCGTAAGACTTAGCTAATTCTTTAGCCATGAAAATTCCTCCTATTATCCTATTATAGGTTATATACTTAGTTATTATCGCATTTTTGAAGCTATTTGTCAATGATACAAGGTGGATAATTGCGGTATTTTGCAAGAAAAATGGCACTCCCGCTTGGAAGTGCCACTTAAATTTTATTTAATTAAAGCTGTCGAAGTATCCAGCGATGAACTTCTGGATACGAGAAGCGTCGAATACGTTAATCTTGCCGTTGAAGTCAACGTCAGCAGCCTCAAATGCACGCTCATCGAGTTCATATCCATCATAGCCTGCGATAGACTTCTGAACGTATGATGCGTCGAAGATGTTGATTTTGCCATCACCATCCACATCTCCCATAACAAGTTCACTTATTATATGGTTACCGTTATCATCCTTATGGTCATCACGGATACAGTTATCAGTGCAGTTTCCATCTTCTACTGTGCCATAGCATCCGCCACCATAGTAGTAATACCATTCTCCACGAAAATTCGCATTATGAGATGATTGCAAACTACTAAAATCATTAATCACAAAAATCATATTATCGCAATCGGTATAATTCTCATTATAGTAATCGTTATTATCAGGACCTAACGAACTAACTACGCAATTAGCGTGGACTATGTCATGGTTGTCAACACCATTATTAATCATAAATCGTTTTACTCCAACTGGTATATCCGCATAATATATGTTTTTATATTCAGTTTTGTTTATAGAATAACCACAATATGATACAGGACAAGGCACATTCTCGCACATTTGGTAATTGTACCATATACAAACATCGCTAAAATACTCATTGTACCAATTTGGAACTTTGACTTCGTGTTCATCAAAGAATGACTCTGTTCCATCTGGGATGTAGAAATAGTTTCGGTAGGTTTCAAGCTTCACTCCGTTTTCTTCTTCGTAAGCTTTCACTGCATCGTCAAGAGGAATACATCTTTCGTCAGTAGCATCATACGAAAGAGAAGCTTCGTCAAACTGCACAGCACTTGCACTAAATGCAAAACCCGATATCATAGCCAAAGCTAAAAATATTGATAGTAATTTTTTCATAGATTCATCCCCTATGATTAGATTTCATCTTCATACTATCACAACTAAAGTGATTTTGCAACAAAAAAATTAGGAGCACCCTGTCGAGTGCTCCTAAATGAACTTTTGAGTAATTCTTATTTAAAGCTGTCGAAGTAGCCAGCGATGAACTTCTGTATACGAGAAGCGTCAAATACGTTAATCTTGCCGTTGAAGTCAACGTCAGCCGCCTCAAATGCACGCTCATCGAGTTCATATCCATCATAGCCTGCGATAGACTTCTGAACGTATGATGCATCGAAGATGTTTACCTTACCGTTACCATCAACGTCACCGTAGAGGATATCATCAGGTTCGCTCTCGTCACCGCCACCAGGACTACCCGGTTTTGGTTCTTCTGTTGGTTTAGGCTGAGATGGCTCAGGCTGAGATGGCTCAGGCTGAGTTGGCTGTGGATCTAAAGGTTCAGTTGGGTCAAGCGGGAGATTTATCCATTCTTCCTTGCCGTTATCATAAATGCCGCCCACTATAAACTTGAGGTCTTCTGTCTGGCTTTGATAGTTGTCGCCATTGAAGATGATGTTCTCATACGCTTTGTCGGCTGTGTATGCATAAAGCTCGTAACCATTCATTTCGCCGATCAGTTCCATCTTCACACCAGGCCATCTTGTAACCTCATCATAAGTGTCGGTTTCTCTCCATACATATACATATGGTTCTTTCCAACCCTCAGAGTTGATGAGATATATTGTAGCTTCGCCTTCGAACTGTGTTGGCTCCTGAGTTTCTTCTGTTGGTTCAACCTCAGTTGGCTCAACCTCTGTTGGTTCAACCTCTGTTGGTTCAGTTGGCACAGTTGGATGGTCAAGCGGAGCCATAATAGTGAGCAACGCTTTTTCGCCATCAAATCCGATGATAACTGTTGAGCCGTCTTGCTCAACTTTTGCAACCGCGTTAGGACCACCGAAACTTGCGTCACCCTCGAGGTTGTAGTCGCCATTGTCCCAAGCATAGTTTGTTGTTACCTTGAACTCATAGTGGCCTGCGGCAACATTTTCGTAAACGATTTCGTAGATACCCTTTTCTTCGTTGTATGTCATAATGTTGTTGACATCACTTGGGTCCCAGTTTGAACCGCAAAGAGTATCAAGACCTGCAACAATGTAAACGTCATCGCTGACAGCAGGGATAACATCAGGGCTGCTATACCACTGCTGTGTCACAACATCGTAGTACATATCTTCCATAAACTCAAGATCTTCTGTCTGAGCGAAACCACCGTTGTTGAAGATAATACCATCGTACACTTTGCTGAATGTATATTCATAAATCCAAGCGCCGTTTGATGCTTTGATGCCTGTAGCTTGCATTTCTACGCCAGGCCACATCATATCCTGCTCGCCATCATTATAGTTCCAAACAAAAGTAAGCGGTGTGAACCAGTTGCCTGAGTTAACGAGGTAAACTTTGTGTGGCACTTCAGGATTCATAGTTGGCTTGATTTCGGTTGGAAATTCAGGGATTACATCAACAATTTTAGCAACCGCAAATGCTCCTGCACTCTCGTCAACTACTTTATAGTCAAAAATAATTCTGTTTGTCTCAGCTCCGCCGAGTGTCTTGATTTTTGTATTGATTTCATAGTAACCACTGCTTGCTGTCACCTTGAAGTTGCAAACAAACACACGGTTGTTCTCTGTGAACTGGCCGTTATCAAGTGCAGGGAATCTCACACCGCTGACACTTGAGTAGTTGAATACGATTCTATCTCTGAGATTGAAGTTGTATACAACATCCTTGATAACAGGGAACATAGCAGAAAGGTCAACATCGCCGTATTCATCAACCGCAGGGATAAACTCGAGGCCTGTACTGTCATAGCTTGTATGAACATCAATAGCGCAAATCTTCTCCTGACATGTAAGGTTGTACACATATGTGAAAATGTCTCCCTCTTGGAGCTTGTACTCTAAGCCGTCAACCTTGACAGTAACGAACTCTTCCTCCTCAGTAGCAATTTCGGTAGGCTCCAAGGTTGGTTGTGCCGTTTCACTTTCAGTTGGCTCAAGGGTTTCCACCTGTGTTGGAGCATCGGTCTGGATTTCAGTTGGCTCAAATGTCTCCACCTGTGTTGGTGCGTCGGTCTGAATTTCAGTTGGCTCCTGTGTCTCCACCTGTGTTGGTGCGTCAGTCTGAATTTCAGTAGGCTCCTGTGTCTCTACCTGTGTTGGTGCGTCGGTCTGAATTTCAGTTGGCTCAAGTGTCTCTACCTGTGTTGGTGCGTCGGTCTGAATCTCAGTTGGCTCGAGTGTCTCCACCTGTGTTGGTGCGTCAGTCTGAATCTCGGTTGGCTCAAGTGTCTCTACCTGTGTTGGTGCGTCGGTCTGAATCTCAGTTGGATTCACCATTTCTTCAACAGGAGTGAGATTTGGCAAAGCCTGTGACTCATAATACTCGCCATACACCTCTCCGTTGTGTGTAATCTTGTTCATATTAGAATCGCCGATTGTTTTTACAGTTGTATTGATTTCATAAACACCGCTATCAGCAGTTACAAGAAACTCACCTGTAAAAATAACGCTGTCGGCTTTATGTAATCTAACGCCCGCGATATTAGAATAGTTGAAATAAATAGCCGACTCTTTTGTGTAGTTCCAAACCACATTTTTGAGAATAGGGAACATAACTTCAAGTGCATCGTCGCCGTATTCATCAACCGTAGGCTTAAACTCAAGACCCGCTGAGTCATAACTTACCCATGCGTCTAAGCTTGATACCTTAACTTCTGGTACAGTGAGATAATAATTGTAAGTATATGTCTGACCTTTTTCTACTTCATAGTATTTTCCGTCAGATTTGATGTAAACCTTGCTGTCATCAAGGTTTATCTGAGCACTCGCACTCATCGGCACTACCGCAAACATCGAAAGCACCATAACGAGTGTCAAAATCAGAGATACAAATTTTTTCATTTTCGTCCTCCTGAAATGTTATTTATAATGCAGGATACTCTGCTATTTTCACATATATATTATATCACTACTTTTATCAGTTTTCTATTATTCTAATCACCAAGAAATAACTCTCGATTTTGACTTATTGCACAAAGCATAATTTTTGTGACTTTGTTTTTTACCCGAGTTTTTCATTTATACTCTTCTGCTTTTCAAAACTGCACAAAAACGATAGTTGTTCTTTAGTAACTATACCCAATCATTTTAGAACAAAAAAATTAGGAGCACCCTGTCGAGTGCTCCTAAATGAACTTTTGAGTAATTCTTATTTAAAGCTGTCGAAGTAGCCAGCGATGAACTTCTGGATACGAGAAGCGTCAAATACGTTAATCTTGCCGTTGAAGTCAACGTCAGCAGCCTTCTTTGCACGCTCATCGAGCTCATAACCCTTATAGCCTGCGATAGACTTCTGAACGAATGATGCGTCGAAGATGTTTACCTTACCGTTACCATCAACGTCACCGTAGAGGATATCATCTCCTGGCTCTGTTGGAAGCTCAGGAACCTGAAGCTCTGTCTCAATACCAACATTCTTGCCCTCAATCTTATTGAAATCAAAGTAGAGGACATCAAGATCAGCGTCAGCGAGAGTCTTGATCTTTGAGTTGATTTCGTATGTGCCAGGACCACCAACAACCTTGAACTTACCGATGAATGCAATGTTCTTCTCTGTCATCTTGCCATCAGCAGGAACAGGTAATCTTACACCTGATGTGTTTGAGTAGTTGTAGAGGATAAGGCCCTTCTGGCTGCCATTGTATACAACATCCTTGAATACTGGGAACATAGACGCGAGGTCATCATCACCGAACTCATCAACCATATTGATATACTCGAGACCTTCTGCATCGTAAAGAACGTTTACGTCAGCACTACCGATCTTCTTATCGTATGACATATAGTAGATGTATGTGATTTCCTGACCCTTAGCTACTTCGTACTTCACGCCGTCAGCGATAACGTATGTCTTCTCAGTAACAGGAGTTGTAGGTGTTGTTGGATCAACGCTTGGCTTAACAGGTGTAAGACCAACGAGGAGCTGGTCATAATCGTAATCGCCAACCTTTTCGCTCTTGTAAACAATCTTGTTGAAGTCTGTGTCAGCAAGAGTAATCATTGTTGAGTTGATCTCATAAACACCCTTGCTAGCTGTTACCTCAAATTCACCGCTGAATACAACTGAGTTGTTAGCCATTCTCACACCAGATGTGCTTGAATAGTTGTACATAATCTTGCCAGCTGTATCGAAGTTATAAACAGCTGTTGTAATCTTAGGGAAGTGAGCTGTAGCTACAACCTCGCCCTCATCCATAACTGGGAGGAACTTGAGGCCCTTTGTATCATATGTTGTATAAGCATCGAGGGATGCAATCTTCTTTGTGCCGTCTACTGAAATTGTGTAGTTGTATGTTACCTTGTCGCCCTTCTTAACTTCGTAGTAGTCGCCATCCATCTTTACATATACTTTGTTAGGATCGATGTCACCTGAAGGAGTTGTTGGGTTAACAACTGGCTGTGTTGGAGTTGGAGTTGTTGGGTTAACAACTGGCTGTGTTGGAACTGGTGTTGTTGGATCTACAACTGTACCGCCAACGATTTCGTTCTTCTGTGAGATAGTAACTGAAGTGTTAACCTGCTCATAGTTCATGATGATTTTTTCTGCATCATCATCGCCAAGAACCTTGATTCTTGAAGAAATTTCATAGACACCTGAATCAGCTGTAACCTTGAACTTACCAACGAATACTTTGTTGCTGTCAGTATAAGCGCCGTTTGCAGGAACAGGGAATCTTACTGAAGAAGCTGAGCTGTAGTTGTATATGAGCTTGTCTTCTAAGTCGAAGTTGTACACAACATTCTGGAGTACTGGGAACATAGCCTTAAGGTTATCGTCGCCGTATGAATCTACTGTTGGTACAAACTGGAGACCATCGCCATTATAAAGTGTCTCAACGTCCATAGCTGAAACTTTCTCAGAACAAGCGAAGTTGAATACGTATGTGAATACATCGCCCTTCTTTACTTCGTACTGTACGCCGTCAACTTTTACATAAACCTTGTCAGCTACAACAGGCTGTGTTGGAACTGGTGTAGTTGGGTTTACAGGGTTTGAAGGGTTATATGGTGTGAGACCAGGAAGAACCTCTGCATCAGAGAACTGACCTACTGTCTCAAAATCGTAAACGAGGTTGTTGAGGTCTGCGTCTGCGAGAGTCTTCATTTTTGAACTGATTTCAAATACACCCTTGCTAGCTGTAACTTCGAACTTACCGCTGAAAATAACAGTATCAGCACCCATTCTTACACCTGTTGTGTTTGAATAGTTGTAAAGTAATGGTGAACCTGACTCTAAGTTAGAAACAACATTTGAGAGTTTAGGGAATGTATTTGTTGTATCGATATCGCCGTACTCGTCTACTTCAGGAACGAACTTGAGGCCTGCCTCGTCGTACTCTGTTCTAGCATCGAGTGAACCGATTTTCTTTGCGCTGTCTACTGAAATTGTGTAGTTGTATGTGAAAGTCTGACCCTTTGTTACTTCGTAGTAGTTGCCATCAACAAGAACATATGCCTTGTTAGGGTCGATATCCTCAACAGGCTCTGTTGGTACAGGCTGTGTTGGAACTGGCTCTGTTGGTACAGGCTGTGTAGGAACTGGTTCTGTAGGAACTGGCTGTGTTGGTACAGGCTCTGTTGGTACAGGCTCTGTTGGAACTGGCTCTGTTGGAACTGGGTCTGTTGGTGTTACAGGGCCGATGTTTGGAAGAACGTTTGAAATGTGATCTTTCTTGATATCGTTAGCACCCTGTGACTCGTTCCATAACATTGAGTAGCAATCGCCATCAGCTGCACCTTTGATGTCAGGGGTCTGGTTGTTGGCACCCTTACCGCCATCAAAACCATTGAAAATAACACCAACAACATCTGTTGGGACTGTTACTGAGTAAACATCATAAACACCGTCGTTACCAGCGAGCTGTGGTGTATCACCAGGCCACTCTGAGCTGTTTGTTGAGCTAGAACCCCAGTAATAAACCTTGACATCTGTCCACATCCAGTTGTTCTGGAAGTATACTGTCATCTGACCGCCTGGAGTTGGTGTTGGTGTTGGACCAGGAGTTGGACCATCAACAGCTACCCACTGACCTGAGCCGTTATCATAGCCCATGCCACCCTGATAGCTGAGGTCTTTTGTCTGGTTACCACTGCCGTTGAAGATAATATTCTCATAAGCGCTAGGGAATGTGATTGAATACATCTGTGCACCACTTGAGTGTGTGCCTGCGCTCTGCATAGCCTGACCAGGCCATGGCGCATTTTCACCGAACACGCTGTTGTTCCAAGCATAAGCATGAACATCAGACCAGTTCGCTGAATTGATAAGATAAACTGTGTTAGTGTCTGCCGCACCCGCAGAAACAGGCATAACAACGAAAGCGCTGATTACCATGATAACTGCAAGTAACAATGAAACTAGTTTTTTCATGAAATTTCCTCCTAAATATTAGTAATTCCGCGGTTTTAAAAAAACCAATATACCACGCATACATTGTAACATAATCTTTTTATAAATGCCATTATTCTAATGCACAAGATTTTCACAAAAAAACTGGCTGAAATCACATATCCCCTCGTATTTTAATTTATAAATTCTTCTGAATTTTTCTCTGAAAAATAATTTGTTTGCTGTTTTGCACAATACAACGACTTCGTTTTTGACACATCTTACAAAGAGGATAAAAAACGACATCATCATCATAAATTTTAGCCCTAATTTTCAGCATTCTTTTCTGTGCAATATATCAAAAAGCATTAATCATTATTTGGTCATTATAGATAAGTGATACACACACAACATCTTGTGTCTTAAGTTTCATAAAACACAAACCCGACAAGCGATTTGCTCATCGGGTTATCATAAATTACACTATTTCAAAAGATTACAACATACTGTGCGATATTTGTCATAGTAGTGTTATTACCTCTTGTTGTCATTACATCATTAGTAGCTATAAATACATCAATATGATTTTCAGCAACAGAGAAACTTGTTCAACGAACAAAGACAGAAGGAAGTTTGAATTTAGGTAAGCAAATCTTGAACCTGGTGTAAAAGGCGCTTCTTGTGAATCTATCCAATTTCGAATACCGTGCTGATTCCAACTTCTTTATAATAATTGAAAACAAAATGTCAGAAAATCAAACTCATACAAGGAACGTTGTATACAAACATAGTAAAAATGGCAATAAAAAAACAGCACACTTACGTGTACTGTTCTTGGCTTGCGCCCTGAAAACTGAATAAAGTGTAGAGATAAAGGAGTTTGCGGAATTGACCAAAGAAATCATTGTGGTCAAGCCCTCGACCTATTAGTACTGCCAAGCTAAACACGTCACCGTGCGTACACACGCAGCCTATCAACCTCGTAGTCTACAAGGGGTCTTACTCGCATAAAGCGA
>JBGVLC010000023.1:0-94317 GCA_045124035.1 Ruminococcus sp. | reverse complement strand
GAGTTGTGAATTCAACAGTTCCGTCCTCAGCGTAAATTTTGAGCAGGTCTTCGAGCTCGGTTATGTCCTTGAGACCCAAAGCATACAAAATTGTGTCAGGTAGGTTTCCGTCTGGAGCCAGAATAACAACACATTCGTTATATTTTTCAGGCCATCTGCCTGCCATAATATTATATTGGTCAATATACAGCTCTTCGTTTTCAGGAAGGGCAGAGAATGACGATGTCATTGACAACATTATAGCTGTCATCTCAGGAACTGAACCTGAGATTGATGTCATCGTTTTATCAGGATTTATCTGACGATAGTCATTCTTATCTATCATCCTGAAAATCTGAGGAGTTACGTTGTATTTATATTCGATAGCGGTGGTATAATCCTTGATATTGGTTTTATCGCTTTCGATGAAGCTTTTGAGGGCTTTCAGGTCATTCGGGTTAGTCTGGGTGAGATAACCTTTGAGGGTCCTCAGCTCTTTTACTTCGTCGGATTCAACCTCTTCTTCGTATGTACTCATATATTCCGCGGTGTCGACCATCATGGACGTGAAGTCCATTTCACTCTTCGAAATCTGGATAGGATATTCGGAAAGCGTATCCTTTTCAAGATTGGTTATGTATGTGTTAACACCATTTGAAAGTGCTAAGATAAGCGCAATACCTATGATACCGATGGAGCCTGCAAATGATGTAAGCAAAGTTCGGCCTTTTTTTGTCAGCAGATTGTTGAAGCTGAGCGACAAAGCAGTCTTGAAGGACATAGAAGACTTGCCCATATTCTTATGCATAGCTTCATTCTCATTTTCTTTCTTTATCTTGAACGGGTCGGAGTCATCAACTATCATACCGTCTTTAACTCTGACAATTCGAGTAGCATACTCCTGTGCAAGTTCAGGGTTATGAGTAACCATAACAACGAGTCGGTCTTTCGCAACTTCTTTGAGCAGTTCCATAACAGCAACTGAGGTGTCTGAATCGAGCGCACCGGTTGGTTCATCAGCAAGAAGAATGTCTGGGTCGTTAACTAAAGCTCGTGCAATAGCAACTCGCTGCATCTGACCGCCTGACATCTGGTTTGGCTTTTTGCTCAGCTGATTTCCTAGTCCTACCTGCTCGAGAGCTTTTTTAGCTCTTCTTTTTCTCTCAGCACGGGAAATTCCCGAAATAGTCAGAGCGAGCTCGACGTTTGCGAGAACGGTCTGGTGAGGGATGAGGTTGTAGCTCTGGAAAACAAAACCGATGGTATGGTTACGGTATGAGTCCCAGTCGCGGTCTTTGTACTTTTTGGTGGAAATATCACCGATGATAAGGTCGCCGCTGTCGTAGCGGTCAAGTCCGCCGATGATATTGAGCAAGGTTGTTTTACCTGAACCTGATGGGCCTAAGATAGCAACAAATTCGTTGTCGCGTAAATTCAGCGAAACATTATCAAGTGCCTTGGTTACAACACCGCCGACTTCGTATTTTTTAGATATATTTTTAATCTGAAGCACACAGATGCTCCTTTCTGTATTTTTCCAGAATATATTGTATCACAACCAGGTGTAAAAATATGAATTATTTGCAAATATTTCTTTACAAAATAAAAACAAAAGGGCTGAGATTTCAGCCCTTTGATAACTTTTAGTTTGTGTCGATATTTTGGAGTGTTGGAGCTTCAGTTTCACCTTCGCTTGGTGTCAGAACTGGTTCTGTATTTTTTATCAAACCGAACTCAAACTTGAGTGCGAGAATTTTCTCAACGCTATTATCAATCTGCTCCTGTGTGATATCGCCATTTTTGAGAGCATCTTTCACAGCTTTTACATAAGCGTCGATATCATCAGGGCAAAGGAAGAGGTTTACACCCGCTTTGATTGAACCTACAACTACCTGAGTAGGTTCATAAACGCCCTTGATGCTGTCACTTGAGAGGTTTGGAGTCATAACAACCTTGTCGAACTTAAATCCATCAATAAGGAATTCCTGCACAACCTTGTGTGACATAAATGCAGGGTCAACGTTGTCGATAGATGAGAGCTTTGCGCTACTCATCATAACTACTCCTGCACCCCTATCGATAGATGCTGCAAACGGATGGGTTTCGTTTCCGATGAGCTCATCTGTTGTTTTGGTTGAGTCAGTAGCAACAGGGAAGTGTTTGACTACGCTGATAATACCTTTTGAAGTGAATTCATCAACAACACTTGCGCATCCGTCACCGGCTGACTTAGCCTCAGTTGAGAAGATGTTGTCACCTTCTAAATTAGCACAAGGAGCGAGGTTCATATTAATACCGAACTTTGAAATACCTAATGCAAGTGAGCCTGCGTAGTTAGAATCGTGTTTGTAGATATTATTGTTTTTAGCAGTTGAAAACTTTGAGTAAAGTGGTGAGCTTTCGCCACCTTCATCGGTGAGAGCTAAGAACATCGGAGTTTTTGAAAAACTCTGAGTGTTTTTGAGAAGCTCGGTTATCTGTTCTTCGTCTTCGAAGTTTCCTGCATTGTAGTAGATACCAGCGACAGGTTTGTTCTTTATAGCCTCTTTGGTTGCATCTCCTGCGATAGTTGCAACGTCAACTCCTGTGAGCGCTTCAGGTGTCACAATGAACATCTGATAGATTTTTTCATCTTCACTCATAGAGCCTAAGTAGTCCTTGGACTGTGATGTGTATTTGAGCTGTGGGTCTTCGGTCGGTGCTTCTGTTGGAGCTTCGTCCTTGGTTGCCACAGGCTGTGTTGCCACAGGTTGTGTAGGTGGTGTTTCGATTTCTTTTTCTGGTGTAGAATTGATAAGCTTGAATACACCAAATACAATTGCAGCGAGTACAAGAACCGAAGCCAGAACGATTAAAACTATATGTAAGGTGCTAGGACCTTTTGCGTGACGATATTTTGCCATTTATTTTCACTCCAATTAGAAATATATAATAATGTTATCATACAGCACATCGCTGTGTCAATCGAAAAGACGACAAATTCTTGTGTTGTTCGACTTAATTTATGAACAAAAAAGAGGTAGCATAAAAAACAAGGTCAAACCGCTGTAAAACGATTTGACCTTTTACTTATTCTTCCATTTGTTTGCCTAAGAATGCTGCCGCTGATTGTGCCAGCTTTATCTCTGTATCGGTTGGTATCTTGATGGTTTCTCCCTTGAGCATAACCACAGCACCGGTTACATCACCCGATGCGATAATAGGGTAGATAACCGATGCACTGTGGTCCATACCTTCAACAGGCTGGACTTCATCCACCGAGTTTGCATGGGCGCTGTAAGAACGTCTGTTTTCCATATAATTCTCGAGCACAGATGTCACCCTGCGCTCAAGATACTCACGCTTTGAAACTCCCGATGCTGCGATAACATGGTCACGGTCACACACGAGCGTTGGCATCGAGCTGATGCGGCTTAGCACATCTGCATACTGCGCCGCAAAGGTGGAAAGCTCACCTACAGGTGAATACTTTTTGAAGATGACTTCGCCATCTGTCGCTGTATAAATTTCAAGCGGATCGCCCTCTCTTATCCTGAGAGTTCTTCTTATCTCTTTTGGAATAACAACCCTGCCAAGGTCGTCTATTCTTCTCACAATTCCTGTTGCTTTCATATATTCAAAATCTCCTTATCTTTTTAATGGTACTGTTAGTATCTGTAAGACAAGGAGATTTATACTTTTTGATTTACATTTTAGATTGTGGTGATATAATTAAAATAAAGAGGTGAAATTATGCGTATTCAAAAATGCTATATAGGATATTGTGCTGTTACTTGGTTGTTATGGGTTACCACTATTGTATTAGTTCCAATTTCTGGTGGTGCATTTGACGTCCATAACGAAGCACTCTTTTATTTTGTAAATAAACTTTCAAATATATCAGTATTGATTTCTTGGATTCCTGTCCACCCCGTTTTATTTATACTTTCACTTGTTTCTTCTATCAAAAACAAGCGAAAAGGATATATCGCATTTAATATTTCCAGTATCCTCCTTACAACCTTTTTGTCAATCATTGTATTGGCTTTCCACGTATGGCTAATAGGCGGTGTTTGATTATTCAGCGGAGTAAATTCACTCCGCTTTATTTTATGCTTTATATCTTTCTACTACACTATGTATTGCAAAACAAAACCTGTCGAAAAGCGTCAATGTTGTATGTAGTGGGTCGCCTTCACGGATGCGAAGTGTTTTTCTTATCTCTTTTGGTACAACAACCCTGCTACGGTCGTCAATTCTTCTCACAATTCCAGTTGCTTTTATATATACAAACTCTCTGTTAAAATAAAAGATAAAATGATATTAAGTATTGATGGTACGTATGATATACAAAAAGTTATTGACAATTTAAGAGAAATGAAGTAGAATGTGTTCACGTATTAATGTAAAAGGTGATATCGTGAACGTATACGACTTTGAAATCTTAAAACAAATAATTTTAAATAAAACAGTTAATCAACGCGATTTATCGAGTATTACAGGTTATTCGTTAGGGCGTATCAATAAATCTATTGCCGAATTAAAAATGAATTGGTATTTGGATAAGCGACTGAGAATAACCCATAAAACTAAGGAACTTATATCGACGATGAAACCTAAGTCTGCTATTATTCTTGCCGCTGGTTATGGGTTGAGGATAGTTCCGCTATGTAGAGATATTCCTAAAGCTCTATTGGAGGTGAATGGGTCTCCGTTAATAGAAAGGCTTATTGAGCAGCTTCATCAAGCAGAAATATTTGATATCTCAATAGTTGTTGGTTATAAGAAAGAACAATTTGAATACTTAATAGATAAATATAAGGTACAATTAGTTGTTAATACAAATTATCATGACATGAACAATATGCATTCGTTGAGTCTTGTTTCACACAAACTTGGAAATAGCTACATTGTTCCATGCGATATTTGGTGTGAGAATAACCCTTTCAGTAATATAGAACTATACTCATGGTATATGGTTACTGACAAATTAATTCAGGAAAGTTGTATTAAGTCTAATCGTGGTAATGAGTTAATTAATATTGCTGAGGAGGATTTTGGTAATAAAGAAATCGGAATATCATATATCGCAGAGGATAAGGCTGAAATCATTAAAGAAAATATAGCAGTTCTCAAAAGAAACGGTGCATATCAAAATGCGTTTTGGGAAGAGTCTGCGTTATCTGGAAAAAAGTTGATCGCTAATGCTAAAATTGTTCCTGATGAAACAGTATATGATATTAATACATATGACGATCTAATCCAAAGTGATGTGAATTCTAAGAGCCTGGAATCAGAATACATTGATATAATTTGTGAATCATTACATATAGAGAGACAGCAAATCTATAATGTTAAATCATTAAAATCGGGTATGACAAATCGCTCATTCCTTTTCAATTGTGCAGGATGCAAATATATATTCCGTATTCCTGGTGAAGGTACAGATAAACTAATTAATCGTTGTGAGGAGTATGATGTTTACCAACAAATTAAAGATAGAGGGATTTGTGACGAAATCATATACATTAATCCAGAGAATGGATATAAAATCACAAAATTTATAGAAGAATCTCGAAACTGTGACGCGTATAATAAGGTGGATGTTAAATCTTGTATGAAATTCCTAAAAGCTTTTCATGAACTCAAGCTTACTGTAGATCATGAGTTTAACCTATTTAATCAGATTGAGTATTATGAGAAGTTACGTGGTGATAAGTCTGCTTATTACGATTATGAGACAGTAAAAGCTCATGTTTTTGAGTTGAAGCAGTTTATAGATGGTCAGAAAAAAGAAAGTTGTCTGACTCACATTGATGCAGTGCCGGATAATTTTATTATAAGCGAAAGCGGAATTCATCTAATTGATTGGGAGTATGCTGCTATGCAGGATCCACATGTTGATATTGCGATGTTTGCAATATATTCAATGTACGATAAAGACCATATAGATGCTTTGATAGATATGTATTTTGATTGTAAGTGTGATTCTAAAATTAAAGCTAAAATATATGCATATGTAGCTATTTGCGGGCTGTTATGGTCTAACTGGTGTGAATATAAGCGTAACCTCGGAGTGGAGTTTGGTGAATATTCGCTTCGTCAATATCGTTATGCTAAGGATTACTATGTACATGCTAAGGAATGGATTGACAAATGCTTCCGTCAGGAGGTAGTAGAATAATGAGGGAAACATATAAAGTTGATCGTGCTATAATAATGGCAGCTGGTATCGGACAAAGAATGCAACCATTGACCTTTAAAACACCAAAGCCATTAATCAAAGTTAATGGTGTTTCGATGATTGATACTGTTGTTAAAGGGCTACACTATAATGGGATAAAAGAGATATATGTTGTGGTCGGTCATTTAAAGGAACAGTTTTATGAATGGGTTAAAAAATATAATGGGATAACTATTATTGAAAATCCTTACTATAATACCTGTAATAATATTTCGTCGCTTTATGTTGCACGAGATTATCTTAAAAATTGTATGATTTTGGATGGTGATCAAATGATCTACAATCCAGATATTCTCAATCCTTGTTTTATACACTCGGGCTATAGTGCAATTTGGTGCGATGGTTATACCGATGAATGGTTAATGAAGGAAAAAAACGGGATTGTTGAATCTTGTTCTCGTACTGGAGGCTTGCAAGGATGGCAACTATATTCAATATCCCGATGGAATGAGTCGGATGGTACAAAACTGAAAAATCAGATTGAATATGAATTTGTACGAGGAAACAGACAAATTTATTGGGACGATGTTCCGATGTTCTGTTATTTCGACGAATATACTTTGGGTATACAAATTATGCAAAAATCTGATGTTGTTGAAATTGATAGCTTAGCAGAATTAGCTGATATTGATCAGAGCTATCGTTTATATATAAATACAAATGTTAAAATGGAGGATGGAAAGCAATGAAAGACAAACTTAAAGAAAGAGGACGTATAGACTGGTTTATTACATTAGTTCCGTTTTTCTTGATTATGGGAGTAGCGATCTTTCTCTTCCTATTTCCAGAGGGATCAAATGATGTTATTGGGAAAGTGCGATTCTTCCTTGGAGATACTCTTGGTAGTTATTATTTGATTATAGGAATAGGTGTTTTACTTGTTTCACTTTTCCTAGCTTTTTCAAAGTATGGTAACATTGTTTTAGGTGGGGCCGATGAGAAACCAAAGTATAGTTTCTTTGCGTGGGGAGCGATGATGTTTACCTGTGGTCTTGCTGCAGATATTCTATTTTATTCGTTTGCTGAATGGACGATGTATGCTACTAATCCACATATTGCTGAGATGGGCGGAAATGCTATGGATTGGGCTAGCGTTTTCCCTTTGTTTCACTGGAGTTTTATTCCATGGGCTTTTTATCTCGTTTTGGCAGTAGCGTTTGGTTTTATGGTGCACTGTCGTAAAAGAAACAGACAAAGATATTCAGAAGCCTGTCTTCCTGTGATTGGTGAGAAACATGCTCATGGCTTTCTGGGACGAATAATCGACTTGTTTGCGTTATTTGCACTTCTTGCTGGAACAGCAACTACTTTTTCTGTAGCAACACCACTTATGGCTGAAATTATTGTTTCTTTATTTGGTATTACGATAAGCCGCACTACAATTACGATTATTATTTTGTTAATCACCTGTGCTGTATACACCTATGCAGTTTTACATGGCTTTAAGGGTATTTCTTTCTTAGCTAAACTTTGTATTTACATATTTTTTGGATTGCAAATACTCGTTCTTTTAATTGGAGGTCAAGGCCGCTTCATTATTGAAAATGGTGTTCAGTCTTTAGGTAAAATGGTTCAAAACTTTATCGGACTTAGTACATATGCAGATCCAACAAGAACCAGTAATTTTCCGCAGGACTGGACGATCTATTATTGGGCATACTGGATGGTCTGGTGTATAGCTGCACCGTTCTTTATCGGCAACATTAGCCGAGGCAGAACTATCAAGCAGACGATTCTCGGTGGTTTTGTGTTCGGTGTTGGTTCAACTATAAGTTCTTTCATTATTCTTGGTAACTATGGATTAGGTGTTCAAAATGCCGGTACACATGACTTTATTGCTCAGTATAATGAAAGTGGAGATTTGTATGCTTTGATTATAAGTATTATAAAGTCGATGCCAGCGGGAACATTTATTTTAATAATTACAATGATTTGTATGATTTTGTTCTATGCTACAAGTTTCGATTCGATTGCATACACAGCTGCATGTTATAGTTATAAGAAACTGGGAGAAGATGAAAAACCAAATGTTATAATCACTTTATTATGGTGTCTCTTGTTAATAGTTCTTCCGATTGCACTTGTATTCTCAGAGAGTTCAATGAATAACATTCAAAGTATCAGTATTATCAGTGCTTTCCCGATTGGAATAATTATGATTTTGATGATTTGGAGTTTCTTTAAGGATGCTAAGAAATATATGAAGGAAAATCAAACAAAATAATACGAACATACTCAAATTGTTATTATAGTATAAAATATTAAATTTCAAGCTATATACTGACATCGCTTTTTAAGCGGTGTCAGTTTTTTATGCTTTATATCTTTCTACCACACTATGTATTGCTAAACACAACTTGTCGAAAAGTGTTAATGTTGTGCGTAGTGGATCGCCCTCACGGATGCGAAGTGTTCTTCTTATCTCTTTCGGGAGGGCACAGAGACCCTCTCCACCTACAATTTGATTTTTAAATGTGGTATTAATATCTGTAAGACAAGGATGTTTATACTTTATTCATTTATTTTTTTGCTAGCTGTGATACAATGAAAATGTAAAATAATACTAAAGAGGATTTTTATGAAAATATCATCGTTTTTGCATTTTGCTACATTCGGCATAAAGACAATACTTTTCAAAAAGAAAACTCCTATACTCGGGACTGTTATAGTCACAGACAAGTGCAACCTCAAGTGTAAGCACTGCTCCGTTAACAACATAACGGCAGTAGTTCATCCGTATGCACAAATCAGGAAGGAAATGCAGACACTTTATGATATGGGTGTGCGTATTTTGTTTTTCTGCGGTGGTGAAACTTTTCTTTGGAAAGATGGAGACAAAACGCTGAGAGACTTGGTTGTTGAAGCGAAAAATATGGGATTTCTTATCGTCAACGTTGTGACGAACGGTACATACCCGATTGATTTGCCGCAGGCGGATTTGATTTTGCTCAGCATTGATGGAGATAAAGAACGCCATAACGAAATAAGAGGCAATACATACGATACCATTATGGAAAACATCAAAAACGCAACATCGGATAATATCTGCTTTTAC
The DNA here is from genome assembly GCA_045124035.1 of Ruminococcus sp. Lineage (GTDB taxonomy): Bacteria > Bacillota > Clostridia > Oscillospirales > Acutalibacteraceae > Ruminococcoides. The sequence continues at coordinate 85,060 of JBGVLC010000023.1, read as the reverse complement.
ATGGCTATCAATCAGATTAACAAGGACTATGTGCGTGATGTGTGCCTGACTGCAAGAGATACCAAAAATGTCAGGGCTGTGTCTTTTAATTTTCATACGCCTTATCCTGATACAAAGGAGTTGGCTTTAAGTCGGGATGAAAAGGCGAAGTGCTGTGAAACTATAATTCAGATGATGAAAGAGGGCGCACCGATATTTAACCTGAAAAGTGCTTTTCCGTATCTTATTGAAAATCGATTCCCGACGCCTTGTCATCAGTGTGTTGTTATGGAAAACGGAAAGCTGTCCACCTGTGGCAGGTGCATAGAAGTTGAGGGGCTTTGCGATGAGTGTGGGTACTTCTTCGTCGCTGAATACACGCTTTTGTTCAACGGTAATATCAAAATCATCTTTGAGATGCTGAAAACTTATCTCAGATATATTTAGGTGAATTATGGGGTTCATAACTAGTTTAACCAGAATGTGGCTGACGAGGTCAGTTAAACCATTTACATTCAAAAATGAATATGACAGCGTTCTTCCTTTTTATGAATGTGACAATCTCGGGCTTTATGTTCATATTCCTTTTTGCAGGAGTATATGCGATTTTTGCCCTTATTGTAAGGTTCATTACTCAAAGGAATTGTGCGATAAATACATAGATGCTCTTATCAAGGAAATACACCTTGTGGGTAGTCAGCATAGTGGGAAGAAAATGTCGACCAGCTTGTATTTTGGTGGAGGTACACCTGCACTTGCGGCTAATCGCATAAAAGAAATAGTCGATGCGTTAAACGAGCATTTTGTTATTACTGAGGGGATAGGAGTCGAACTTCACCCTGACAACGTGAACACTGAAACATTGCAGACGCTAAAAGACGCAGGTGTCACAAAAATAAGTATAGGTATTCAGTCTTTTCAAAGTAAGTATCAGGACATCCTTGGTAGAAAGAAAATTGATACTCACGCTATGAAGTCTGCCCTTGACAGTGTGTCGTTTGAGACGGTTTCGATGGATTTCATCTTTGCTCTGCCTGAGCAGACTTATGATGATTTGAAATCTGATGTTAATACTGCGTTTTTATTGGGCGCAAATCATATCGCGATATATCCGTTCATTGATTTCACTTTTACCAATAGTTCTGTTAAGACGATGCGTAAAAGGGATAAACGAGAGTTGCTTGATTTAATCACCTTGTATTGTTTGAAAAATGGATATAGGAGAAGTTCTATCTGGACTTTCTCAAGTGATAAGGATGCGAGATATTCGTCGATGACCAGAGATAACTTTCTCGGGTTTGGATGTTCAGCGACCAGTCTGTTCAAAGACCAGTTCAAAATCAACACTTTTGATGTTGAGTCCTACTGTGACAGAATCAATAACTCAGAGCTTGCTACATCATTGACGATTCGTTTCACTAAACGACAGAGGATGATTTACTGGTTATTCTGGACAGCATACAGCACGAAAGTCGATTCAAAGGATTTTGAAAAGTTCTTCGGCGAGAAGCTTAAGAAAATGTACGGTTTTGAGCTTTGGATTGCAAAGCGATTGGGTTTTGTCAAAGAAAAAGATGGGGTGTATACTATGACGCTCAAAGGTGCTTTTTATTATCACTATTACGAGAACTTTTATACACTTTCATATATTGATAAAATGTGGGGAATTATGCGAAAAGAAGCGTTCCCTAAGAAGATACAGTTTTAAATGAATAGATGATGTGAAACTTAATACTCATAGACATATATGTCAAATAGCAAGAATAACGTATGTATTATAAATAGTAACAGCGGAGTGAATTTCACTCCGCTGTTTTTTTATGTTCAGATATCAAATTTATGGTTTTTTGATTGAGAAGTTAAGACCGAGTGCAACTACTGCAAGTGCGAGCAACATCACAAATGGGGCTGTGTATGAACCGCTGTTTATAAGAAGTGTGTTCGCGAAAGTTGCAATAAATGATGCGAAAATCAAATTGAAGTTGATGATTGAGTAGTTTGTTGAGAAATACTTCTGACCGTAGAATGAAGCTGAGAAAGCAGATGTCACGGTTGGACATGAGCCGTATGAAATACCTGTCAGGCAAAGGCCTACGATGCAAAGTGTCAGCGAGCCTAACATAACAGAAACGAGAGTGACTCCAGCTGCAACGATAGTCAGGATGTTGGCACAAATCATAGTTGTCTTACGTCCGAGTACGTCATAAACTGCACCTGTCACAACTCGACCAACACCGTTGAATACAGCGAGCACACCAACGAGTGTAGTTGCAAGAGCAGGTGCGGCATCAACCGAAATCACAAGGTCGCGCGCAAAGCTGATGACAGAGTTGCCGACAGCGGTGATGAATGCCATACAAACGAAGGCTCTCCAGAATGTGAAGCTCTTGAGCATTTCGGATGTTTTGTAGTCACGGACTTCGAAGTTTTCTTTCTTAGTGATTTTTCTTGCTTTTGGGGCAGGAAGGACAACGTCTTTGCTTGGTGCTTTTAGTATGAGACCTGCAAGAATCAGCACAATAGCGATAACTACACCAAGGATGAGATACGCTTTTGAAAAGCCAATCGCAGGGGTTTCGAAAAGAATACTGATTACGTTTCCGAGGAGTAATGTGCTGATACCGAATCCCATCATAAGGCAGCCTGAGCAGAATCCCTTTTTGTCAGGAAACCACGCGCACACGGTTGAAACAATAACATTGTATGAAATACCGATGCCTGTGCCAGCAAGAAGTGCATAGCCTATAAAAAGAAGTATGAGCATATCAGCATTTAATAAAGAGGTTAAGCCGAATCCAAGTCCGACCAGTATACCAGCTATGATGAGCGTGAATTTAACTTTGATGCGTTTGCATATGATGCTTCCGAAAAAAGCACCAAGACAGAAGAAACACATAGTCAGCGTGAAGTTGAGCGCAAGCGATGAGTCACTCCACATAAAAACTTCCTTGAATGGAATTTTCAGAATTGACCAGGCATACAAAACGCCTGAGAAAAGCATAGCAAATACACCGGCTATGAGATACATTGTGCGAGCTTTAAGCGGATTTTTTGTCATATTCATTCCCCTTACAAAAATATTACAAGAGAGATTATAACACATTTGTTTAAAGAATTCAACACTTTAAAGCTTTAAATCGGAAAAAATTAAAAAATTATAATCTTTTCCCAAACGGCGTTTTTCATTTGGTTCTGACATAAAAACAGGGCAGGTTGTAGGAACCTGCCCTGTGGGTTTATTCTTCAAGTCTGTAAACTGTGATTTTGATTTTGTCACCCGGTTTGTGGGTTGCTAAGATATCGTATACTTCCTGGAAAGTGGAAACTTCAACGCCGTCAATTTCGGTGATGATGTCACCAACGTCAACTTTAGTGCCATCAAGCGGGCCACCCCCGGTGATTTCTGTGATGAGGATGCCGTGAGGAACAGAGTACTGATAAATCATCTGCTCATCAACTTCCATGCCCATAAGACCAATTCTCACTCTGTCTTTGACATAGCCGTACTTGATGAGGTCGTTAGCGATATCGAGTGCTGTGTTTGTTGGAATAGCAAAGCCCATACCCTCAAAGCTCTCAGCTGCGATTTTTGCTGTGTTGATACCGATAACCTGACCATAAAGGTTGCACAATGGGCCACCGCTGTTACCAGGATTGATAGCAGCATCGATCTGGATATACTTTACATTTGCGTTGAGGTCGAGTTTTCTGTCAACAGCTGAAACGATACCCTTTGTGAGTGAGTTCTGGAAGCTTGTTCCACCAGGAGCACCGATAGCAACAACATCCTGACCAACTTTGACTAAAGTTGAGTCACCAAACTCAACAGGAGTGAGGTCTTTAGCTTCGATTTTGATAACAGCAAGGTCAGTTCTTGTGTCATAGCCGACAACTTTCGCTCTGTGTTTCTCACCGCTTGTCAGAACAACGTTGAGTGAGTACTGTTTTGAGTCGCCGATAACATGGCTGTTAGTGAGGATATAGCCTTCCTTTGAGATGATAGCTCCTGTGCCACCGCTGATGACATCAAGCTCGTTGTCTGTGATTTCATTTTCATAAACTTCGATTGAAACAACTGAGTCCTTGACGATATCGTATGCGTCCTGAGCTGTCTGTTTGTCTTCAGTTTTGTTTTTTGGCGCTGGTTGTGGTTTGATATCTTTGAAATCTTTGTCAGGTTTCTGGGAGTTTTCTTTTTTGTCTCCGTCTTTTTCCTGAGTTTTGCCGTCGTCAGCATCAAGTGTGATGTCCTCTTTGAAAGTATCACCACTGTATGACTTGCCAAAGTTGAAGTTAGGAGCAAATTCCTCGCCGTAAAACTCATCGAAGATGTCGTTCTCAGGCTGTGTTGCGAACTGCTTGAGAGGATTGTCAGGAGTTTTGGTGCCATCACCGAATGTCAGCATTGAACAGCTTGTAAAGAAAGCAATCATAAAGATAACGAGCAGGGAAGAAAGGATAGCTATAAGCACCTTGACACCTGTCGGAGTTTTTTGATTATCCTTTTTTACAACATTCTGTTGAGGCTGTGCGTACGGATTGTAGTTTGTATAATCAGGGGTATATGGTTTTGCCTGTGGTTGAGGTTTTGGCTGAACATAAGGCTGTGCCTGTGGAAAAACAGGAGCCTGTGGCTGAGGTGTCACAGGTGTACGCTGTTGGTTATACTGATATGGATATGGGTTAGGGTTTGGGTTGCACTGTGGTGGGGTGTCGTACTGATTCTGTGGCACAGTATACTGAGGAGCCTTGTATGCAGGTGGTGCGAACTGTGTTGATTGGTTGTGATGCACAGGAGGCTGTGGCGCTTTATACTCAGGTGGGGCGAAGTTGCTCTGCTGTGGAGCTTGTGGTTGTGGTGGATAGTACTTCATACCTTGATTGTAGTTTACTCTTGGCGGAGCATACTGAGCCTGAGGTTGTGGAGCCTCTGCGTTTGTGTGTTCTTCGTTGTCGCTGCCAAGAGGCAGGCTTGAACCCTGAGCCTGAGCGTTATCAAAAGCAGCGAACACATCATCAGTTGTTGTGTCGTTTTCAGGTGCAATGTTATTTGCAGGTTCTGTATTTTCAGGTTCAAAAGCCTGCTGAGTATCAGCTCCATTTAATGGAGCGTACTCATTTGTCGGGTCAAAATTATTATTGAAATTTTCCATTATTTATCCTCCGATTTGATATTTGCGGTGGTTTCGATGAATTTACTCTGCTGTGGCTTTTCATACTGCTTTTCCATAGTTGGTAGTTTGAAAGTAAAGCGACAGTATTTGTCAGGTTCTGACTCGACAAATATGTAACCACCGTGAAGTCGCATAATCGACTTTGTGATGAAAAGGCCAAGTCCCATACCCTTTTTGTCAACGCTACGTGATTTGTCGGTTTTGTAGAATCTGTCAAACACATAGCGGATGTCTTCAGGAGGGATGCCCGGACCGCTGTTTTCGATAGATACGGAAAGGTCGTATTTCGTTTTGATAACAGCAAAAGATATATAGCCGTTCTCGTTTGTGAACTTGACGGCGTTTTCGATAAGGTTGTAAATGACCTGATGCATAAGGTCAGGGTCAGCTTCGACCTTGAGTTTGTCAAAAGCTTCGAGTCCTCTGATTTCTAAGTTTTTGTCGCTGATTTTCTGTTCAAATCCTGCAAGAACATTGATAATAACAGAGAACATTTCGAATTCCTGTTTGTTGAGTTTTAGCTCACCGTTGTCAATTCTTGATAGCGAGAGCATCGACTGGACAAGACGCGAGAGTCGTTTGACTTCAAGCGATACGATATTCATATAGTGTTTGTGACGGCTTTGTGGGATGGTGCCGTCGAGCATACCGTCAACAAAGCCCGCGATGGTAGTCATCGGGGTCTTGAGCTCATGGGAAACATTTGCGATGAAGCTTCGTCGCATACCTTCGCTTGCGGTGAGCGAGTCAGCCATATGGTTGAATGCAAGTGCAAGCTCGGCAACTTCGTCGTCACCTCTTACGGTAACTCTCGACGAGAAGTCGCCAACAGCGAACTTTTTCGCTGCATTAGACATCTGTCTGAGTGGCTTTGCCATATTGTAGCTCAGAATTCCAACGAACAACAGACAAATAAGCATTGTGATAACAGCCGCTGTGAAGAACATCTTCATCATAGCCATTGTCAGGTTTGACACGAAAGTCGACTTGGTGGAAACATAGCAGAAAGCGACGATTTCCTCATATCCTGCTTCGTTAATTATGATAGGGACACCTGCTGTGTAGTGGGTATCCTCATAAAATCCTCCGAGCGTACCGAATTCAAAGAAGTTTCCCGATACCGTCTGCCCTAAAACATCGGTAGGGACATCGTTGTAAACGTGTATACAGTCGTCATCTTCGGAGCAATATTGGAATTTTCCTTTTGTATTTACAACAAAAATCTCTGCGTCAGCACTTTGCGAGATAGTAGAGATAGTGATTTTGAAAAGTTCAGGGTCTTCGATAACAAGTGTGCGGTTAGCAATGTTGAAATCGGATGATGCAACTATGACAGATGCAACCTGACTTGCGTTTTCAATGAGCGTTTCTTTTTTTTCTTCTTCCCAGTAATTGGTAATGAAGATGTACATCGTAACGCCCAGGGCTATCATACTTATCAGAATGATAGAAATGCTGACGACCAGATATTTTTGAAAAATCGAACGATTGAGTGAAACTAGAAGTTTCTTAGCCTTTGATTTCAAATTTATAGCCTACTCCCCAGACGGTTCTCAGTTCCCATTTGTCGGAAACACCGTCGATTTTTTCTCTGATACGCTTGACGTGAACGTCAACAGTACGGCTGTCACCGTAATATTCAAATCCCCACACCTGATCGAGCAGCTGGTCACGGGTGTATACCTTGTTAGGGTTGCTAGCAAGATGATAGAGAAGTTCCATTTCCTTTGGAGGAGTGTCGACTACCTCACCGTCAACCTTGAGTTCGTAGTTAGTGAGGTTGATGGAAAGTTTATCCCAAGTTACCTCTTTTACAGCATCTTCTTCGTTGATGCCTGTTCGTCTTAGTACTGCACGGACTCTGGCTACTACTTCTTTTGCTTCGAACGGCTTTACGACATAGTCGTCAGCACCAAGTTCGAGACCCAGGATTTTGTCGAAAACTTCACCCTTGGCTGTTATCATAATAATTGGACAGTCAGAGGTTTTTCTGATTTCTCGGCAAACCTGCCAGCCATCGAGCTTAGGAAGCATAATATCAAGCAACACAAGGTTAGGCTGTTCACGGTTGAAAAGCTCAAGCGCCTGTTCGCCATCATAGGCGATAGCGGTTGAGAATCCTTCTTTCTCAATGTAAAGGCGAAGAAGTTCGCATATATTGGTATCATCGTCAACGATAAGAATTCTTCCATTGTTCATATATGTACCCCCAAAAAATCTATATTCTAATTTCTACACCCTAATTATAATACAAAAAAATTCCGCAAAAATGAATAAATTAAGAACAAATAGTGTAGATTTTTTGAAAAAAGGCTGTCCAGAATCGGACAGCCTTAAAAACACAACTTAAGGCAAAGTGCCCTTAACCAAGCTCGATAAGAGTTTTTTTGAAACTGTCGATGACATACTGAGCCTCTTCATCAGTGATGACGGTGTTCATCGGCAGGGTGAGCTGGTTTTTATGTTGGTCATAAGCATTAGGAAAATCTTTGATATCAAAGCCCTTAGCTTTATATGCAGTGAACATAGGTAAAGGTTTGAAGTGAACGTTACACATAACGCCTTTTTCTTTCATTTTGTCGTAGAAAGCGTTGCGGTATTCGGCATCTTTGCCTAAAAATCTGACAAAATACAAGTGAGCGCTAGAGCGATGGGTATCATCTGCATGATTCAAAACAGCTACAGGAAGATCCTTGAACGCTTCGTTATAACGCTTGATAAGTTCGTGACGTCTTTTCAGCATTTCGTCATATCTTGAAAGCTGAGCTAAACCCATAGCTGACAGGATGTCAGGCATATTACACTTGTACTGAGTATCAACCACGTCATATTCCCAAGATGTGCCCTTGTTTTTAGCAAAAGCGTCCTTGGTCTGACCGTGGAGTGTCATCAGCATAAATTTCTTGTAAATCTCGTTGGAGTCGACGCCCGGAATCTCTTTCCATGTAGCGGCACCACCCTCGGCGGTTGTCATATTCTTAACAGCGTGGAAGCTGAAGTTGGTGAAGTCGGCGATTTCACCACACATCTTGCCTCTCCACTGAGCACCGAAAGCGTGAGCAGCGTCACTAAGCACGATAACTCTACCAAGAGCAAACTGGATAGGGTTGTCCGATGGCTTGAAAAGTGAGCGTTTTCTTTCACAAGCTTCAAAGATTCTGTCGTAATCGCATACGATACCTGCTAAATCTACTGCAATGATAGCCTTGGTCTTTTCATTGATGGCAGCTTCCATCTGGTCGTAGTCCATCTCGTAGCTGTCTTTTTTGCAGTCGATGAGCACAGGAGTAGCGCCAACGTGATAGATAATTGAAGCAGAAGCTGTATATGTGTAGGCAGGAACGATAACCTCGTCTCCCGGACCGATACCCAGAATTCGAAGTGTCATTTCAGCGCACGCTGTCTGTGATGACAGACAAACAGCTTTCTGGGTATTACAAATCTTAGCAATTTTCTGTTCAAACAGTTTGGTTTTAGGACCGGTTGTGATCCATCCGGTTTTGAGCACCTCAACAACCTCATCAATTTCAGCTTGAGTGATGTCAGGTGGTGAGAACGGAATATTCATCATATCAATATCTCCTTGCGTTAATGCAAATTCCATTAAATACCACGCTAATTATACTACTTTAAGTTTGCAAAGTAAAGAGAAAGTTGTTGCCATAATAATAAACGACCATATAAAACAAAAATCAGACGAAAAGCACGCTTTTTGCCTGATTTTATCTGCTATTTTGAGTTTTTTGTGAGCTGTTCGTATTTCTCTTTTGTTGCTATTCCTCCGCGAATATGGCGCTCGAGCTTGTTTTTATCGAGAACTTTTCGAACCTGTTTGTAAAGTGGCATATCAATTGTTTTGAGTCTTTCGCTTACATCCTTATGTACTGTGCTTTTGCTGATGTTATACTTTTTTGCGGTCAGTCGCACTGTGGCGTTGTGTTGCGCGATGAATCTACCGAGTTGTATCGCTCGTTCTTCGACGTTATCTCTCATACAAAAACCTCCGACTGTTTGTTTTAATGTATATGAATGAGCGATAGAGAATATGTGTGGGGATTTGTAAAAATATGATAATTCTGAGCTTCAATAAATCTATGTTTTTGTTGACAATATTGTATGGAATATACTATAATTACTATATCTAATTATGCGCTTTTGCGTTTTAGGGGATAAGGAAATGAACAAATTTAATTTCAGAAAGAATCTTCTGATGCTGGTTGATGCTCTGCTTATTGGGTTATCAGCTTTGGTATCAGAGATGATTTTGTCGCTTGTTTGTGTTTTGCTTGATATGAACACAGAACTTTATATGGTTAATAACATAAGACTTATGTGGGTTATTTTCCTGAATGTATTGTTCTGTTTTTTCTCGCTGTTTATCTGTGGAGCGTACACAAGGGTGTGGCGTGACTTCAGCAAAAAGGACTATGTTTATTGCTCTGTAGGAGTTATGGCAGGTTTACTTCTCAGCGGTTTCTTTGCTGCTCTAGCTGATAAACAGGGGACTATGCTCTTCTATATCATCAACTTTTTTGTGTCAACAGGAAGCATCACGCTGTTTCGATTTTTGTTCAAGCGCACGTTTATTGATTTGACAGAAACCGGACGTGCCGAAAATTACGAGCGTACTCTTATTGTTGGTGCAGGTCAGGCTGCAAAGATTATTCTCACCGATATCGCTAATGCTCATGTTGATCCGAATAACCCATCAAAGAACATTTTGCCTGTTTGTATGGTAGATGATGATGACAATAAGCGTGACAAAAAGGTTCTGGGCGTTGAAGTTGTCGGTGGTACAAGGGATATCCCTCATATATGCAAGGAATATAATATCAAGCTTATTATCTTTGCGATTCCTTCTTGTACTGAAGATGAGCGTAAGAAAATTATGGAGTTGTGCTCGCAGACTCAGTGCAAAATCAAGATGGTTCCTTACTTGGGACAGCTTTTGTTTGATGATGACAAGCCACAGCTGCTTAATCAGGTCAAAGATATCAAAATTGAAGATTTGCTCGGTCGCGATCCTATCACTTTTGATAAGACTGAAATCAGAAAATTTATTGAAGACAAGGTTTGCATGGTCACAGGCGGTGGTGGCTCAATTGGCTCTGAGCTTGTGCGACAAATTGCTAAATACAATCCTAAAAAAGTTATCATCGTTGATATTTATGAGAACAACGCCTACGATATTCAGCAGGAATTGAAGCTTGAATTCGACGATGCTCTCGATCTTATTACTCTTATTGCTTCTGTCAGAGATTTTGACAAGATGGAGTGTATTTTCAAGGAGTACAAGCCACAGGTAGTTTTCCATGCTGCAGCTCATAAGCACGTTCCGCTGATGGAAACTTCTCCTGCCGAAGCTGTGAAAAACAACATCTTCGGTACATGGAATATGGTGACTCTTGCGGAGAAATACAACACAGAAAAGTTCGTTATGATTTCTACTGACAAGGCTGTTAACCCAACAAATGTTATGGGTGCAACAAAGCGTTGTTGTGAGATGATTGTTCAGTATAAATCCCAGAACGACTCAAAAACCGAATTTGTTACAACTCGTTTTGGTAACGTGCTCGGTTCAAACGGCTCGGTTATCCCACTTTTCAGACGCCAGATTGAAGCAGGCAAGCCTGTTACTGTTACTCACCCTGATATTATCCGTTATTTTATGACTATTCCTGAGGCGGTATCCCTTGTACTTCAGGCGGGTGCTATGGCTAGCGGCGGTGAGATTTTTGTTCTTGATATGGGCGACCCTGTCAAGATTACAACTTTGGCTGAAAACCTTATCCGTATGTATGGCAAGGTGCCTTACAAAGATGTTGAGATTAAGTTCACCGGCCTTCGTCCGGGCGAAAAGCTTTTCGAAGAACTTCTGATGGATGAAGAGGGACTCAAATCCACAGCAAATAAAAAGATTTTTATCGGCAATCAGATTGATATAAACGAGAGTGAATTGTTAACAAAACTCGATACGCTCAGAGGTTATGCTGAACACAACGAAAACGAAAAGACCGTTGAACTGCTAGCCGATATCGTACCTACATTTAATCACAAAATAAACTGATTTCAGTAATTACAGGAGTTTAATTATGCAAGTACTACTTACAGGTGGCGCAGGTTATATCGGTAGCCATACCTGCGTTGAGCTTTTAAACAGTGGCTATGATGTTGTTATCGCTGACAATTTTGACAATTCGAGCGAAAAAGTCCTCTCAAGAATCAAGGAGATTACAGGCAAAGATGTGACTGTTTTCAAAATTGATGTCGCTGATAAGGATGCTTTGCGTGACCTTTTCTCAAGGTGTGATATCGATTCTGTTATCCATTTTGCTGGTTTCAAGGCTGTAGGCGAAAGTGTCGAAAAGCCTGTTATGTACTACAGAAACAATCTTGATACAACTCTTACGCTTTTAGAGGTTATGGCTGAGTTTAATGTGAAGAAAATTGTTTTTAGTTCTTCTGCAACTGTTTATGGTGTGCCAAAGGTTGTGCCTCTCAAAGAGGGTATGCCAACTTCATGTACCAACCCTTACGGTTGGACAAAGCTTTTCAATGAGCAGATCCTGACTGATGCCACTGTTGCTGATAAGGAGCTTTCTGTTGTGCTCCTCAGATACTTCAACCCTATCGGTGCTCACGAAAGCGGTCTTATCGGCGAAAGCCCTAACGGTATCCCGAACAACCTTATGCCATATATCACTCAGGTTGCTGTCGGCAAGCGCGAGAGACTCGGCGTTTTCGGTAATGACTATGATACTCACGATGGCACAGGTGTGCGTGATTATATTCATGTTGTTGACCTTGCGAACGGTCACCTCAAAGCTCTTGAATACATCAATAACGGTCACAAAGGCACTGAGGTGTTCAATCTCGGTACAGGCACAGGCTACAGTGTGCTCGATATCGTCAAAGCGTTTTCAAAGGTCAATAACCTTGAGATTCCTTATGCTATTATGGACAGACGCCCTGGCGACGTAGCTATTGTTACAGCTGACCCTAAGAAAGCAAATGAACAGCTTAACTGGTCAGCGAAGCTCGGACTCGACGAGATGTGTCGTGACTCCTGGAACTGGCAGAGCAACAACCCTAACGGGTATGATGATTGAATTTTTGATAGTGTACAAAAAAATATAAAAAATTTGTGCAAAACATAAAATTTGATAATATAAATTTACGCCCTCGGAGAAAATTCCGAGGGCTTTTTGTATGTGTTGCTCAAAACCTTGGCGACCTTTTTGTCATATGTATTAGTGTGTTAACTTTTAGCTTTTTTTATCATTGTTATTTAATTGACATTATATAGGTTTTAATGTAAAATATTAGAGAATATAATAGAAAACTAGGGGTATTAGGCGAAGTGCTGATTGAGGGGTAATTTATGTACACAAAGTTTTTCAAAAGATTATTGGATGTTATCTTGTCGTTTTTAGCTTTGGTGTTTTTATCACCTGTATTTTTAGGGCTGATTATAGCTATTAAGATTGACGATCCGGGCCCTGCGTTTTTTACACAAAAGCGCGTTGGAATTAACAAAACTTACTTTAAATTACATAAATTCCGTTCGATGAAAATGAGCACACCTCATGATGTGCCTACTCATCAGCTCGACAACCCTGAGCAGTATATTACCAAGGTCGGTAAGTTCTTAAGAAAATCAAGTCTTGATGAACTTCCACAGATATGGGATATATTTGTCGGCAATATGAGCATTATTGGTCCTCGACCAGCGCTTTGGAATCAGGATGACCTCATCGCTGAGCGTGATAAATATAACGCTAATGATGTGATGCCAGGACTCACAGGCTGGGCTCAGATTAACGGTCGTGATGAACTTGAGATTCCTGTCAAAGCAAAACTCGACGGTGAGTATGTTGAAAAGCTGAGCTTTTGGTTTGATTTGAAATGTTTCTTTGGCTCCATTATAAGCGTTTTTAAGAGCGATGGCGTAGTTGAAGGTGGCACAGGAGAAATGAAAAAACACGAAGAAGCTAATAAATAACTAGCTAGAGGAAAGTATTATGAAGTTTTTGATTGTAACAAATCATTCATATATGTTATGGCAGTTTCGTCGAGAGCTGATAGGCGAGCTTTTGAAACTCGGAGAAGTTGTGATCAGTGTACCTTTTTTGGGTCACGAGGATGACTTCAAAGCGATGGGATGTAAGTGCATTAATACTGAAATTAATCGCAGAGGAATAAACCCCATTGAGGACTTTAAGTTATTCAGAACCTACAACAAAATTCTTAAAGAAGAGAAACCTGATGTTGTTATTACCTATTCGATAAAGCCGAATGTTTATGCGGGTTTCCTTTGTAGATTAAAGAAAATCCCATATAGTGTTAATGTGCAGGGTTTGGGCACAGCTTTTCAGAGTAAGTTAATGTCTTTTGTAGCTACAATTATGTACAAAGCTGGTCTTAAAAAATCAAAAGTTGTTTTCTTTGAAAACACAGCCAATGCTAAAGAGTTTACTGACAGAAAGATTATTCCGGAGAAAAAGGTACTAGTATTAAATGGTGCTGGTGTAAATCTGGATTCGTATAAGAATCAGCCTTATCCAAGTGAAGATGATGGTGTACACATTATGTACCTTGGCAGAATTATGAAAGAAAAGGGCTGTAGCGAAACCTTTGAAGCGATGCGTATAGTCAAAGAAAAGTATAAGAATAAGGTTGTATTTGATGTTGTAGGTTTCTTTGAGGATGCCTATAAAGAAGAAGTCGAAAAGATGGCTGCAGACGGAGTTATTGTTTTTCACGGGTTTCAGCCTGAACCTAGACCATATTACGCTGCATCACACTGTGTGGTACTCGCAAGTTATCATGAAGGTATGAGTAATGTGATTTTGGAATCTGCTTCGACCGCAAGAGCTGTTATCACATCTGACATCCCGGGATGCAGAGAGGCTGTTGACGAAGGAGTAACAGGTTACCTGTGCAAAAAGCAGGATGTTGATACCATAGTCGTAGCTATGGAGAAGTTTATGTCTCTATCAAGAGAAGAGCGAGAGCTAATGGGCAAAAAGGGCAGAGAAAAGATGGAAAGAGAATTCGAGAAATATACTGTTGTCGAAAAGACAATCAAGGCTGTTTTGGATTAATGATCTTTTTATTGGCAAGTTTTGTTTTACTGTAATTAGGAGTGCAAATTATGTCAGAGTATATTTTAATACTAATATGGTTAGGTGTTTGCGCTAGTGTTGCAGATTATTTGAAACTCAAAAAGCCTGAGCTCGTATGTGGCGTTCAAGAGGAACGGTATTCGTGGCTTTTCGCTTTTATTGTTTTTTTGCCGATCATTATAATGGCGGGAACAAGAGGAGATTTTGCTGATACATGGTCTTATAGACAAACTTTTATCAAATCCATACCACAGTCTTTACCTGAAATAATTAATTATGTTTTTAACGATGTTGCCAAAGACAGAGGTTTTTCTCTATTATCAGGTTTTATTAAGTTAATTATTGGTAATAATGCGGATTTGTATTTTTGTATTCTTGCCACAATACAGGGATGTATTCTGGTTACCATTTTAAAAAAATATTCTACTCATTATATTTTATCAGTATTTTTGTTTGTTGCGTCAACAGATTATTTGTCATGGATGTTTAATGGATTACGACAATTTACGGCTGTCGTGATAATTTTTGCGGCTACATCTTTGATTGTTAAGCGGAAGTATCTGCCCCTGATTGCAATTATTTTACTTGCATCTACTATGCATGGATCTGCATTGATTATGGTACCGATAGTTTTTATTGTACAAGGTGAAGCTTGGAACAAAAAGACTTTGTTGTTTATATTGGTAGCGTTATTAGCAATATTTTTTGTTGGAAATTTTACATCGCTGATGGATAATGCGCTTGCTGATACGCAATACAAAAATGTTGTTAGCGATTTTACCGAATTAAAAGATGATGGAACAAATCCTATACGAGTCTTAATTTATTCTATTCCTGCGATTATTTCATTCTTTGGACGTAAGCGGATAGTTGAGGCAAATAATAAGGTTATAAATATTTGTACGAATATGTCTATTATCTCTGCAGGTTTGTATCTTGTTTCTATGTTTACCAGTGGTGTATACATTGGTAGACTCCCAATTTATTGTAGTCTCTATAGTTATATATTATTGCCGTGGGAAATGGAGAATATATTTAAAGATAATATTAAGACTTTTGTGTATCTGGTATTAGTTGCGGGATATCTAGGCTTTTATTATTATCAGATGCATATGATTTGGGGTTTAATTTGATTTTTTGAGGTGGATTGATGAAACCGAATTTGATTACATCGCTTGATTTTGAACTATTCTGGGGAATGCAGGATTGCCATAATTTGAATGAATATGATGAGAATATTCTGGGAGGTAAACTTGCTATTCCGAGACTTTTAGAGTTATTTAAAAAATATGGAATTCATTGCACATGGGCCACAGTAGGTTTTTTGTTTGCTGAAGATTACGATGAGTTGTCAAAGTTTTTTCCTGATGATTCGTTAAGACCTACTTATGACAACAAAGCTCTTTCGTCGTATCGTTGTTTTGATACTATAGGAAAAAATGAGGCTGAGGCTCCATGTTATTACGCAGGTGACCTTGTTAACCGTATTTCTAAATACGAAGGTCAGGAAATTGCGAGCCATACTTTTTCTCATTATTATTGCAGAGAAAGCGGGCAAACTGTTGAGCAGTTTGAAGCAGATATGCAATCTGCGATTAATCTTGCTAAAAGTAAAGGTTTCGATTTAAAATCACTGGTTCTACCAAGAAATCAGTGTGAAGATGAATACACAAAAGTATTTTCAAAGCTTGGATTAACAGCTTATCGAGATGAGGAAAATGACTGGATTCACGAGAAAGTAAAATTCAAACCTTTAATGAGGGTGCTTAGATTACTTGATGTATATTTTCCGCTTACAGGACAGGGCGGATATATTCCTAAGAAAGAATACGGAGTCTGGAACTTTACGGGTTCGAGAATGTATAAACCTTATTTTAAACCACTTGCGTTCCTTGAAGGATTGAAGGTAAGACGAATTAAGAAACAAATGCTTCATGCAGCCAAGAATAATCTTGTTTTTCACCTTTGGTGGCACCCACACAATATTGGTGTTAAAACAGATTATCACTTGAAACAGCTAGAAGAGATTTTCAGTTATTACGGGCAGCTTAAAGAAAAATACGGAATGGTTAGTATGAACATGAAAGAAGCCACAGAGTATTTTTCAAAGTTAAATTAAAGGAGATATTCAAATGTATCAGTTTTATTATGCGGACAGTTCTAAAGTAACAAAACAACCCCGTTATGATAAAAATGTTTCAAATGAATATAAGATAACAGCAATCAGACCTACAATGTGGGAGGAGCATTGCTTGGAGTGTTCTGCACCTGTTTGTTTTAATAATTGCGTTCACTATATTGCACGTAGTGATGGTAGATGTATGCGTTTTGAAAATGGTATTTATACATACGATAACGCAAAAGGATGTTACTCTCAGGGGGCAAGAGTGAAATTTCGCAAATGGGCTAATATGATGACTATTATATTTCCTGCTATGCTTGAGGTTTCAGAATATCAAAAGCTTGTTGCTAAAAACCAAAGGCTTGGAAATATGTTGAAGGGTATAGCGGATTCAAAGTTGCCTTTGAAATTCAGATGGGAATCTATCAGAATTACTGAGTTTTTGAGAAGAAGAAAACTCAGAGGTCTTAGCGGTCTTGATAATAAGCCTGATGCATTTGTATTCCATGGATATAGTTTTGAGGAAAAAGCGTTCAATCTCATTATGGAGGTTTTTGATTCGCACACTTCGGCGTTCAAAACAGCTTTGCGTATTGAACCTGGTGAGAATTTAATAATTCTCGATGAATCGAAGTTATCTAATGCTTGTACAACAGCAAACTTCTTGGTGAAAATATATCCTGAAAATGACTTGGAAGCTGAGCTTGATATATTATGGTGCGACTTTGTGAAAGGTCAGCGTATTGTGTCAGACAAACCAGCGGATAAAGTCAAATGTGTTGTCTGGGATTTGGATAATACGTTGTGGGATGGAACTTTGATAGAATGTGATAATCCTGATGATTTGAAGCTCAAACCATATGTATCGGATACTATCAAGGCGTTAGACGAAAGAGGAATAATTCAATCAGTTGCAAGTAAAAATGATTATGAATTAGCATGGCCAGTTGTAGAAAAGCTTGGTCTTGCTGAATATTTTATATATCCACAGATTCATTGGAATGCAAAAAGCAGTTCAATGGAGCAAATCGCTAAGAGCCTTAACATCGGAATAGACGCTCTGGCTCTTGTTGATGATTCAATTTTTGAAAGAAATCAGGTCAAAGATGCACTTTCTCAGGTAAGGGTATATGACGCTATTGAGGTTGCGAATTTACTTGATAAGCCTGAGTTTGATGTTATCATAACTGAGGAAAGTAAAAAACGAAGAGCTATGTATAAGGCTGAAGAGAAACGAACTAAGCTTATGCAGTCTTCGGATAATAGCGATACTATAGAGTTTTTAAGAAAATGTAACCTTAAAATTGACCTGTTTGAGCCGTTAGCACACGATGAAAAGACACGTTGCTATGAGCTGTTGGTTCGCACAAATCAGCTGAACTTATCCGGTAAAAAGTATACTATAGATGAATATGAAGATGTACTCAAGAGAGAAAATCATACTAACTTTGCTTTGTCTTGCAAGGATGATTTTGGTTCTTACGGTGTTGTAGGATTCGGACAGTATAAGATTGAAAATAATAAGCTTATTTTTACTGAGTTTGCGATGTCTTGCAGAGTTGCTGGAAAGTTTGTTGAGAGTGCGTTGTTCAGCTCTTTGCTTGAAAGAGAAAACTGTGGATCCGGTGAATTCTGTGTTAACAAGACGAAGAAGAATATTTTACTCAGGAACACTTTATTGAACATCGGATTTAAGATTGTTGATGAATCAGATGACAAGGTTTCTTATGAGTTTGGTACAGATTTAGAAAACAAAACAATTATTAGTGTTAAGTATTAACTACTAAAATTATCTTATATATTAATTTGATTATTTTGGTATGGTGAATGAGAAAATATATAAAATAGTTTCGTTTAATGAGGAGAATAGAGTATGAGATTATTGTTTATTACAAATAGAAATATTTATAATACGAATGGTGCGCTTAGGTTAATAAAAAACCGTGCAAATACTTTTCACGAGAAATTTGGAGTTGTAACAGATTTTATCTGTTATTGTGATAATGATGTTTTGAATTATGACAGAGAACTGATTAATGAGATGAGTGATTTTACATTAATTACTTATTCTAAAAAGAACCCCTTAACTCTTTTCGCAAACAGAAGGAAAGTTATTGAAAGGGCTAAGGAGTTAATAACCACTAATAAATATGATGCAATAATTCTATCTGGTGAGTTTGTTTTACAATTCGTTGTTCCAATTAAGAAATTGGTTAATGTACCTGTTGTTTATGATATTCACGGTACAACAAATGAGTTAATCGAGTTTCCAGGTGACGGTATTATTGATAGTATTATGAGGCGTGCTTTATTCACATTATTTCGTTATTATGAGAAAAAATATACCAGAGAGTTTGATGCTGCATTCGCTGTTACTGATGAATTAAAAAGGTATGTACAAAACTCTTTTAATGGAAGTCAGTTGTCTTATTTTATCGTTCCGTGTGCCAAAAAATATTCTGAAATGTGTACAGAAACATATAATTTATATCGAAAAAAATACAGAGAAAAATATAATATTTCTGATGACATGTTATTGTTTGTATATTCGGGCGGAATTTCACCATGGCAATGTATAGATAAAACTATAAGTTTATTTGAACAAATTTCAAAAGAAATTGCAAATTGCAAATTTTTAATCCTTAGTGATCAGGCGGATAAACTTAATGTTGAGAATAAGGATATCATTACTGATGTTTTACCTTTTGATAAGGTTGATGAGACCTTGTGTGCAGGTGATTTTGCATTTATGATACGAGACGATTTAGTAACAAATCATGTTGCGTTTCCGAATAAATATTGTGAATATATAGCTAGTGGAATGAAAATTATCACATCACCATATTTAAAAACAATTGCTAAAAATGTAGAAAAAAATCAATTGGGATATGTGATGGATAGCAACGATGATATAAAAGGTGTAATTCAGTACATAAAAGTTAACAAATCGTACAAAGTTGATATGAATAAAAGATATGAAGTGTTGAAGAGCTTTGAATTTGAACAAACATTGATACCTTTTGTCGGGTATTTAAAGGGTGAGTTAGATGAAGGATAATATTTTGACCGTGTTTACGCCTGCTTATAACAGAGCGGATTTATTAGAAAGATGTTACAAAGCATTGCAAAAACAAACAGATAAAGATTTTGTTTGGATTGTAGTAGATGATGGCTCAAAGGATAATACACAAGATCAAGTTCTAAAGTGGATAGATGAAAATAATGATTTTGATATAAAGTATTATTACAAAGAAAACGGTGGGCTACATACAGCGTATAATTTAGCTGTTGAGCATATGAGCACCGAGTTATGTGTATGTATTGACTCTGATGATTATCCTTCAGATAATTGTGTTGAATTAATAAAAAAGTGTTGGGCAAATCGTGATAAGAGTAAGGATTATGCAGGTATATTCGGACTCAATTATACACCTGAAGGACGGGTTATTGGTGGAGAAATCGGCAAATATAAAGAAATAGATATTGTTGATTGGACACTTGGTAAATATCCAGTTGATAAGGGTGATAAAAAGCTTGTTGTTAGAGTGGACTTGTATAAACAAGGATTTCCGATGACAGTTTATGAAGGAGAAAAGAATTTTAATCCCAATTATGTAAATATTTTAAGCGGGATGGAAAGACCTTATATATCGTTAAATGAATGTTTGTGTTACGTTGACTACCAGCAGACTGGTATGACCAACAATATGCTTTGGCAATATTATAATAGCCCAAATAGTTTTGCTGAAATCAGGTTGTTATATTTATCTTTTAGTAAAGCCCCGATACTATTTTTGATAAAACACTGTATACATTATGACTCGAGTTGTATTTTGGCGAAAAGAAAAGGTTTTATTAAACGTTGTCCTCATCATTTATTGGCTTCATTGTGTCTGCCGTTTGGGTTTGCATTGTCTCGTTATGTAAAGTTTAAAAATAGAGGAAGATAGTTATGAAAAAGTTGCTATTTCTTATCCCAGATCTTTCTGTAGGCGGTGCTGAGAAAGTACTGGTCCATTTGGTTAATAATTTAGATCAATCTAAGTTTGATATTACTGTGCATACCTTATTTGCAGGTGGGATAAACGAGCAATTCTTAAAAGAAGGAATAAAGCTTAGTTATTCTTTTAAAAAGATTTTTCGTGGTAACAGTCAGATTCTTAAGTTGTTTTCTACAAAAAGGTTATATAAAACCTTTATTAAGGAACAATATGACATAGTTGTTTCGTATTTAGAGGGGACAGTGTCTAGAGTCGCTATTGGATGTGACAATCCAAATACGAAACTGGTTAGCTGGATACATACAAAATTTAAGACTCTCAAAGATATTTCTTATCCGTTTAGAAGTTTAAGAGAAGCAAAAGATTGCTATAACCGATTTGATTTTACTGCGTATGTTTCTTCGGATGTAGGCACTAATTTTGAAAAAATGATACTTTTAGACCATCCTACAGGCGTTTTGTACAACACAGTAGAGTCCAATATGATAATCGATCGATCTAAAGAAAAAGTAGATATAGATATCAATAAAGATGTTGTTAATCTTGTGTCTGTAGGTACTTTAAAAGAAGTAAAAGGTTATGACAGATTATTGAGAATCATTAAAAAGTTAAATCACAACGATTATAAATGTCATTTGTACCTATTAGGCACGGGACCAATTGAAGAGAGTTTAAAAAAGTATATATCTGAAAATGATTTAGAAGAAACGATTTCATTGTTGGGATATGATACTAATCCGTATAAATATGTTTCAAAGTGCGATTTGTTTGTATGTTCAAGTCATACAGAAGGCTTTTCTACTGCAGCTACTGAAGCATTGATTGTTGGTACACCAGTATGTACGGTTGAGGTTTCAGGCATGAAGGAAATGCTTGGCGAAAATAACGAATATGGTGTGGTAACAGAGAACGATGAAGAAGCCTTGTATGAAGGAATTAAATCTTTGTTGGATAACCCTCAGTTGCTTGCACACTACAAAGAAAAAGCACTGGAGCGAGGAAAGTTGTTCAGTACAGAAAATACAGTTAAGGCTGTAGAAGAAATGTTGTTATCATTATAGAGGTTAATATGAGTTTTGTAAAAGAAATGTTATACCGTATTCGCGGTGAATATACAACTGAAAAATTGATTTCGATGGGAATGAAAGTTGGTAAGGACTTTAAAAGGCTTAATGGGGTTATTCTTGACCCTGGTCACTGTTGGCTCATTGAAATAGGAAATAATGTGACTATGGCACCTAGAGTACATATTTTAGCTCATGATGCGAGTACGAAGACATTTCTAAATTACACAAAAATAGGTCGTGTGACTATAGGGGATAATGTGTTTATCGGTGCAGAAACAGTGGTGTTACCAGGCGTTGATATTGGCAGTAATGTTATTATAGGCGCAAATAGTACAGTAACGCATAATGTTCCTGATAATACAGTTGTGGCAGGCTCTCCGGCAAAAGTGATTTGTACTTTAGATGAATATTTGGAAAAAGAGAAGTCTCGTATGGGAAAATCTCCTGTATATGATGATTCATACACGCTAAGAAAAGATGTTTCTATGGACAAGCGTATGAAACAGAAAGAAGAGTTAACGGGAAAGATAGGATATATTGATTGAGTATATCATTTACTTTGTACAGAATTAGCACGGGACGAGGGACGATATGAAAATTTTAGTTATTAATGGTGATTGTGTTCAAACAAATTCATCTGCAAATTTATGCCATATTGCATATCTAAATGGTTTAGTTAATGCAGGTTATGGGGTTACATTGCTGAGTGCTGATGGTAGAGATTATGTGCTGGACAAGTCGATTACTATACCTGATTGTATAAAGCAGCATACATATTATGCTGTTACGTTTTACCAAAAACTGTCCTTAAGAAAGAATAGTGTACAGTATGATTCTGTTGATAGTTTTACTGCGAAATCTCAAGGAAATAAAAGTTTAACTTTTAGACGGAGATTTATATCAAAGCTTAAGCAGATAGCTTTAAATTTATATGGGGTTCACGGTATTTATTCAAAGTTTGTGAAGGTAGCAAAGAATTTTAAATCAGATGAAGAATTTGATTATGTGCTTTCTATATCTACACCGCCATCAGGTCACCTGTTGACATATAATCTGTTAAAAACTAAGCATATAAAAGCTAAACATTGGATTCAGATTTGGGAAGATCCTTGGTATAGTGATGCTTATGGGTTTAATGGTAAGAGTAAAATATACAAAGAAGAAAAACGATTGCTTTCGTTTGCAGAGAAAGTTTGTTATGTCAGTCCATTGACCTTGGAAAATCAGAAAAGATTATATCCTGAATCTGCTCATAAAATGTATTGGCAACCACTTCCGTATTATTATAAAAATGACTTAACTGAAGAAAAAGAATTTCAAAACAATCAATACGGCTATTTTGGCGATTATGCACCAGTCTCACGTGATTTAGAGCCGTTTTATAAAGCAGCAAGAGATTGTGGGATTAGTGTTAATATTTGTGGAAGTCCAAGTGATTTGTTTGAACCTACCGAGAATATTCATATTTACCCGAGGCTGTCACTTGAAAAACTTAAGCCAATTGAGGACAATACGAATGTATTGATCTTTCTTTGTAATAAACAGGGTGGACAGATTCCGGGAAAGATTTATCAGTACTCAGCTACTAATAAGACAATTCTTTTTATTTTGGATGGTACAAATAAAGAAAAAGAAGTTCTTCGAAATTATTTTGATAAATTCAACAGATATGTTTTCTGTGAGAACACTGTTGAAGATATAAAAAGAGCAATAAAGGATATTGAAAGCGGGAATATTGGCGATGTGGTTAATGAGCCTGTGGAAGCTTTTAATCCTAAAGAAACGGTAAGGAAAATACTTGCTGGAGAGAACGGATAACTATGATAAAAAACTCTTTAATAAGTGTGATTGTTCCAATTTACAATGTTGAGAGCTATTTGAACAGATGCGTTGATTCTTTGGTGAATCAGACATATAAGAACCTTGAGATAATTCTTGTTGATGATGGTTCGCCAGATGGTTGTCCTCAGATGTGTGATGATTGGGCAAAAAAAGATAGCAGAATCAAAGTTGTACATAAAGTCAACGGTGGACTTTCTGATGCGAGAAACGCAGGAATGAAAGTTGCAAGCGGAGAATTAGTTTCCTTTATTGATTCAGATGATTGGATTGATAAGGAAGCAATAGAAAAAATGTATAACCGAATGCTTTTAGATAACAGCGATGTTGTATCGTGCGGAGTTAAGTGGGTGGCTGAAGAAGGTGAGCTCCTGAATGATGTACATGTACAGCAAGACGATGTGATTGAAACTCATTCGGCTATGAACGAGATAATTATCGACGGTAAACTTAAGCAACATGTCTGGAATAAATTATACAAGCGAGAGCTGATAGATGATATTTTGTTTGAAAAAGGGAAGTATCACGAAGATGTTTTTTGGTCGTATCAAGTTTTTGGCGGTGCTGAAAAAGTGTCTTTAATGAATGAATCTTTTTACAATTATGTTCAGCGTTCAAACAGTATAATGGGGGAAACTTACTCAGTTAAGCGACTTGATGCGTTGGACGCTATGAAACAACGTTGTGAATACGTAAAAACAAAATTTCCTAATTTGTATGATATAGCACTATATACATATATATCAAGCTGTATGTATCATCTTCAGTTGGCATTGCTTTCAAAACAGAATAAAGATGTAATCAATAATATTATTGACAGAGTCGGATATAGAAGAACAGGTGATTCTACAGTAGGCTTAAATATTAAGAATAAAATTTGGCTCACATCATTTTTCTATTTCCCGATATTTACAAGTAAAATCAGAAATTTATTAAAAGTAGGTTTATGAATGAAAAAAGTATTATTAGTTTTTGGCACTCGTCCTGAAGCAATTAAAATGTGCCCGTTGGTTAACGAATTGAAGTCTAGAGAAAATTTAATAACCAAGGTTTGTGTTACTGGTCAACATCGTCAGATGCTGGATCAGGTTTTAGAGGCATTTTCTGTAACTCCAGATTATGATCTTTCAGTTATGAAGGATAAACAGACGTTGTTTGATATTACAACGAATATTCTCAATGGAATTAAAGAGATTCTGGTGGCTGAGAATCCTGATGTTGTTTTAGTTCATGGTGATACTTCAACTACATTTGTTACAGCACTTGCTTGTTTTTATTTGCAAATACCGATTGGTCATGTTGAAGCTGGACTTCGTACATATAATGTTTATTCTCCTTATCCTGAGGAGTTTAATCGACAAGCTGTGGGCATTGTAGCGAAGTACAACTTTGCTCCTACAGAGATATCTAAAAATAATCTTCTCAAAGAAGGAAAGAATCCTGATAGCATTTATGTAACAGGTAATACAGCGATTGATGCGCTCAAAACAACAGTCAGAGACGACTATACCCACGAGGTTTTGGAGTGGGCAAAAGACAGCCGGTTGATTTTGCTTACTGCTCACAGAAGAGAAAATCTTGGTGAGCCTATGCACAGTATGTTCAGAGCAATCAGAAGAATTGTCGAAGAAACTCCTGATGTAAAGGTGATTTATCCAATTCATATGAATCCGCTTGTAAGAAAAGCTGCTGACGAAGAGCTTGGAGATAACGACAGAATCAGAATTATTGAGCCTCTTGATGTTCTTGATTTCCATAATTTTATGGCAAGAAGCTATTTGATTCTGACAGATAGTGGTGGAATTCAGGAAGAAGCACCTTCACTGGGTAAGCCTGTGCTGGTTATGCGCGATACAACTGAGCGCCCAGAAGGAATCAAGGCCGGTACACTTAAGCTTGTCGGTACAAGTGAAGATGTGATTTATAACGAGTTTAAAAGGTTACTTACTGATGAAAGTGAGTACGATAAAATGAGCAAAGCATCAAATCCGTATGGTGATGGTTTTGCGTGTAAAAGAATTGCGGATATCTTGCAACAATAATTATTGAGGATGATAGTATGAAAATTGCAGTTGCCGGAACGGGTTATGTAGGTCTATCTATTGCGGTGCTTTTAGCACAGCATAATACGGTTAAGGCTGTTGATATTGTACCGGAAAAGATTGAACTTATTAATAACAAAAAATCACCTATACAGGATTATTATATAGAGAAATATATTGCCGAGAAAGAGCTTGATTTGGAAGCGACTCTTGATGCGGAATATGCATATAAGGATGCCGACTTTGTTGTTATTGCTGCTCCTACCAACTATGATAGCAAGAAAAACTTTTTTGATACATCTGCTGTTGAGAGTGTGATTAAGCTCGTTATGGAGTACAATCCTGAAGCTGTTATGGTAATTAAGAGTACTATTCCTGTCGGATATACGCAGTCAATCAGAGAGAAAACAGGTTCAAAAAAAATTATATTTAGCCCTGAATTTTTGAGGGAATCAAAAGCTCTATATGATAATCTTTATCCTTCTCGTATTATTGTGGGAACAGATAAAGAGGATGCACAACTTGTAGAAGCGGCACATACATTTGCTTCTCTTTTGCAACAGGGTGCAATAAAAGAAGATATTGATACTCTTTTTATGGGTTTTACTGAAGCGGAAGCTGTCAAGCTTTTTGCTAATACATACTTGGCTCTCAGGGTATCTTATTTCAACGAGCTTGATACCTATGCAGAGATGAAAGGCTTGGATACACAGCAGATTATTAATGGTGTTTGCCTTGATCCGAGAATCGGAACTCATTATAATAATCCTTCATTTGGTTATGGTGGATATTGCTTGCCGAAGGACACAAAGCAGTTGTTGGCAAATTATGATGATGTTCCACAGGATATGATGACTGCGATTGTCCAGTCAAATCGAACCAGAAAAGATTTTATAGCTGAGAGAGTTCTGATAAAAGCCGGTTATGATTTTGATGGAGATAATAATCATAACTCAATCACGATTGGTATTTATAGACTCACAATGAAATCTAACTCAGATAATTTCAGACAATCTTCTATACAGGGTGTTATGAAGAGATTGAAGTCATATGGAGTAGAGGTTGTTATCTACGAACCTACTTTAAAAGAAAAAGTGTTCTTTAACAGCCGAGTAGTGAAGGATTTCGATGAGTTTTCTAGTTTATGCGATGTTATTATCGCTAACCGCTACGACAGTTGTCTTGATGACGTTTGTGATAAGGTCTACACAAGAGATATTTTTAAGAGGGATTAACTTTATTTATAAACAGGCAGGTTAATATGGCATATAATTACAAAATCACGTTATTTACACCTACATATAATAGAGCTTATATTATCGAAAGATTATACAAATCTATTCAGAGGCAGACCTACAGAGACTTCGAGTGGATAATATATGACGACGGTTCTACTGATAATACGGAAGAAATGGTAAACAGTTGGCTTAAGGACGACAACGATTTTCCTATTCGTTTTTATAAAGGTAAAAATGGCGGTAAGTGTCGCGCTACGAATCGTGCATTGGAAGTAGCTGAGGGCGAGATATTTTTTACTATTGATTCAGACGATTATCTTACCGATGATGCTTGCGAAAAAATCAATGGTTGGATGGAGTCTATCAGAGGACTTAAAGACTATTGCGGAATTGTAGCTAATAGAGGTCAGACTCCTACTCAAACCCGAAACACAACCTGGAGAGATGATCCAGACAGTCCTTGGTATAACAAACCTTACAGAGACGCCACATTTTTAGAAAGATACGAAGAAGCTACAGCTTACCCACTCGATGGAGAGAGAGCAGAAGTGTTCTGGACTGATATTTTCAAGAAGTATTCATATCCTGAATATGAGGGCGAGAATTTTATTACACCATGTATTCCGTGGAATCGTATGGCAAATGATGGATATAAAATCCGTGTGTTCGAAGATATCATTTGGATATGGGAATACTTAGAAGACGGTTTAACTATTAAAGGCGCAAATAATAGATTTTTCAAAAACCCGAAAGGTTATTTTTTATCACATGTTGAAAAAGCTAAGTTTTTAAAATATCCGCTAAAAAAGCGTTTGAAAATGTACTATGGTTTTTATTGTGACTTTTACGATAAGCTTAGCAT
Organism: Ruminococcus sp.; assembly: GCA_045124035.1. Taxonomy (GTDB): domain Bacteria; phylum Bacillota; class Clostridia; order Oscillospirales; family Acutalibacteraceae; genus Ruminococcoides. Next base: position 57,611 of record JBGVLC010000023.1, on the reverse strand, counting down.
AAAACAAATTTCAGAGTGTTCTGATGTGAATATAATTTATTATATTATCTCGGCTGTAATTTTTAAATTTAAACATTAAGTAAAAGGTGATATTTTGCGTAACATTATTATAACTGGCGGAGAGCTATTCAATAAGGGTGCTCAAGCAATGGTTTTCATTACTGTGGATGAACTGAAAAAAAGATATCCTGATCACGAGATTTATGTTTTATCTGAGCTTGACTTAGAGCGTCCTGAAAGCGAAAAAAATAAATATGCATTCACATTTACAGGATGGTACCCTATAAAATTTGCAAAATCCCAAAATAACTTTTTGCTGCGTCAGTTATGCAAAACAAGAAACGCTAAGGAATATAATAGCGCTTATGATTTGTACAGCAATTGCGATCTTATGATCGATATAAGTGGATATGCGTTGGGTTCTAACTGGAGTTATGCGACTTGCAACAGATACATAGAGCATCTGGAGTTTGCAAAAGCATTCAATATACCTGTTTATCTTATGCCACAGTCTTTTGGTCCGTTTGATTTTACCGGCGAAAAGGCTCAGGAATTAGATGATAGATTACGATCGGCTTTGTCTTATGTGAATACTATCTGTGCACGAGAAAAAGAGGGTTACGACCAACTTAAGGAAAAGTATGCACTGGATAACGTTATTAAGTGCTACGACCTTGTGCTTAATAACAAAGGTGTTGACTTGGAGCATATTTTCAAGTCAGAGCAAGAGTTTAAACTACCTGAATTAAATAAAAACAGTGTGGGTGTTATACCAAACGGTATGCTACTTACTGTTAAAGATGCTGACTTTGTTTTAAGTATGTATCGCACTTTAGTATCTCATCTGCTTACAAAAGGCTACCAGGTTTATATACTTAGTCATTCATCTACAGATGCAAAGCTGTGTATAGACATTTATAATGCTTGCAGTGAAAACGATAAAATTACTCTGCTTGATAACGACTTCAGTTGTTTTGAGTTTGATGAGATGGTAAAGTCGTTTGAGTTTATTATTGCATCAAGATTTCACTCTATTGTTCATGCGTATAAAAACGCTGTGCCATGCATTTTGCTTGGTTGGGCTGAAAAGTACTATCAGTTATCAAAGCTGTTTGAGCAACAGCAGTATTGTTTTGATATGAGAGAAGCTATTAATACGTGCAAAATTACTGATAAGATAGATGATATTGACAGCAACAAAGAAAATGAAAAGTCAAAGATAAAGGGATTGTTGGGAGCAATCCAAAAGGATAATGTGTTTGATATTCTACCCAAAGAATTATAAGGTGTATTTATGAAAATAGAAAGAACTAAGAATACGGTCAGAAATATTGTTTTTGGGTCAGTATTAAAAATCGTTAATATTATTTTACCATTCATTTCTAGAACGGTAATACTGTATGTATTAGGTGCACAATATCTCGGACTCAATAGCTTATTCCATTCGATACTAAGTTTTCTGAGTTTAGCTGAACTTGGTGTTGGTGCGGCGATGGTTTATATGATGTATAAGCCGATCGCCGAGAATGATACCACTACTATTAGAGCTATTCTTAATCTTTATAAAAAGCTATACCGAATTATTGGTACAGTTATTTTAGTGGTTGGTGCTAGCTTGTTACCGTTTTTGGATTCGATAATCCATGGTGATGTGCCTGATGATACCAATATTTATATTTTATACTTTATATATCTTATAAATACAGTTCTCACATACTGGTTGTTTGGATATAAAAATGCTGTTTTACAGGCATATCAAAGAAGCGATATTGAAAGTAAAATCGGTATTTTTATTACACCAGCTTCGTACATAGTAATGCTTTCATTCCTTGCGATTACAAAGAATTACTATGCATATATTATATGGCAACCAATATTTACAATAATCACGAATTTTATTCGTTTAGTCATCGTTGATAAGCATTTTCCTGAATTGAAACCTGAGGGCGAAATCAGCAAAGAGATGAAAACATCCATTTTCAAAAAGGTTGTAGCGATTCTCGGAGCAAAACTCAATACGGTTGTTCTCAATGCTGCTGATAATGTTGTTATGTCTGCATTTTTAGGTCTCACTGTTATTGCTATTTATGGAAACTATTATTACATAATGAGTTCTATAATGATGTTTTTAGGGATAATTTATTCATCGATGACTGCTGGTTTAGGAAATAGTTTGCAGACAGAAACTCTTGAGAAAAACTACAAAGATTTTGAGAAGTTTTCATTTATGAATTCATGGCTTGTAGGTTGGTGCACAGTGTGTCTAGTGTGTTTGTATCAACCTTTTATGCGTATATGGGTTCAGGATGAAACTTTGATGTTCCCATTCTATGTTGTTTTGCAGTTAGGTCTGTACTTTTATGTCTATCAGATTAGAAAAATTCCTGTTGTTTATAAAGACGCAGCTGGAATATGGTGGGAAGACAGATTCAGACCATATGTATGTATGGTTGTTAATGTCGTTTTAAATGTTCTGTTGGTACAGTGGATTGGCGTTTCGGGTATTATTCTTTCAACGGTATTCTCGTTATTTGTTTCCATACCTTGGGAGAATTATACAATATTTAAATATATATTCCATTGTAGCAGTAGAAAGTATTACTTCAAAATGGCTATGTTTATGCTGACAATGGCAGTAGGTGGAGTTGCTACATATTATTTGTGCAACTTCTTTGGTGACGGAATACTATTGTTATTGGTACGCGCAGGTATATGCTTGATTGTTCCGAATGCGGTGTTTATTTTATTAAACTTTAAACGCCCTGAGTTTAAAGGAACAATCGCAATGGTAAAGCAAATTTTAAGAAGATAGTTAGAAAATCAGGAGCAAATTATGAACAAGAGAACAGTTGAAATTACAAAAGAATCAGTATTATGTTGCTCTTGTGGTATTTGTAAGGGCGTTTGTCCAAAGGGATGTATTGAGTATCAACGAAAAGACGGTATGTACTATCCTGTTATCGACAACAGCAAGTGCATAAAGTGTGGTATTTGTTATGATATATGTCCTGGTCTTACACACAAATATTCAGGTTCTGATTCGCTCAATGCAGTTGAAGGCGTAAGTATTAGCTCGTATAATGCATGGAGTAATAATCCTGATATAAGACATGTGTCAGCATCAGGTGGATGTATATCATCCCTGATTGTTAAGTTGCTCAAATCAGAATCTTATCATTTAGCAGTAAGTCTTGACACATATAACTATAAAGAGCAGCTTAAGTCTACATTTATTGATGCTGATATGATTGTGGATGAATACGATAAGACTTCGTATCCAAAATCAAGATATTTACCTGTTTCACACGAAGATACTGTCAGATTTATTTTGGACAACAGAGATAAGAGGGTTATCTTTATCGGTACCTCTTGTGCTGTGCGTGGGCTTATCAATGTGATTGAGAAGTTCAAGTTGAATAGAGATAATTATCTGTTAATTGGCTTGTTCTGTGATAGGGTGTTCAATTATAATATTTATGATTATTTCAACACCTTTACAGATAAAGGAAATTTGACTTCTCTACACTTTAAGAACAAAGATAGTGGCGGATGGCCAGGAAACATGAAGTTCTTTATGTCAGACGGTACGGAGAAATTTGTTGATTTTTCTGAGCGAATGAAGATGAAAGAGTACTTTATGCCAGAGAGATGTTTGTACTGTGTAGATAAAGTGAATGTTGAAGCTGATATTTCTATTGGTGATAACTTTACTGAATTTAACTCTTCTAAACTAGGCAGCAACTCTGTTATCATCCGAACAAAAAGAGGATCAAATGCGTGGGAACTCGCAGGAGAAAGCATAACTTCTGTTGAAGTTGATGTTGATGCGATATCTAAGGCTCAAGCTTTAGATATCCGTTTGAACAATGCGTGTTTTGCAAAAATCAAACAAAGTTTTAATAAGAAGCTGCTTAACGATTTGAACCTCAACGATGGAATTAAACTGCAGGATAATACCGCTGATTATTATCGTGCTTATAAAACTTGTATTCATAAACTTCGTTTAGGTGGTAAGTACGACAGTAAACCTGAAGCGTTATCTTCATACATAAAGAAGCAAAATGATAATGGTGTTATTAGAAGGCTAATTGGTTTGGTTAACAGGATTTATCATAAAGTTCTGCGTATGGCGGTGTTAAGGTTTTTTATTAATTAGTGATAATCTAAGGTGAATTTCAATATAGGTGTATCGCATATGATTGATAGATTTATATGTAATATATATGTTTCTAACATCTCTACAGTAATAATAGCAACACTCGTTGCGATTTTTGTGTGGTCAATTATAGGCGCAGTTCTCAAACAACAGATGAGGATGATCTCATCTGTTGTCGTAGTTTTATCGGTGGCGGTGATACTGTATACAACGGTATTTTCGCGAGGAGAGACAGCAATAGGAGCACAGTTTGCTCCATTTGCGTCATTTGTCAGAGCGATTGAGCAGCCTGAGGCTTATCGTTCGATGCTGATGAATGTCATTTTGTTTGTACCGTTGGGACTAGCTTTGCCATTCATTTTTAGAAGTAAAGTTTCTAAACGAGTTTTACTCGCAGTATTGTCGGGACTTGTCTTATCGGTGATGATTGAGTTTTCTCAATATGTGTTTGCTCTCGGCTTTGCTGAGACAGACGATGTTATTTGCAATACTTTAGGCACAGCTGTTGGTAGCTGTGCTTATCCTTTGTCCCTGAAGCTGAGAGGATTTTTTAAAACTATACGAAAGTGAGGGAAACTGATGAATGATGTTCAAAAGTTACTTTTGAAGATTATGGGTGCGGTGCTTTTTGGTGGCGAAGCTCCTGAGATAGAAGCGCAGAATATCGAACCATTACTCAAAGAGAGTAAGGCTCAAACAGTTTTCCCACTTGTGTTTTCAGCAATAGAGAATCAGGTTGAAAACGCTATGTGTAGTGAGCAATACGCTGAGTATAGTCAGTTGTTCTTCACGAGTATCACAGCAGGTGTGTGCAACTTCGCTGAACATGGAGAGCTTCATAAGTTGATGACCGATAATGATATTTCGTATGTTACTATAAAAGGAATATCTTCTGCAATGTACTATGATAGTCCGTCGCTTCGCAGTGCGGGTGATGTGGATATTCTGGTATATGAGCGTGATTTTGAAAGAACAGGTCAGCTTCTCGAGAGTATCGGATTTGTGAAAGAAAACGATGATGACGGGGATATTCATACTGCGTACAGGCGTCCTCCGATTAGTATTTGGGAACTTCACAAAAAGGTCAACGGCATTCCAAAGAACGATATAGGTGAGATTATCTCAAAAGAGATTGATGAGGTTGTTGGTAAAGCTGTTCTTGAAAACATTGATGGGACAAGCTGTATGGTACCATGTAAGTTTCACCATGGACTTATTATGCTATTGCATCTTGTTTCACACCTGACAAGCGAGGGTGTTGGACTTCGACACCTATGTGATTGGGTGGTTTTTGTTTCATCTATGAACGATAAAGAATTTACCACTATTTTTGAAAGTAAGTTGAAAGAGTACGGCTTATGGAAATTTGCACAGATTCTAACACTTTTGGGAGTCAGATATCTTAATGCACCTATGCGTAATTGGATCGATATATCACAAAGTGATGATGTGCTCGAAGCACTGATGGAAGATATCCTCAATGGTGGGAATTTTGGATTCAAGGATATGAATCGCTATCGTGAGATTAAGTACATTTCTGACAGAGAAGACGGCACGGTCAAACACGATGGAATAATTTCTCAGGGCTTCAAAACTTTGAACCGAAAAGTGTATGACAGATTTCAAGTTGTCGATAAGTATCGTGTGCTTTTACCTATCGGTTGGGTGCTTGAGATTTTGAAGTATTTCGGTTTGCTGATAAGCGGAAAAAGAAAATCCACTGATACAAAAAGCATGTTAAAAGAAGCGAAAAAACGCAAGAAGATATATTCTTCGCTTGAGCTTTTTGATGTTAATAATTGAATATGTAAAGAAAATGCCCTGCTTTGGATTCGCCAAGGCAGGGCATTGTTATAGTGATTTTTAGATTGTCATTGTTGCAGGCACAATAATAATGTCAGATTACTGTGTGTACATCTTGAAGGATTCGACGGAGACGGTTTTGGTGCGTTTGTTTTGTTCGAGGTCGTACTCGTCGCGGTCGATGTCAGTAAAGACAAAGTCAAGGGTGAGGGTGTTGTCCTCGCCTATCAGCGACTTAGGAACTGTGAAGTTCAGACCGTCGTGGACAAATGATTTGTCGATTTTTGCGGAGAATACCTGCTTTGAGTTAGCAAGAATTACGCAGTTCGAGGCTTTGCTTACGCTGTGGACACCGAAGAATACGTGGATGTCTTGAGCATCACTCGGGATAGATGAAATCGGAATTACCATCTGGGAGTGAGGGCCAGCCATAGGTGTGCGCCAGCCTGTTGTTGCACTAAAGCCATCGGTGCAGTACATATTTGCTGTGGCGTCCATCGCAAAGGTGAGTGAGGTGCCAAGCTTGTACTTCTTGATTTTTGTTGTTGAATAGAAGTTGTCGAGAAGTCTCAGACTTTCTGTATCTTTTGCGTCGCTTCTGGTTGAGTACTGCTCAATTCTTGTGTCAGCGTTTTCACCAGTGTTGAGATAGAAATAACGTGTTCGAGTTGCGCTGTCTTCGAAGTCGAAGAAGGTTCGGCCGCTACCATAGTTTTCGTATTTGTCTGTGACAATTGAAACAAGGGTAGGCGCAAAGTCGAAAAGCGAAACAGGTGCGTGGCTGATTTCGTATTCAAATTCACTGTGCTTAGGTTTTACGAGAAGAAGCGGATTTTGGTCAACGCCTTTGTTACCCATATTAGCAGTGATAATTATGGTTGTGTCATCGTAGATTTCGTTAGCTTTGAGATCGTCAATCATAGCGAAAATACAGTTGAAACAACCGTAGATTTGGTCATTCAAAGATGTGCCGTTGATGCTTTTTATTGTGCTCTTGGTGAGCTTGTAAGGTGGGCGGGCACCATCAAGATTATAGATACGAACAGCCTTGTCATAGCTTTCAGAGTACTCAAAACCGCCGTTTCTCACATAGTCTGAGTAGAATTGTGCGTCGTTTAAGGAATAAGCGTTTTTGGATTTATACTTTGAGATTGTGTCGAGGTCAAGCCAGAAATACGGCTTTAAGTAATGAGGTGAGTAGGTGTAGGCAGTATATTTGTAGATAGTGCCAGTCATCTCAAGATATGCACTGAAGTTATCCATATAGTCGACGATATTTTCGATATCGTCTTTTGCTTCAGCTCCGAAATATGAGGTTTGTGCAAATATTCTGGTGTCTACACTGTTTTTTCTGAGTGTGGAATAAACCGTGCCGTTATCCCAGATTTCTTCTATGTAGTTATCGTAAGAAGTTTCTTTTTTGAAGACATCGCCTGTGAGAAGTGATGGCAGAGCAACTGTTGTACCTGAACCTGTTGCAAGAGTGTTATCGTACTCAACAAATCCGTCGAGTCGTTTTTGGTAGTCCGGGAAATCTTTCTTGATTTTATCAAGATAACTCTGGTCGAAAGAATCGAGCACAAAGACCACGGTGTTTTCATCGTCGCTCAGTTCATATATACCGTCTCGAGTCACCTCGTATGTAACCTTGTCGAGGTTCGTGCTGTTCTGGATGACGATTGACGATAGGATAACCACACCGACGGTGAGAAGTCCAAGGGAAGAGAACATCAGGATTTTTCGCCATTCTTTTCGGAAAACCATAAAGAAAGCGAACGGCATCGCAAGGCAAGCAGCCCACACAGCCGAGTTGATAGCACCATAGGTGGTGTAGTCTTTCCAGGCAATTTCAGAGCCGTCGAGTACACCCGAGCCGTAGTCAATGTTCAAAAAGTTTCCCTGAATGAACAGTCCAAGCGCAAGAGCGAAGATAAGACAGCTCGCAAAGGCGTGAATAGTTCGTTTTGGGATTGCAACCAGCAATGTCGTGAGAATGAAGGTCAGAGCAAAGATGATAAGGGTTACTATCAACGTAGCATCAAAGCTGAACCACAAAACATCTTTATTTTCTATGAAAAGCTTCAGCGGACCATACAGACATAGCGTGTAAGCTAAAAATGCACTGACACTTGCACCAAGTGCGAGTCTGTGGGGGAATTTTTCGTATTTATTTTCCATTTCAGTTTCCTTTTTATACCAGTAAATATATGTATAATAAACCTATGTTACAATACTATATAATACTAAAAATTTCTTTAATAGTCAATATGGTTGAAAAGTGTGAGGTTGACATTGGTTTTAGGGAGATTAGTTTGAGGTGTTAAAGTTGACTTTTATATGTATATGGAGTAAAATTACAATGTATTTCTATATGCAAAAATACTTTTTTATGGAGGTGACGCTATGGGATTTCAGGTATTTCTTGACATAGCGGTGGTAGCGCTGAGATTCTTACTGCCCGTTTATGCGGTAGTTATCATTTACCAGTGCTTTGCATCGATGAGACGACATAGAAGACCGGAGAAACCTCTTGTCACTTTGGAATTAAAAGATACTTATGAGCAGATACCTGTTCTTTTCTGGGAGAATTCAATCGGTCGAAGCAAGGGCTCAGATATTTGGGTGAATGACCCGACGGTATCACGTGACCATTGTGTACTGCTTAGACGTCAGGAAGGCTGGATGATTTCTGATATCGGTTCTAAAGGTGGAACTTATGTCAACGGAAAAAAAGCCCGAGGAAGAACTCAGGTGCTCATTGATGATGAAATAACAGTTGGTTCTACTACCTTTGTGCTAAAACGTGGAGACGAGTTTCAGGACAGACTCAGACCTAGCTGGTTTTTTTCAAAGGCGTCGAATAAGGGAAGCTTGCAGTCATATAAGCTGATGTTGCTTATCACATTCTTCCATCTATTTATGACGGTGGAAGCGTGCTTTACAAATGAGGTGCAGGATTTCGCTCCTGTTTCTGTGTTTGTTGCCCTTGAGCTTTTGTTGTGGGGATTTTTCTTCGTTTCTACTGTTATATTCAAGCGAATTAACTTTGAGCTTGAAGCGCTCGGTTCGTTCTTCACAGGTATTGGCGTGCTGTTGCTTGTCAGACAGGAAATGCGTTCAGCGTATGTTCAGCTGATAGCTGCGGCGGCTGGTATAATACTTTTCTGTATTGTTGTGAAATTTATCGAGAATCCTGACAGGGTTGACAGTTGGCGAATGGCAATTATGATTGGTGCTGTTGGATTGCTTGCTATAAACCTTGTTTTTGGCTCGGTACAGCACGGCGCACAAAACTGGATTCAGATTGGTCCTGTGTCTATTCAGCCATCTGAATTCGTTAAGGTTGCATACATTTTTGTTGGTGCGGCGGCACTGGATAAATTGCAGACCAAAAGGAACTTCTTTGAGTTTATCGTTTTTTCTGCTATATGCGTCGGAGCACTCGCACTTATGGGTGACTTCGGTACTGCACTCATCTTCTTTGCAACATTCTTGCTCATCGCGTTTATGCGTTCGGGAGATTTCAAAACCGTTATGTTGGCACTTGTTTCTGTTGTGTTTGCAGGAACTATCGTGCTCAAATTCAAGTATGTTGCTGACCGTTTTGCAGCGTGGGGCCATGTCTGGGAACACGCTCAAGATGCAGGTTATCAGCAGGTACGAGTGATGACATACACAGCATCGGGTGGTTTATGTGGTGTTGGTGTTGGCAACGGTTACCTCAAATATATATTTGCGTCGGAAAGTGACCTTGTTTTCGGACTTCTCGCAGAAGAGATGGGAGCTATCGTTGCTTTTGCTGTGGCTATCTCGATTGTGGCACTCAGCTTTTATGCTAGAGCAATCACCACGAGAAGTCGCAGTACATTCTATTCAATTTCAGCGTGTTGTGCGGCAGGATTAATGGTTATTCAATCAGCTCTCAATATTTTCGGTGCGACAGATATTCTGCCATTGACAGGCGTGACCCTCCCTTTTATCAGCGCAGGCGGTTCGTCAATTATTGCTTGCTGGGGTCTGCTTGCATTTATCAAGGCGGCTGACGAGCGCACTTATGCCGCAAAGAGACTGAAAAAACACAGAGAAGACTAAGGTTTACTATTATAGATAGGAGAACGGCGTATGAAGAGAATTATGTCGAGAAGTATTTTCGTCTTGATTGTCACACTTGCGTTTTTTGCGGGTATATGCCTTTTTGGGTTTCGACTTGTGACCCAGAACGAAATGTGGGTTTCTCAGCCATACAATGGTCACGTTGCAAGTAGTAACGGACTCGCTCAGGCAGGAGATATCCTGGACAGAAACGAAACTGTACTTGCTTACACCGATGAAAATGAAGAGCGTGTTTATCACGATGATAAGGCTACAAGAGAATCGCTGTTGCATCTTGTGGGCGACAATTCGCTGAATATTTCAACCGCGGTACAGAGTATGTATCGAGGAGACCTGACAGGTTATTCATTTTTCTTAGGTCTTGGACTTCCAAAGTCGCTGAGAACCAACAACTCACTTGAACTCACGGTTGACGCTGATGCGTGTAAGGCGGCGTATGAAGCTATGGGTGGTAAAGATGGAGCGTGCATTGTTTATAACTATAAAACAGGCGAGGTGCTTGTTGATATCAGCACTCCGACTTATGACCCATCTAATCCACCTGAGATTACACAGGACAACGAAGAGGAGTACGACGGCGTTTATCTTGATAACGCAGTTTCATCAAGCTATACACCGGGTTCGATTTTCAAGATTATCACAGCCGCAGGAGCTATTGAATATATCCCTGACATTTATGAGCAGACTTTCACCTGCACAGGTGAACTCGATGTTGATGGTGAAAAAATTACTTGTGAGGATGCTCACGGAACAATAGATTTCAAGACAGCTTTCGCTCAGTCGTGTAACACCGCTTTCGGACAGATAAGTATTCAGGTCGGCTATGACAGAATGGAAGAAATCGCGACTGCGATGGGCTTTAACAAGAGCTTTGAAGTGAGTGGTATCACTCTTTCGAAAAGTGTGTATGATTTAGAGAATGCGTTGGGTGATAACCAGCTTGCGTGGTCGGGTATCGGTCAGTTCGAAGATTTGGCTAACCCGATGCATATGGCGTTGATGTGTGGTGCTATTGCTAATGACGGAGCTCCCGTTATGCCATATTTCATGGATAGCGATACTCCGCTTTTGCAAAAGCTCGGTGTCACTCAAGCAAAAGAAAGTGAACAGATGCTTAGTGCGGATACGTCAAACAAAGTCAAAGAGCTGATGCGCGGCACAGCTGATTATTATTATAATGTCAGAGGGCTCAGTATGGGTGGACTCAATTTCTGTGCCAAAACAGGTACCGCGGAAGTCCATAAAGACAAGGAGCCAAATGCATGGTTCGTCGGATTTACAGAAGATGAAGAGCATCCGTACGCGTTTGCGGTTGTTGTAGAAGAAGGCGGCTACGGTATGCAGGCGGCTTCCCCTGTCGCAAAGGCTGCTATTGAAATGCTCGTTTACAAAAATCAATAATACATAAAAAGAGGTCTGTTTCAAATTCACTTGAAACAGACCTTTGTTGCTTTTGTTTAGTTTTTCTTCCAAGCGGAAGGGATGAAGATGAGTAACATCGGATAAAGTTCGAGTCTGCCCAAAAGCATATTGAAACAGAAAACAAGCTTAGAGAATACCGAGAACTCGCTGTAGTTACCGGCACTTCCAACTATGGAAAAACCAGGACCGGTGTTGTTGATGGTCGCAAGAACGGATGTGAAGTTAGTGGTGAAATCAAAACCGTTTAGTGCAATAAGCGCTGTTGTGATAACGATGATGAAAACATAAATTGTCAGGTATACGCTGACGCTTCTTGTGACCTCATGTGAGACCTTTTTGCCGTCCGATTTAACTGTGTAAACATTTCGAGGATGAACAATAAGGAGAAATTCCTTTTTGATTTCCTTGAACAAAATGATGATTCGAGCTACTTTGAAACCGCCACCTGTTGAACCGGCACAAGCACCGATACAAGTGATGGTCAGAATGATAATTTTTGAAAATTCAGGCCACGGGTTGGTATCAGTAATAGCGAAACCTGTACTTGACTGAACAGATGTTACATAGAAGAAACTCTGATGAATTGCTTCTCTGAACGAATCGTAGTAGCTAAGCAAGTTAACAGCAATCGCGACAGTAGAAGCAAAAACAAAGCCTAAGTATACCCACAGCTCCTCCATTTTCAGGATTTGCTTTAACTTTCCCGTGAGAATGAGGATGTAAACATAGAAGTTGACGCCAAAAAGCATCATAAACACAGCGACTACGGTTTGCAGATAGTAGCTGTCAAAGTGACCCATAGAAGCGTTGTAGGTGGAGAAACCACCTGTGCCTGCGGTTGAGAATGCGGTGGTGAGTGCATCGAATACATTCATACCGCCAAAAAGCAGGAGTACAAACTCAAGCAGAGTTAAACCAATATAAATACTGTAAAGAAGGGCTGCGTAGGTTCTCAGTTTCGGCATGCTTTTTCCGACTGCGGGACCTGTGGATTCAGCTTTCATCAGATTTATTGATTGGTTTCCACCGAGTTTCGGAATGATAGCGAGCAAAAACACTACTACACCCATACCACCTAAGAAGTGGGAGAATGTACGCCAGAAGAGCATACATTTGTCGAGAGCTTCGATATCGGTCAGTATGGTTGCACCGGTTGTGGTGAAACCTGACACTGTTTCGAAGAAAGCGTCAATAAAACTCGGAATGGACTTCGAAATCCAAAGCGGAAGTGCGCCTGCAAGAGAGAGCACTATCCAGCTCAGTGTTGTTGAAGCAAAACCATCTTTCAGATGCATTGTAGGGTTCTTCGGCTTTTTTATAACCAGAATGGTGCCAAGACCGCAAAGTATAAGTCCTATAACAAGAAAATAGATAAAACTGCTTTCTCTGTAAATGAGACCTGTGATGGTGCTAAGTTGCATACAGGCACCCTCAATAACGAGTACCCAGCCTAATATATATAAAATCAGTCGTTTGTTCATAGCGTTACCTTAGAATATCCTCAATATCAGAAAGCCCTTTGTGCTTTGTGACGACGATGATAGTATCGCCGACTTCGATGGTGTCAGTACCCTTAGGGATAATCATCTTACCCTTGCGGTTGATACAGGCAATCTGAGTATCGTCTTTGAGTTCAAGGTCATAAAGCGAAATACCTGTTGCAAGGCTGTTATTTCGAACACGGAACTCAAGAGCTTCCGCTTTGCCATCAGCGATAGGATGCATACTTTCGAACTTGCTGTCACGGGTGTTGTGCATAGCGCGTACATAACGCATAATGTGTTCGCCTGTGATGCGCTTAGGATTTATCATAGTTTCAAGCGGTAGGTTATCAAATACGCTTGATATTTTCAGGTTTCCGATTTCTGTGATAATCTTGGCTTTTTTGTTGACCTGTTTAGCATAAAGAGAAGAAACGAGATTTTCTTCGTCTGTATTCATAAGGGTGATGATAGCGTTAGCGTGTTCAATACCTTCGGATAAAAGCAGATCCTGATCCATAGCATCTCCGTAGATGATGAGGGCATCATCGAGAATTTCGCTCAGCTCAATACATCTGTCTTTGTCGTTGTCGATGATTTTGACATCGATACCTGCTTCGAGCAAGTCTTTCGCAAGATAGAATCCGATTCTGGAACCACCGAGAATCATAACGGAACGACCGCGGTTTGAGACTATACCAAGACTTTTGAGCAGCTTTGCTGCAGCCTTTGATGGAGCGATAAACGAAATGAGATCTTCAGGTTGAAGAACAAAGTCACCATTAGGGATGAAGCACTCGCCGTTTCTTTCAACAGTACAAAAACGGATGCCGTCTTTCAGAATGTTCGAACATTGAACAATCTTTTTGTTTGCGAGCACTGAGTTTTCTTCTACCTTGATTTTGATAAGGTCGATATGGCCTCGAGCAAATGAGTTGATGCTCTCAACACCAGGAAACTTGATCATACGGGTGAGCTCTCGAGCACACAAAAGTTCAGGATTTATCGCAAGCGACAGCTTGAGATCATCTTTTACGAATGGCAAGTCAACTGTGTAAAGAGGGTTTCTCACTCGGGCTATTGTACGCTTGACACCTGCGTTTTTAGCGATGAGACAAGTGTAGAGATTGAGCTCATCGGTAGCTGTGACAGCAATAAGCAAATCACATCCCGAGACATTCGCTTCTTTTAGGGTGCTGAGTGTTGCGCCGTTGCCCTCGATGGTCATAATATTCTGAGTATCTTCAAGCTTTTCAAGTGCATGCACACTCTCGTCGATAACTGTGATGCTGTGACCCTCAGCGTTCAGATGGTCAGCGATAGTTCTGCCGACTCGACCGCTTCCTACAATAATAATATCCATATAGAGTACCTCGAAAACAGATAAAATTTGCAAAACAATTTTACTACAATGACGTTGCAAAATCAATAGGTTTGTCAAATTAGTGGTTTTATAGTTTACAGAATGTTCTTTATTTTTGCTTTTATTTGTGATATACTAATATTATTCTGGGACAATATGGATGTTCATATTCCCTTTTGAAAGGATGAAACATTATGGGTTTCTTGAAGGCACTTTTCGGTGACTATTCAAAAAAAGAGCTAAAGCGCATTTATCCTATCTGCGATAAGGTGCTCGCTTTGGAAGATAAATATGCGAAGATGAGCGAGAGTGAGCTGAAAGCTCAGACAGCTGTCTTAAAAGAAAGACTTAGTAACGGCGAGACTACTGATGATATCCTGCCTGATGCGTTTGCTGTATGTAGAGAAGCGTCATGGCGAGTACTCGGTATGAAGCACTTCAGAGTTCAGATTATCGGTGGTATTGTTTTACATCAGGGTCGAATCGCTGAAATGAAGACAGGTGAGGGTAAAACTCTGGTTGCGACTCTCCCTGCGTACCTCAACGCACTCACAGGCAGAGGCGTTCACATAGTAACTGTCAACGACTACCTCGCAAAGCGTGACTCAGAGTGGATGGGCAAGCTTTATCGCTATTTAGGACTTACTGTTGGTCTTATCGTTCATGGTCTTGATAATGACGAGAGAAGAAAGGCGTACGACGCTGACATTACATATGGTACAAACAACGAGCTTGGTTTTGACTACCTGAGGGATAACATGGTAGTTTACAAAGAGCAGAAAGTTCAGCGTGAACATGCTTTCGCTATTGTCGATGAGGTTGACTCTATCCTCATTGATGAGGCGCGTACTCCGCTTATCATTTCAGGTCAGGGTGACAAGGCGTCTGACCTTTATGAAAGAGCGAATGCACTCGCACGCACTATGAAAAAGCACGTGTTCACCGAGATTGATAACAAAGAGGATATGGAGCCTTTCTATGCTGAAAACGGCATCGACTACGTTGTTGACGAAAAGGCTCACTCAGCTACACTCACTCAGCTCGGTGTCAAAAAGGCGGAGAAGTTCTTTAACCTTGAGAACCTTACCGACCCTGATAATATTACTATTGCTCATCATATCAATCAGGCTATCAAGGCTTACGGATGTATGAAAAATGAGGTTAACTATGTTGTCAAAGATGGCGAAGTTATCATCGTTGACGAGTTCACAGGTCGTCTGATGTATGGTAGAAGATATAACGAGGGCTTGCATCAGGCTATTGAGGCTAAAGAAGGTGTTAAGGTTGAAAACGAGTCAAAGACTCTCGCTACCATCACATTCCAGAACCTCTTCAGACTTTATGACAAGCTGTCAGGTATGACAGGTACAGCGCTCACAGAAGAGGCAGAATTCCAGCAGATTTACACTCTCGACGTTATCGGTATTCCGACAAACAGAGAGGTACAGCGTGTTGACCATCCTGACTCAATATTCAAGACAGAGCGTGGTAAGTTCCTCGCTATCATTGAGGAAATCAAGGAAGCCCATGCAAAGGGTCAGCCTGTGCTTGTTGGTACTATTTCGATTGAGAAATCTGAGCTTCTTTCCAAGATGCTCAAGAAAAGCGGTGTGCCACACAATGTTTTAAACGCTAAGCATCACGAAAAGGAAGCTGAAATCGTTGCTCAGGCAGGTAAGCTCGGTGCTGTTACTATCGCTACAAATATGGCAGGCCGTGGTACTGATATCGTGCTCGGCGGTAACGCTGAATATATGGCTAAAACAGCTATGAGAAAAGACGGCTTTGAGGACGAAATGATCGAAGAAGCTACTTCATTTGCTGAGACTGATGACAAGGAAATCATCGAAGCTAGAAGAGTTTATCAGGAGTATCACGATAAATTCAAGGCTGAAATCAGCGTTGAAGCGCAGAAGGTAAGAGAAGTCGGTGGTCTTTATATCATTGGTACAGAGCGTCACGAGTCACGAAGAATCGATAACCAGCTTCGTGGTCGATCAGGTAGACAGGGCGACCCTGGTAAGAGCCGATTCTTCCTCTCTTGTGAAGATGACCTTATGCGTATTTTCGGCGGAGACAGAATGGGCATGATGCTTGATAGAATGAATGTTGAAGAAACTATGCCGATTGAAAACGGTATGCTTTCCAACATCATTGAAAGCTCACAGCAGAAAGTTGAGTCCCGTAACTTTGCTATCCGTAAGAGCGTGCTTGACTATGATGACGTTCTTAACAAACAGCGTGAGATTATCTACACTCAGCGTAATCAGGTGTTAAACGGCGAGGATATTCACGATACTGTTATCAAAATGGTTGAAGATACAATCAAGACTAACGTTGATATCTACCTTTCTTCTGATATGGAGAAAGATAACTGGAATCTCTCCGGACTCAACGAGTTCTATCGTGGCTGGCTCATTACTGATGAGAATAAGTTCAGCTTTACTACAGATGAACTTGAAAAGACTGACAAAGAAGATATCGTGAAAACTCTCACAGACCGAGCTATGGCTATGTATGAAGAAAACGAGTCGCTCTTTGACGATTCAACAATGCGTGAGATGGAGCGTGTTTACCTGCTCAAGAGCGTTGATACATACTGGATGGAGCATATCGATAATATGGAACAGCTCAAGCAGGGTATCAGACTCCGCGCTTACGGCCAGCACGACCCTGTTGTTGAGTATCGACTCGAGGGCTTCGATATGTTCGATGAGATGATTGACTCTATCCGTCAGGATACTACAAAGCTGATGCTTGTTGCTCCAAAGCGAGTTCTTGAGATTCAGCGCAGACAGGCTGAGATTGAGCGTCAGCGCAGAGAAATGGAAGAAAAGGCAGCAGCTGCACATCAGGTTATTTTAGGCAATAATGAAAAGGTTGAAAAACCTAACGCGGTGACACTTTCACTCAAGCGTGAACAGGTTGCTAAACCTATCGAGCCTATGGGCGACGGTACAATGAGCACAAACCGTACAGTTGTCAGAAAGAACAAGATAGGTCGAAACGACCCTTGTCCTTGCGGCTCAGGTAAGAAGTATAAAAAGTGCTGTGGCAGAGATGCGTAAATTTATATGATATATGAATCTGCAGGGAGAAATCTCTGCAGATTTTTTATGTAAAATAATTGAAAATGCTTTTATATAGTGGTATAATATCTCTGAATTTGTTTATGATGGGAGAATGTAACTATGAGCAAGGTCAGAACAAGATTTGCGCCATCTCCGACAGGTTTTATGCACGTTGGTAATCTTCGTACCGCTTTGTACGAATATCTCGTTGCTAAATCACTCGATGGTGCGTTTGTTTTAAGAATTGAAGACACCGACAGAGAACGCTATGTTGAAGGTGCTGTTGATGTTATCTATAATACTATGAAGACAGCGGGACTTATCCACGACGAAGGTCCTGATGTCGGCGGTGAGTATGGCCCTTATGTACAAAGTGAGCGTAAGGATATGTATCTGCCATATGCACAGCTGCTCATAAAAGAGGGCAAGGCATACAGATGTTTCTGCACTAAAGAGCGACTCGAAGAAGTGCAGAATTCAACAGTAGGCGGTGGATACGACAGACATTGTCGTGACCTTGATGAAGCTGAGATTCAGCGACTCTTGGATGAAGGTACACCATATGTTATCCGCCAGAAGATGCCAGTTGAGGGTGAGACTAAGTTCGTTGATGCTGTTTTTGGTGAAATCACAGTTGATAACAGTGAGCTTCAGGATCAGATTCTTATCAAGGCTGACGGCTATCCAACTTATAACTTTGCGAACGTTATTGATGACCACACAATGGGTATCACTCACGTAGTTCGTGGTAGCGAGTACCTCTCTTCAACTCCTAAGTACAATCTGCTTTACGAAGCATTCGGTTGGGAAATTCCAACATATATTCACTTACCACTTATCAACGGTAAGAATGATGATGGTACAGTTTCAAAGCTTTCAAAAAGACATGGTTCAACAGGCTTTGAGGACCTTATCGCTGAGGGTTATCTCCCTGAAGCTATCATCAACTATATAGCACTTCTTGGTTGGTGTCCTAAGGATAACCAGGAGATTTTCACCCTCTCAGAACTTTGCAAGGTGTTTGATATCTCAGGCATTTCGAAGTCACCATCAGTATTCGACTACGACAAGCTCGATTGGTTCAATGCTGAATATATCCGCAAAATGAGTGTTGAGGAGTTTGCGAAAGTCGCTGACCCATATTTCAGCATCGCGTTAGGCGATAAAGACATCGACCGCATTAAGCTCGCAGGCATCTTGCAACAAAGAACAGTTAAGCTTACTGACATTCCTGCTACTATCGACTTCTTCAAGGAACTTCCAGAGTACGACAAGGAGCTGTTTGTGAACAAGAAGAGCAAGACTAATCTTGAGAATGCACCTGTAATGCTCAAGGCGGTTTATGATAAAATTTCAGCTCTTTCTGAGTTTAACCACGATTCTATTCACGATGCACTCATCAACTTAGCAGTTGAACTTGAAGTGAAAAACGGTACAGTTATGTGGCCTGCTCGTATTGCTGTTGCGGGTAAGCAGGTTACTCCTGGCGGTGCTATCGAAATCCTCGAGATTCTCGGCAAGGAAGAGTCGCTCAGAAGAATGGAAATCGGTCTTTCTAAATTAGCATAAGAACAAAAAGAAGGTTTAAATATGACAGAAGAAATCAAGAATACTACTGAAAATACAACTGAAAGCTCTAACTTTATCCACACATTTGTGACACAGGATATCGCAGAAGGCGGCCAGTACTACGGCAAGAAGGTTCACACTCGTTTTCCTCCTGAGCCAAACGGATACTTGCACATCGGCCACGCAAAGGCTATATGCATCGACTTTGGCACAGCGGAGAAATTCGGTGGTGTGTGTAATCTTCGAATGGATGATACTAACCCTACCAAGGAAGATGTTGAGTACGTTGATGCTATCAAAGAGGATATCAAGTGGCTCGGCTTCACTTGGGAAGACAGATTCTACTACGCATCAGAATACTTCGACAAGATGTACGAGGGCGCTGTTGAACTTATCAAAAAGGGTCTTGCTTATGTTTGTGAGCTCAACGCTGAGCAGATGAGAGAGTACAGAGGTGACCTTTCAACTCCTGCGAAAAGCCCATTCAGAGACAGACCGATTGAAGAAAGCTTGGAACTTTTCGAGAGAATGAAAAACGGTGAGTTCGAAGACGGCAAGATGACACTTCGAGCTAAGATTGACCTCGCTTCAGGTAACTTCAATATGCGTGACCCTGTTATCTATCGTATCAACCGCATCCGTCATCATCGTACAGGCGACAAGTGGTGCATCTATCCGATGTATGACTTTGCTCATCCGATTGAGGATGCACTTGAGGGTATCACTCACTCACTTTGCTCACTCGAGTTTGAGGACCACAGACCGCTGTATGACTGGGTTATTGAGAACGTGACCCTTCCTGCAAAACCAAGACAGATTGAGTTTGCCCGCCTTGGAATTAACAACACAGTTATGTCAAAGAGAAAGCTTCGAGCTTTGGTCGAGGAAAACTTCGTCAGCGGTTGGGATGACCCTAGAATGCCAACACTTTGTGGTTTGAGACGCAGAGGTTACACTCCGAATTCTATCCGCAACTTCTGTGAGAGAATTGGTGTCTCAAAGGTTAACTCTACTGTTGAATATGGTTTCCTTGAGCATTGTCTCAGGGAAGACCTCAACGAAACATCACAGCGTGTGATGGTTGTGCTCGACCCAATCAAACTTGTTATCACTAACTATGATGAAAATATGGTCGAAGAGTTCGAAGTTGAGAACAACCCTAATCGTGAAGCAGACGGAAAGCGTACTATCACATTCTCACGCGAGTGTTACATTGAGCGCGATGACTTTATGGAAGAGCCTATCAAGAAGTACCAGAGACTTTATCCGGGCAACGAAGTCCGACTCAAATCAGCTTACATTGTTAAGTGCACTGGTTGTGAGAAAGATGAAAACGGCAACGTTACAACCGTTTATGCTGAGTATGACCCTGAAACCAGGGGTGGTAACACTCCTGATGGCCGTAAGGTAAGAGGTACTATCCACTGGGTAGATGCGAAAAACTATGTTGATGCTACAGTTAATCTTTACGATAATCTCTTCACGGTCAGCGACCCAGAAAGTGGCGACAGGAATTTCCTTGACTTCCTCAACAGCGAGTCACTCGTTGTGAAGTCCGGTTGCAAAGCTGAGAAATCAGTTCTTGACTTTGAAGCTCCGATGAGTTTCCAGTTTATGCGTCAGGGATATTTCTGCTTTGACAAGGACTCAACAAAGGAGAATATCATCTTTAACCGAAGTGTTAGCCTCAAAGACGGCTTCAAAAAGAAATAATTGTTTTTTACGGCAGTTCGTGTGATGCGGGCTGCCGTTTTTGCCTGAAAATTTACCATTTTTGCCTTTTGCGTTGTAAATTTTGGCAGTTGTGCTATAATGATGACGGAGAGTAGACTCGGATATTAAATTCAAAAAGGAGGAAAATTTATGAAAAAATTCAAGAAGATTATGGCTGTTGTTATGGTTATGGTTTTGCTTATGTGCAGTCTGCCGATGACAAGTGTCGGTGCTGCTGCGGTACAGCTAAAACTTAATACAGCGGTTGAGGTTAAGACAGGTAGCTTGCTTCATCCTAAGTTCAAGCCTGCAAAAGATGGATGGTACAAGTTCTATTCCACAGGTGATGATTTTGACACCTATGCGACACTTTATGATACTTACTACAATGAGATTGCATATGGTGATGATTCTTTCACAGATATCGACGACGCGAATTTCGTTTTGTCTGCGAAACTCAAAGGCGGCAAGACTTACTATCTCGAAGTTGATACATATGACACAGAGCGTTCTGTAACTGTTAGTGTTACGGTTGAAGAGACCGTTGGTGTTGAGAGTGCTGAGATTATAAAAATGCCTGATAACACAACAGTTATCGAAGGTTTTGAAGATGAAACTTACTCTTTATATGGCCTTGAAATGAGATTTACTTTGTCGGATGGTTCAACTGTCGACTGGTCTTTTGATGATGGTTCCGACGTGGTTGCGGATACATATATTAACTCATATTCGGTAGGCTATGATAATGGTGATTTTGCTGTTGTTATCGAGTGTGGCGAGGCGTATGTTGAGATCCCTTATACCGTTGTTGAAAACCCTGTTGAGAGTATCGAGTACAAGAGCGATACTCCTATTGAGATCTATGAAAATTCAAACGGATATCTCGACGAGGGTAGCGGTCAGTACTACTACTACTACTTCTATGAAATTCCTGAAGATGCTGTGTTTGTGCTGAATTACAAAGATGGTAAAAAAGAAGAAGTGGATGTCGCTTATGACGAAGATATTGCTTTAAACTGGTACGATAGTCAGTACGAAGAACCTTGGGGTGTAGGCACACATTACATCACTGTTTCTTACTATGATGTAAGTACACAGATTTCTGTGACTATCCTGCCTTCACCTTTCAAGAGTGTTGTTGTTAATACACAGCCAAGCGTGGATTATTACTTCGGTGACTTTGAGTTTGGCTACCTTGAAGATGGTGAGTATACGTTCTATCCGTTAGATTTAAGAGGAATGTCATTCACTGTTGAGTACGAGGATGGTACTACTCAGACCTTTGACGACAACGACTTCGATGTTGATAACTTTATGATTGATGGTTATGAGTATAATGTTTCTGCTCCTGTGATTTATGAGGCAGGACAGGTTGACGCTGTGCTCTACTACAAGGGCGCAGAAATCCCATTTACAGTTAATGTGGTTGAAACTTATATAAAGAGTATTGAGGTCGTAAAGCCTCCTGTCAAAGCAGAATATGAGTGCGATTACTATGCTGACTACACAGGTGCGGTTATTAAGATTAACTACAAAGACGGGACATCAGCTCAAGCTGAGGCTAACGCAGACACAATGTATTATGAATGTGTTGGTGATGTTGTATGTAACATCAAAGTGGGTGACGATGTTGTCCGTATTTACAATATGGTTGATTTTGAAACAGATGAGCTATATGACTACATCACTTGTGCAGGTGCACAAATGCGTTATGACGGAGTCAACTACACAGACAGCCGTTATGTTAAGTCTATTGAGGCTGAAAATGTCACTATGAGTGGCGAGGGTATGGTAATCACAGTCCACTATGAAGACGGCACAACTGAAAAACTTACTTTTGATGTTCTTGATTATTTTGTGAAAGAAGATCATTCGACAGAAGCGTGCGCTATGACTGAAAACGGTGTGTTGACTTTCTCTATCGAGAAGTGGCACTATGAGAATAGCAACGACTATACTACTACTGTTTTTGTGCTTGGTGAGAGCGTTGATGTTGAACTGGTTGAGCCTGCTCCTGGTCTCAAGGGAGATGCTGACGGTGACGGGAAGGTTTCGATTCTTGATGCAAGCCTGATTCAGCTTCATAGAGCACAGATGGCGACTATCGATGAGGCAAACCTAAAGCTCGCTGATACAGACAACGATGGTCAGGTTACTATTCTTGATGCAACACGCATCCAGCTTTTCCTTGCGCAGATGTTACCTGAGCTTTAATTGAGAATGATAGCACCCCGAGTTTTCGGGGTGCTTTTTTGTGAAAAGGTTGATTTGTGAGGGCTGTTTGGTGTATTATTAAAGGAGATTTATTTTGAGGTGAATTATGAAAACTGCGCTTGTTACGGGGGCGTCCCGTGGAATAGGCACCGCGTGTGCCATAGCTCTTGCGAAATGCGGATATAACATCGTGCTCAATTACAACAAGAGCGAAGAAAAGGCGAAGAATATCGCAGGTATTATCGCTGATAACTATAGCGTGGATGTTATGTGCTGTAAAGCTGATGTGGCGGATAAAGCACAGGTTGATATGATGGTCGAAAGTGCGCTCGATAAATTCAAGAGTATCGATGTTCTTGTGAATAACGCAGGTGTGTCGCTCCAAAAGCTCTTTACCGATACAACGCTCGATGACTGGAACAGCATTATTGCGACAAACTTAGGCTCTGTTTATAATGTCACCCACGCTGTGCTTCCTGCTATGATAAGAAATCATTCGGGTAGTATCGTCAACATCAGTTCTATGTGGGGTCAGGTTGGTGCATCGTGTGAGGTGGCTTACTCTGCATCCAAGGCGGGAGTTATCGGACTTACTAAGGCTCTCGCTAAAGAGGTCGCACCATCGAATATACGCGTCAACTGTGTCGCTCCCGGAGTTATTATGACAGATATGATGGGAGAATTTTCTGATGAAGACTTGGAACTTATCAAGGAAGAAATTCCGCTTAATATGTTCGGTACAGCGAAAAATGTCGCTGATACAGTTGCTTTTCTGGTGTCAGATAAAGCGCAGTATATCACCGGACAGGTGATAGGTGTTAACGGCGGTATGGTGATATGAAATTCAGGTTTGATAAAACGCTGATGATAAGGTCGGTTGCGTTATTTCTTGCGTACCTGGTTCTGGCTGTGACTAGTATTGCGCTGAGCATTCCGAAAGCTGAAAGTGAAGTACAGGAGCAACCGAAAATCAGATATGAAGAATATATGATTGAGTCGGTTCCTGTGCTCAATCAGGATGAGCTCAAAGCTGGGTGCGAGATTTATGCCTGTACTGTAGTGCTCAAATATCTTGGGTTTGATATTACGGAAAAGGAGTTCGCAGATAATTACCTTATCGCAAAGCCGATAACATATGTTGAGGATTATTATCGCTATGGACCTGATATGCATAGCGCTTATGCAGGCGATGCATATGAGGGTTATGGAATATACGCTCCTGCTATGGCAAAAAGTATGAATAATTACCTCAAAGCGATGAAATCAGATTTAAAAGCGTATGACCTCAAAGATGTTGAGTTTGACAGCTTGTGTGACGATTATGTTGTGAAGAACATTCCTGTTATGGTTTGGGCGACAACATATATGCTCGAACCTTATGTAAAAGCGCAGTGGACTATTGACTATGTTGACGAGAATGCTGAATCTGAAATCGGCGAGACTGAAGAATGGTTTCAAAACGAACATTGTCTGGTGCTGATAGGGTTTGATAAGGAGAACTACTACTTCTGCGATTCGGTTTATGGAAAAATCACCGCTTATGAAAAGGAAATAGTGAAAACAAGATATGCTCAGCTTTTCTCGCAGGCAATAGTTGTGAAATAAAATAGGCACAAAGCGAAAAACGCTTTGTGCCTTAATTTTTTATGATTACTTTTGGAGAACCTTGACGATTTCGCCTACGAAAACATGGTGGTAGTCATCGCCTGAGTAGTTAGACTTGATGGATTCGTCGATGACGCTTTCTTCGTTCATCTGCTGAACATAGAGCTTTTTGCAGATGATAACTGTTTCTGACTCTTTGAAGAAAGGTGCGTTCTGTGAAAAATCAGGGGTGATGTTGCACTCTTTCGCTTTGTCAACATCTCTGCCGCTGTACTTACCGCAGTAGCTTAAGGCGTCTCTGTATTCATCGCCTAAGAATGAAAGGGAGAAGTATTCGCTGTCAAAAAGAAAATCACAAGTAAAACGCTGTGGACGTACAAAAGCAAAGACTACGTTTTTGTTCCACAGTACTCCAAGTCCACCCCAGGAAGCGGTCATTGTGTTGTACTTTTTCTCGTCACCTGCTGTGATGAGCATCCAGTCTTTTCCAATCATTTCAAACGGTGTTTTCTGTAATGACAGAGCGTTTATTTCGTTCATAGTATCCTCCGAAAATGTAAATTAGGTGAAATTAAGCTTTATCTGCTTTTGCTAATAGCGCTTAAAATTTTGATGATAACAGGGGAAAGAAGCATATTAACGCCCAGTTCAACAAGGAAGTTCACTCCGAGCAAGCCGAAGAGAACATAGTAGAGAACATCGCTTCCACCTGACCACTGAGCCAAAATCGGCTTGAAGAAAAGAACAAGACCGATGATGAAAATGCCTGTGTTCACAACAGGGGCTGAAAGTCCTGCTACAACAGTAGCGATAACTGAATTTTTCTTAGCAATAAGGCGATACATAAGTCCGCTGACATATCCCGCACAAATGCCCTTTGTCATACAGACAAGCGCACAAAGCAAAGGATTTGCATTCCAGACCATAGCTCCGCCGACATCCGCGCCGATTACACACATTGCGATAACAACAACGCTGAAAACTCCGCCTAAGAACGCTCCTGCCTTTTCATCGAATAAAGCTGAGCCTATTATAATCGGGATCAAAGCGAGTGTAATAGGGAACGGTTTGGTTGGGAAGTAAGTGGTGACAACCTGAAGCACAATGATGATAGCGCTCAGGATACCTAAGCTTACTAACCTGATGGTTTTTTCTTTTGTTTTAATCATTTATATTACCTCCTGCTGCCTCTCCGAAATTCGGATGAAGCGCAAATTTAGACTAAATAAAGTTCAAACAAAACTATTCAATTGTATTTATTATTATGAATTCTTCTTGAAAATAATGCGTAGACCTTCCAGAATAAGGTCATCTTTGAGAATGATATCGTGTTTGCAGTTGTTGACAATCATAGGAGCTATGCCACCTGTCGCAACAACATTACATTTAGCTCCGATTTCCTCTTCGATTTTGTCAATCATACCGTCGAGCATACAAGCGGCACCGATAACAACACCAGCACGGATTGAGTCGTCAGTATTTTTGCCGATAATATTCTGAGGAGCTTTCAGTTCGATAGACGGCAAAAGCGCACCATGCGAAGTGAGTGCATCAAGCGAAATAGAAACGCCCGGAGCGATAGTGCCACCAAGCATACGCTTGTTTTCGTCGATAACAAAAATCGCGGTAGCGGTACCCATCGAAATAACGATACACGGAATATCGAACATATTCTGCGCAGCTGCACAAGCAACAACAAGGTCAGCACCCAAGGTTGCAGGGTCGTCAATACATATGTTGACACCGGTTTTGATTCCAGGACCAACTATCAGCGCGTCAACGCCTGTCACACTTTTGACAGCGGCTTTGAGGCGGTTGGTGATTCGAGGGACAACCGAACAGATGATGCATCCGTCGATGTCAAAACTATCAACAGCATAAACCTTGAACAATGTGAAAAGTTCGACCGCAAACTCGTCGGCTGTTTTGTATATATCGGTTGAGAGTTTGATGATTCTGTGAAGTTCATCGCCGTCATAAATACCGAATTTGATATTTGAGTTTCCAACATCAATGGTGAGTAACATCTGAAACTTCCTTTCGCAATTTGTATAATTATACAATTTTTATCCCATAATTTCAATATTATTTACCTTTATTTTTTCCTGTTTTTTTCTTAAATGAAAAATACGTCGAATTTTCTGTGTTAGAATATGAACGAACTATGTTTTACGATATCTTTTGAGGAGGTCATCGCATGAATTCTACTGACACAAATCAGATGAAAATTCTTGCTACTAAAGCAAGAAGAGGTGCTATCGTTGGCACATTCAACGCAAAATCAGGTCATCCGGGCGGATCTTTATCTGCTGCAGACATCTTCACCTACCTTTACTTCAAGGAGATGAATGTTGACCCTAAAAATCCACAGTGGGCTGACAGAGACCGTTTTGTTCTTAGTAAGGGTCACTGCTGTCCTAGCCTTTACGCAGTTCTCGCACTCAAAGGTTTCTTCCCTATGGAAGAGCTTGAGAAGCTCAGACACGTTGGCGCTATGCTTCAGGGCCACCCTGATATGAAGGGTACACCTGGTATCGATATGAGCACTGGCTCACTCGGTCAGGGCATTTCTGCTGCTTGCGGTATGGCACTTTGCGCTAAGATTGATAACAAAGACTACAGAGTTTACACAGTACTCGGCGACGGCGAGTGCGAAGAGGGCGAAGTTTGGGAAGCTGCTATGTTTGCTGCTCACAAGGGCCTTGATAACCTCGTGGTTTTTGTTGACTGCAATGGTCTTCAGATTGACGGTTCAACTGCTCAGGTTGGCGGTGTTGAGCCACTTGATAAGAAATTCGAGAGCTTCGGTTTCAATGTTCTTAAAATCGATGGTCATAACTTCGATGAGATTGAAGCTGCTTTAAATAATGCAAAAGAAACAAAGGGCATGCCTACAGCTATCATCGCTAAGACTGTTAAGGGCAAGGGCGTTTCATTTATGGAAAATGAAGTGGGCTGGCACGGCAAGGCTTGTATCGCTGAGGAATACGAAATCGCACTCAAAGAGCTTGACGCTCAGATCAAAGAATTGGAGGGTTAAGTTATGGCACAAGTAGTTACTAAAGCAACCAGAGAGAGTTTTGGTGAGGCGCTTTGCGAGCTCGCTAAAACTAATGAAAATATCGTTGTTCTTGACGCTGACCTTGCTGCAGCTACAAAGACATCTATCTTTGAGAAGAGCTTCCCAGAGAGATTCCGCAACTGCGGTATCGCTGAGGCTAACATGATTGGCGTTGCTGCTGGTCTTGCTTCTTGCGGTAAAGTTCCTGTTGCAGCATCATTCGCTATGTTCGCTACAGGCAGAGCTTTCGAGCAGATTCGTAACTCTGTTGCTTATCCTGCTTTGAACGTTAAAATTGCGGGTTCACACGCAGGTATCTCAACAGGCGAGGACGGCGCAACTCATCAGTGCTTAGAGGATATCGGTATTATGCGTACCTTACCTGGTATGACAATCCTCAATCCTGCTGACCACTATGAGATGATCGAGGCTACTAAGGCTGCTATTGAGCACAATGGTCCTGTTTACATCCGTCTTGGCAGACTCGCTATCCCATCATTCAATGACCCTGAGACATACACATTCGAGCTTGGTAAGGGCATCACAATGCACGAGGGTAACGATATCACAGTTATCGCTACAGGTCTTCCTGTTAACGAGGCTAGAAAGGCTGCGCTTGAGCTTGAGGAAGAGGGCATCAATGTTCGCCTTATCAATATCCACACAATCAAGCCTATCGACCGCGATATCATCATCAAGGCTGCAAAGGAAACAGGTAGAATCATCACTATCGAAGAGCATAACGTTATCGGCGGTCTCGCTGACGCTGTGTGCGAGGTTACTTCTTCAGAGTGTCCTGTTCCAGTAAGAAGAATCGGTGTGAATGATGAGTTCGGTTACTCAGGTCCTGCTCACGAGCTTCTTTCAATCTTCGGCTTCACAGCTGAAAACTTCAAGAAAGTTATCAAAGAAGAACTCGCTAAAAAGTAATTCTTACATTAATTAATGCAGAGGGTAGAAATACCCTCTGTTTTTTATTTTGTGCGCCGAGCCACCGAGCTTTTCAAATCTCGATGCGACCGACACCGCGCGTTAAGAAATCAAAGAGTTTGTGGTTTCGTTGATTTTAGCAAGCGGTTGAGGAGCAGAAGAAATTTGAAAAGAACACGAGGTGGAGCGAGGCGTGATATTTTGTGCGCCAAGGCTTTAAGCCCTCAATAAATGAAAATGCTCAGTTGTAAATCATATCTCTTTGTGGTAAACTAAATATTGGTGATTTTATGAAGATTTTACTTATGACAACAGGTGGAACGATTGCAAGCATTATCGATGATAATGTTATCGATGTTACGCCTCAAGGCAAGCTTTTGGTGCTCAAAAAATACAAGGAGATTGATAGCGTTACTGAGTTCGATGTTTTGTCTCCTGTGAATATACTCAGCGAGAATATCAGACTTACTGACTTCAAAACAATAGTTAATGAGTTTAAGAATATCGATTTTGATAAGTACGACGGTATTATTGTTACCCACGGTTCGGATACGCTTGCGTATACATCCGCACTTCTCGGTTTGCTGTTTTCAGACATCGACAAGCCTGTCGCTGTTGTTGCAGCGGACAAGTCGCTTCAGGATGAGAAATCAAACGGAATGGATAATTTTATCGCAGGTGTCGAGATTATCAGAAGTAAACTTTGTGGTGTTTATGTTCCGTATCGTAACGCCGATGGCGTTGTTTATATTCACAACGCGGTGGAGCTTTTCGAAAGTGATACACTAAGTGATGATTTCTATTCTCTAGGAGGAGCGTTCGCTGTTTTTGAAAACGGTGAGGTTGTTATAAGAAAAGAAAACGCAAAATTGCCAAGTGTGTCGCTCGCTAATGCTGACCTTAGCTTTTCGAAAAAAATAATGCAGGTTATGCCGTGTCCGGATCTTGATTACAGCAGGATTGATGTGAGTTCACTTTCGGCTGTGCTTCATCGCACATATCACGCAGGCTCGGTTTGTGCTCACAGACAGGATGACAGATGCATCACAACTCTTATGAGAAAATGTGAGAGCGAGAATGTTCCGCTTTATATCTGCGGACTCAAAAGCGGAAAGGATAACTACTTTTCAATGAGTAGTATTCTTGACAAGGGCGTTGTTCCGCTTTATGATATGGCACCTGCGTGTGCTTATTTTAAGATTATGTTGGAAGGCTAAAAATGAAAAAACTATATGCTTTGCTTGTTGTGGTAGCAGGTGTGCTGTGGGGTATCATCGGCATATTTGTGCGCTCACTTCAGGATGCAGGACTTTCGTCGATGCAGATTGTTGCGATTCGTATGGCGGTTTCGGCTGTGCTTTTTGCGCTGTTTGCGTTGCTTTTTCGACGAGACCTGTTTTATATAAAACTGAAAGATTTGTGGTGTTTTCTGGGATCGGGTGTTGTGAGTGTTGCGACATTCTCATTTTGCTATTTCAAGGCGATTGAGGAGAGTTCACTCTCGATGGCTTCGATCTTGCTGTACACAGCTCCGATTTTTGTTATGCTGTTCTCGCTCCTGTTATTCAAGGAGAAGCTCACGATAATCAAAGTGATATCGTTGGTGCTTGCCTTTTTGGGCTGTCTTTTTGTGACAGGTGTTGTGCGCGGTGTGGGCGATATAAATGCTGTGGCTATCGCTTACGGACTTATGTCCGGTGTGTGCTATGCGCTATATTCGATATTTTCGCGTCTTGCCCTCAACAAAGGGTACAGTCCGCTGACTATCACACTTTACACCTTTATTTTTGCAGGAGTATCAGCTCTTTGTGTCATTGATATCAAGCCTGTGGCACAGCTTATGTGTGGCAGTTTTAGCGACTTTTTGTACTGCGTTTTGTTTGCGGTTGTGACCAGCGTGTTGCCGTATGTTACATATACTTTGGGTTTGAAATTCATCCGCCCGAGCAGCGCTTCGATTATCGCATCTATTGAACCTGTTGTTGCGACAATAACAGGCGCGCTGGTGTTTCATGAAGCGGTTGATTTTCCGTATGGTTACATTGGAATTGCGCTTGTGGTTCTGTCAATTATCTTAATAAATATTTCTCCGAAGAGAACAACAAAAAACGCACACGACTAGGTTCGTGTGCGTTTTGTTATATGCAGTAGATATTGAGGTCCCAGCACGGGATGTATGGGTGCTTTCTCAGATAAAACTTATACTCAGGGTTGAGATTGTGGATTTTTAAGATGAGGGAGAAGAAGTCACAGTTTGTGTGGTATGCTGCGATGTTGAGCTTAGGCTTTGAGCTTAAGGTTTGTGACATTCCCTTGAGCATCTGGTGTTCCATACCCTCAATGTCAACCTTGATATATGAAAAGTCGCCGTGTGTTGCACTTATGCTGTCAACACTTAGGGTGCTGACTTCGATTCCGTTTTTGTCTCCCAAAAGCGATTGTCTTCCTCCGCCTTTGGAGACAAGCATAGTCCCTTTTTTGTCACAGATTCCTGCGTTTATAGCGGTGAAGTTTCGCAGAGCCTCACAATGTTCAACTAGCTTCTGGTGGTTTTTCAGGTTTGGTTCGACTGCGACGATTTTGTTGTATGAGTTTGTATATTGCAGAAATTCGTCAACTGTATCACCGCGATAAGCACCAAGGTCTAAGTAAGATTCGTTGTCGTTGAGTTTAAGTACGCTCTCAAACACTTCATCCTTATCGCTGTCGATTGCTTTGAGATAGCTGAGCTTTCCTGAAAACAGGAAGTTCAGCACACCACGGAAAACATCTTTTGATTTCTCATCGGCGAGGAGCTCGTAAGCTTTTTTGATATTGTCCATATTCTCGTTTATGAACTGGTCGTCGATGACTTCATCTCCAAAGACAGGTACGTTCGGGACGAGAAGTTCGTGACAGCTTCCTACATACTCGATGTGGCTCATAACATTTGGCAGACTAGATGCGAAGCATAACGCGATGATGAAATCGCCGTAGAGCTGTTCGAAATCCGACATCTTGCTGACAATAAATCCGCGGAAGTTCTGGTAACGCACGAAGTCGTCGCTTGCCATAACGCCACTGCATTTGATATCTCTTTTTTCAAATTCGTCGAGAACCTTGTCAGCACCGTTGCCCATTCCGTAGAGGATGATGGGTTTTTCGCTGTTTTTGAGTGCGTCCCATACGCACATATTTTTATCTAGCATAATTCACCTTTATGGATTGCAACTGTCACACTCGTTGTAACCGCGTAACAGAGCTTCTGTTTTTGAAAAGAAGTAGACCTTGTTTTTCTGTTTTGTGTTTTTAGCTCCTGAGCAGGAGTCAAGGTGAAACTTCTTGCTGTTTTTGTTTCCTATATAATATTTGAACTCATAGCTCTTGTCATTTTTGTCAGCAGGTAAGTTGTCAGAGAAGGACATAAAGCTCAGTTCACCATTGTCAACGCTTGCGACTATTGTGCCACAAGTGTCGGTGCGGTAGGTGGTTATTCCTCGGTTGTCAAGTTCAGTTACAACCTCTTTGTGGGGATGGCCGTATTCGTTGTTTTCACCGCACATAATAACGGCATAACTCGGGTCAACAGCACTCAAAAATTCAGATGAGCTTGATGTGCTTGAGCCGTGGTGTGAGACTTTCAAAACATCTGATTCTACGATTATCCCGTTTCTGAGCATATCGTTCTCGGCTGACTTTTCGACATCTCCTGTAAATAAAAACGATGTATCGTTGCAGGTGGCTTTCACAATTACAGAAGAGTTGTTGTAGTCTTCATAGTCGGTGACCGGTCCCAGAATTTCAAAACTTGCGTTACCAAAGGTGTAGGTTGAACCTACTGTGGCATCGATGTAGTTTGCGTCATACTTGTCAACGGCACCAAGAACATCAAGCCAGCTTTTGGTTTGCTGGTCGGTTTCTTTGGTGATGAAATTCTTGGTTTCAAAGTTTTCTATGACTTTTGTAAGCCCTCCACAGTGGTCAGAGTGAGGATGAGTTGCGATGACATAGTCGAGCTGCTTGACTCTTCGTGACAAAAGATAATCGCAGACCGAGTCTCCGTATTCAACTTCACCCGCATCAATAAGCACGAAATCATCTCCGGATTCAAGCAAAACGCAGTCTCCCTGACCGACGTCGATGAAATGCACGAGCATTTCTTTACTGCCGTCGGCAGGATCATAAGTACAGGAGGTAAATACAAAAAGCATCAGCAATACTGATAAGAAAGCTAATAATTTTCTTTTCATAATGCACCTCCAAAAAATATATTACATACTATACTATAAAATTTTGCTGTTTTCAATAAAAGTTTAAGATAAAATTTGCAAACATCATAAAAATGTGCTATAATGTCCGAAGTGGGGTGATAGTATGTCTAACTCTTATCGTTGTAAGTACGAAATAGTTACCGCGGATAATAATTTACCGGGTAAAGTTATGTTATATGAAAAGCCGGGCAGTGAGTGTTTTACTAATAAGCACTGGCATAAAAATCTTGAGATTGACTACGTTGTCAAGGGCAGAATGTGGACTATGCAGAATAATGTTGACAGGGACCTTTCTGACGGCGATTATGTTGTTGTTAATTCTGAAAGTGTTCACCAGACATGCGGAAAGTTTCCGGAAGAAAAGGTGAAGTACCTTGTTGTGTTGTTTTCATATAACTACATCAAGGCGTACTTCAACGACTTTGAAAACTACACTTTCGATGTTGAAAAGAACGAGCAGGCTAAACAGCGTATTGCGCAGCTTCTCAAGGCTATTGTTTTTGAGGTTGAGAACAAGAGCGAGTTTTCTGATTTGAAAATCGCTTGTGCTATGAGCCAGATTCTCATGGTCTTGTTCACAAAATGCAGGGTGAAAAAGGAAAGTATTTCCCAACACGACCCGAGTGATGACCTTGAGTATGCTAAGAAAGCTATCGACTTCATAAAGGAGAATTATAAGGAGAAAATCAGTCTTGACGATATCTCGTCATACGTTGGACTTACTCCTACATATTTCTCGCGATACTTCAGACAGAGCACACGAAAAACATTCAAGAATTACCTGAATCTTGTTCGTTTGGAAAACGCTTTGCTCGACATTCAGAATAATAACGACAGCGAAACTCACGCGGCACTTTCGAATGGATTCCCTAGCGTGAAATCGTTTATTGCTGTGTTCAAGAGTGTGTACGGCTGTGCTCCTAGTGAGTATGTGAAGATTTATCACGAGTTACCTCAGATTTCTGAAATAAGAAAAATATAGATAAAATGAACCGCTGACTTTTATACGGATAAGTCAGCGGTTTTGTTATGTGTCATTATTTTACCTTTACATAAAAAAGGTCGAGCATAATTTCCATAAGAGAGTCCTTATCTACGTGGAATTCTGCGTATTCACCTTTTTTTACTTTGCCATCAATGCTGACAAACTCGATATCTTTGTACGAATCGAGGTTTGATACTGCTGTTGATGCAAGATAGGTCATTTTTGACGGTGTAAGGTTGGTTGTGGAATTTGTATCTATGCAACTGTACAGGTCAAGGATGACGCTAGGGTTGCTCTTCACGGTTGGGAATGTCTGAGCTAAAAATGCGCTGATGTACTCTTTTTGGCGTCCCATTCTGTCCACATTTGAATCAAGCTTGTCTGTGTCACGCCTACGGATGAAGTTTGATGTATCTTTTCCATACAGAGTTACAGTTTCACCAGCCTGAATTTCTCTGCCCTGGCTTTCACTGTAAAACAAAGTGTCTGTTGTGACGGTTACTCCTCCGACAGCATCGTTGAGGTCTTCGATAGCTGTAATATCAAGTGAGAAGTATGTATCGAACTTCATACCATAGAAAAGTCGCTGCAAACTTGTCAACGTGTTGAGACAGGAGTTTTCCTTGGTGTCGCCATAGGCGTATGCTGTACAAATCTGCAGAGGTTCGGTTTTGACAAAGTCGCCGTCGATGTTGTAGACATTGACATCGACCATGGTGTCACGATTGATACACAGGATAGTGGCTTTCTTTTCTTTTGTGTCGAGAACTGCGACGTAGATGGCGTCAGCCTGACCATTGGTTTCGTTTATTTCACCATCGTATTTGCCTGTATCAACACCCATCAGAACCACGGTAGCTACCTTTTCGTTGAAGGTGTAGTTGCTACCGTTGTATGTGATAGTTTTACCATCGTTTTCGATTTTCTCTACTTTTTCGATTTCCTCAACCGGAGGCTCAATGTTCATATCCTCATAGTTATGCATAGCACTTTTGCCGACTTCATTGAAGATAAAGAGGGTAGAGGTTGCAACAATCAGAAGTGAAGCTATAACTGCCGTTATGATACCGAAAACTTTGAGAGCTTTTCTTTTTCTTTCCTTCTTCTTGTTGTGAGGTTGAGCGAAAATAAAACCATCAGTTTCAGCGATGTTGTTTACATCAATCTTTCTCTTTGCGTGTTTTTTATGAGACTTTTTTTTCTTTACTGGAAGGACGTATTCGACTTTATCGAGTTCTTCCTGTGTAAAATTCTTATATAAGTTTTTGTTTGTGTTGTTTTCGTTACTGTGGTTGTTCATCGACTAACACCCCCTGTACGAGATATCTGACATTTCCGCCACCATCCATACAGGTTGATAGGGTCAGAATTTTGTCATTTGTGTTAAGAGTGATTCCTTCTCGCACGTTGCAGTAGTAAGGACGCTTTTCTAAAGTTGAGTCAAGATAACTCTGAAAACTCTTTTCATCTGACATATCAAATGAATTTAAAATATGGCGGTCATCGTACTGGTATGCTGAGTACACAAGATAGGTGAGCACCTTGTCTTTTGTGAAAATAAAAATGGTGTTATTCTTCTCGAAGAAATCTTCATCGTTGAAGTTGTGAAGAGAAGCGAACATAGAGCCGTTGAGCATATTGTGGCCATAAAGCAGGGTTACTGGGTCAGTAAACTTGCGATTGTTCTTCTTCTCAGAGTAGATAGTTCCCGAGAACTGGTAGTTTTTGTATACATTGTGGGACAGATAGAAACTGTCATCAACGCCTGAAGCGCTTTGTACAACAGGGTAGTCGACGTTAGTGTTAGGAATATAAATCCACGCGTAGATATCTTCGTTGAGTTCCATAAGCTCGTGAAAGTTGACGAAGTCTTCTTCCAGAAGTTTGGTTGTGGTTTCCTTGAATCTTTCAGTCGGTTTTTCTGTGACAGGTTCAGACTGGGTTTCTGTTTGAGCTTCGGTCACAGCTTCAGTCATAGTTGTCGGCAGATTTCTAAGCTCGCTCTGGTTATCATCAAAGAAAAAGTACTTCAGAAGATAAGCACCACAGACAACGCAAATAAGAACTGAGATTATAAGTATAACGACCCACAGGGCCTTATTTGATTTCTTTTTCATAATCGTCCTCAATTTATTATAATTAATCATAATAATTATACTATAGCGAAAAGCGATAGTCAATTAAGATAATATTAACAATAGGCAGAAAACAAAAAAGCTCCGCATAAAAGCGGAGCCTGAAAGCTTGAGCTTATTACTCTTTGATTTTCTTAACAGCAATAACAGATGCGCCTGCAGCCATCATAAGAGCAGCCATACCAGCGTATACAGCAACATCGCCTGTCTGTGGTGATGTATCAGAACCGCTTGGCTTTTCTGGAGTTGGCTTAACAGTTGGGCTGAGTTCAGCGAAAGCTGTAACAGAGCACATCATAAGCATCATAACTGCAACGCAAACGATAGCAAATAACTTCTTCATAAGATTTCCTCCCGTAACTTTTTATAGAAATTATAACAACCTACTATTAGATACAATGAGTATATCACAGTGAAAAGTAAAAGTAAAGTTATTTTTGCACAAAAATCAAGCGTTGTTTTTGTAGGAATTGCCAAAAGCCTTGTGAAGGTGAACGGGATCCAAAATAATGACAATCAAAAAATATCGTCAAAACATAGTCAAAACGACAAAAAACGGCTGATATTTTCGTTATATTGGAATCCACAAAACTCTTTTATTGTAGGAATCTTTGTGGTAAAATATAGATGTTAAAGTTATACGCACGCAAAACCCGAGAAATGTGCGCAAGAAAGTCCGAAAACTTTAAGACTTTTATTTGGAGGAATCAGTATGAAAAGACTAATCGCAATCGCCTTTGCGGTCCTCGTTGCATTGTCTATGCTTATGTGTTCGATAGGTGTGTTCACAGCTGCAAGCGGTGTCACAATTTCGTACAGCTTCACAGGACAGGAAGCATCAAAAGCAGGCTTTGCTGAGGGTACAATCAGCCTCACTGTTAACCAGAGTTCAGCCGCAGGTAACTACTACCTCTACTGGGCGGACTCAACCAAAGCTCTTGACGGCTACAAAGAAATAGCTACACTCAATGTTTCTTCAGGCACAAAAACCTACAATATGCTTGACCACACAGCTATTCCGCCTAAAGCTACACAGATTATCGCTATCAAATCTACATCGGTACCTGCTGTTTCAAATCGTACAGTAGCTAACGCTATGGGTACATACACAGTCCCAACCTCAAAGAGACTCTCAAGCACAGGTGCTATCTATTCTTTCGGTGCTTTTTCTGATCCACAGATTGCTAACGACAGCTATGGTTCAGGAAAGTATCCACACGACGAGACTCACTGGGCTAAAGCTCTCGAGAATTTTGCACAGAGAGATGTAGACTTCCTCGTTTCATCAGGTGATATTGTCAACGACCAGAACGGTGGTCAGACTTATGCTGCTGAGTATCAGGCATACCAGAGAATTCTCGCTAATTCAAGCTACGCTAACCCTGTTTGGGAGTGTAACGGTAACCACGATGTTCACGTTAACTGGCAGGGTAATGCTGCTGTAAATAACAGACCTTTCGTTATGGGTACAGGTGTTGACTCAACAGCTGCTACTATCAAGGCTAACAAACCTTACTTCGAGATGACAGAGCCAACAACTGGCGACCACTTCATCTTTATGGCTCAGGAGGGTGGTTTCTACACCAATCAGGGCAACCAGTTCAGCGATGCACAGCTTTCTTGGCTCGAGGGACTCCTCAAGAAGTATCAGAACGACGGCAAGAACATCTTCATTATGGAGCACGCTAACGTTGAAAGCTGGGGTAGTGGTGACAAGGCATCTGCACCTTACTACTACGACCTTGGTATGAAGAAGTCTCAGGCTGCTACAGCTAAGTTCATCAAACTTATGGAAACATACAAGAAGTGTGTTATCATCACAGGTCACACTCACCTTGAGCTTGGCGCTCACCTCAACTACTCAGATAATAACGGCACTTCTGCTGTTATGATGCACAATAGTGCTATCGGTGGTGTAAGAAGACTTATCAACGGTTCTGTTAACAGAGACCCTGTTCTCGGTCTTAGCGAAGGCTACTACGTTGATGTTTACAAGGATTATATTATCTTCAACGGTGCTAACCTCTATTCAAACGAGATTATGCCAAGTTGCACATATATTATTCCTAACTCTACATCAGCTATTCCAACAGAGAAGCCAACTGAAAAGCCAACAGAAAAGCCAACAGAAAAGCCTACAGAGAAGCCAACAGAAAAGCCTACAGAAAAGCCAACTGAAAAGCCAACAGAAAAGCCAACTGAAAAGCCAACAGAGAAGCCAACAGAGAAGCCAACAGAAAAGCCAACTGAAAAGCCAACTGAAAAGCCAACAGAGAAGCCAACTGAAAAGCCTACAGAGAAGCCTACTGTAAAGCCTACAGAGAAGCCAACTGAAAAGCCTACCGAAAAACCAACAGTAAAGCCTACACAGAAGCCACCTGTTGTGCCAACTGAGCCACTTCCATTCTATGGTGACGTTGACCTCGACGGTCAGGTTGGTGTCATCGACGCAACATACATTCAGCTTTATCTTGCTGAGATGAGAGAGCTCTATGGCGAACAGCTTGACAATGCTAAGGTTATGGGCAATGCAAAGATTACAGTCATGGATGCAACATATATCCAGATGAAAGTTGCAGAGCTTATCGATAAGTTCCCTGCTGAGCTCAAGAAGAGCAAGTCAGTTGCTTCAACTTCTGCAGGCGATGTGACTTCCCTTTTGAGCACTGCAAAGAGCGACCTCTCAAAGTACTGGCAGTACTCATCATTTGACCAGTTTATGGCTCTCAAGAAGTGCGTAAAACAGCTTGAGAAGTCTGGTGACAAGTCACAGACTGCTTACGATATGCTCAATAATGCTCACACTAAGTTTACTGAGATATTAACAGCTATCGGCGCTTACTCAGGCGGTGGCAACTCAGGCGGTAACACAGGCGGCAGCAATATCGATGTGTATTTCACAAACGTTAACAACTGGTCAACAGTAAACGTATATATGTGGAACGCTTCAGGCAACAACGCAAACTGGCCTGGTGTTGCTATGAGCTATGTTGAGACTAACTCAATTGGTCAGAAAATCTACAAGACTACTGTTGAAAGAAACAAGTACACAAGTATCATCTTCAACAACGGTTCTTCTCAGACAGTTGACCTCACACTTTCAAATATCGACAACGAAGGTTTCTACACCACTTCACAGTCAGGTGGCAAGTACCTGTGCGATACATATATCTACGGTCAGTAATATAAAATATAAAGGACACTTCGCTTGAGGTGTCCTTTTTGTTTACATTGAAAACTGTTGTGACATATTGTACAAAAACACAATCTTATATTTGTAAGAATAGCAATTGAAAACATAAAAACATAATGGTAAAATATAGATACAAAAGGTTATATATGTGTTCGCTCAGGAGATGATGATATGAGAAAAATTATTAGTTTATTTGTGGCTGTTGTTCTGATGTCGATATGTGTGATAAGTGCTTCTGCTATACCTGCGCCTGCTTATTTCGGAGATGCAAACTTTGATCATTCTCGTGATGTAACTGATGCAACTTTCATACAAAGAGCACTCGCTGAGCTTGAGACACCAAGTGCGTTGCAAAAAGAGCTTGGAGATGTTGATGGTGATGGGAATATCACAGTTTTTGATGCAACAATGATACAGATGAAGTTAGCAGGACTTATTGACAGATATCCTGTTGGAGAAGAAACATATATCTATATGTATAGCGGTATTTTTACTGTGAGTGAGCCTTCTGCTAAGGTTGGTGCTCCTGTTACTTTTACTGTGGATGTTGATGGAACTTATGAGCCGTATGTTTATGATTTTTATGTAGGTGATGTTCTTGTTGTTGAAAATTCCAGTGATAATACATTCACATATACATTCGAAGAGTCTGGAGAGTACAGAGTAAAAGCAATCATAACTAACTGTGTTGAGAATTATAGCGATGCTTTTATAATTTATGAAGTTGTCGAATAAAGTTAAGTGATACAGATTTAGCCCCGAGTTTTTCGGGGCTTTGTTGTTATGTGCGTAAGTGTTTCAGTATGTTGCTTTGAACAGGGTTTTGGTATATAATGTCGGTATTAACATAGATAGGGGAAAATTATGATAGATAAATTGAGAAGGTTGGTGCGTTCGAGGTTCTTCCTCGGGGCGGTTATCATTTTGCTTGAGTTTTCGCTTCTTATGGGACTGTTTTGTTGGCTGTCGGATGCATTCTGGCCTGTGACAGTACTCGGATGGGTGTTCTACATTGTGACCCTCATTTACATCCTCAATCGCGACGAGATTCCCGAGATGAAACTTCCGTGGGTTGTTATTATGATGCTTCTGCCGATTATCGGCGCGTTTGTGTTTTATCTTTTGTCTAGCAACAATGCGAGCAAAGATGACTATGCCCGCTTTGAAAAATCTGCGAAGAAAATCCGTCCGCATATGCTCCAGACAAATAATATGGAGAAACTCAAAGCTCAGGATATAGATGCTTATGCTCAGGCAAGATATCTTTATCAAAGCTCGAAAATGCCTGTTTTTGATAAGTCAAAAACTACGTATTATCCGCTTGGTGAGGACTTTCTGAAAGCACTTCTTGAGGAACTTTCAAAGGCGAGATACTTCATCTTTATGGAGTACTTCATCATTGAAGACGGCAAGATGTGGAGTGCGATTTACAAGGTGCTCAGAAATAAGGTGAAAGAGGGCGTTGAGGTCTTTTTGCTTTATGATGATCTTGGATGTATCGCGACACTTGATGAAGAGTATTACAAAGAGCTTCAGAGCGTGGGCATCAACTGTGTTCCTTGCAACAAGTTCAAGCCTATTCTGTCTCATATTCACAACAACCGTGACCACAGAAAAATCACAGTTGTTGACGGAAAAGTCGGATTCACAGGCGGTGTTAATCTTGCTGATGAGTACATAAACGAGAAAGTGAAATACGGACACTGGAAAGACACAGCCGTGAAAATCGAGGGCGAAGCGGTGAAAAACTTGTCCGCACTTTTTATCTCAGTATGGAATATGCAGAACGAGCGACAGCTCGACTGTGACAAGTACCTGAATATGACAAAGGGGGGAGATGTCGGCAAGGGCTATGTTGTGCCGTTTGGTGACTCTCCAAGCCCGATTGATACCGAGGATATCGGAAAGACGGTTTACCTCAATATGATAAACGCTGCCAGAGAATATATCTACATCTGCACGCCGTATCTCATCTGCGACAGAGAGCTTATCAATGCGATGTGCAACGCAGCTTTAAGAGGTGTTGATGTCAGAATCATCACCCCTCATATTCCTGACAAAAAGCTTGTTTTCCGTATGACTCAGTCAAACTACAAAAAGCTTGTTGATTCGAGCGTAAAGGTGTTTGAATATACCCCTGGATTTATCCACGCAAAGAGCTTTGTGTGTGATGATAAATTCGCTGTGTGTGGCACGATTAACCTCGACTATCGCTCGCTTGTGCACCATTTTGAGTGTGGTGCGTGGATGTATGATACCGAGTGTATTGTTGATATGAAGAATGATTTTATCAATACCCAAAACATTTCTCAGGCTATCTCTAAAAGAGAGGCTACCCTCAAGATGTCTGACCGCGTTGTTGCTGAGATACTCAAGGTGTTCTCACCGCTTCTGTGATGTTTTATGGACAAAACAGAAGCACAAAAGAGAAAGCCCACTAGGTTAAAGTGTTATGATTACAGTACCGCAGGAGTGTATTTTGTGACGGTGTGTGTAAAAGACAGAAAGGCGTTATTGTGTGAAATTGTAGGGGAGGGTCTCTGCGCCCTCCCTAAAACACAGTTGACAGATGTCGGTATCAAAGTGAAAAAAGCTATCGAATTCATAAATATGAATTATTATGCGGTTAGTGTTGATCGTTACGTTATTATGCCGAACCATATACACCCTGTTGGTCAGATATGAAGAGTCTGTAGGAGGGCACGGAGACCCTCCCCTACAGGATGTGATTGCGAGGTTTAAGTCGTTCACGACACATCAGCATGGTGAGACGCTATGGCAGCGTTCTTTCAACGATCATATTATCCGAAACGAAAAAGATTATATCGAGCACCTTAACTATATTGAAAATAACCCTGCTAAGTGGGAAGAAGATGAACTGTATATTTAACAGAAAACGGGCTGTCGTCAGACAACCCGTTTCATTTTTGTGTTATTGATTTAATATCCAAGACCGAAAGCGAGAGCCTCAGGGAACCATACTTCCCAGAAAAGCTCGCTGTGGGTACCGTCGTTATCGACAACAGTTTTCATAAGTGAGCTGTTGTAGCCTTTCTTTTCCATCCAGCCTTGCATTGCAACCGCGTTAGGATAGAGCTCCTGTTCAAGAGCGTCACTAGGTGAGTTGCCATTGAAGAAATAGATTCGAGGAAGTTTTGAGCTATCTGAGAAATCAAACTTGCTTAAGTATTCGTCCCATGTAGCCTTGTCATAAAGCAGGAAAGCAGGAGAGATAGCTCCGATATAATCGAATTTGTCCATATTTTCCATACCGATGTAGAAAGACTCAATACCGCCTGATGAACTGCCTATGATACCGCGGATGGAGTTTGTGTTGTAGTTAGCATCGATATATGGGATGACCTTTTCGACAACGAAGTCAGAGTAAGCTTCGCCTGTTCCGTTATCAAATGCAGTTCCATACTGTTTTCTTACTTCCGGAGCAATATCGCCGAGGTCAGGAGTCAGCTCTGAGTCACGCTTTGCGTTTGAGTTATCGATACCGACAACGATGATTCCGTCACCGCCGTTTTGCATATATGAGAGCACAGTTTCGTCAACTTCCCATTCATAGCCCGACATTGTATTTTTGTCACCGAAGATGTTCTGGCCGTCTGTCATATAAAGCACGGAGTACTTTTTGTCTTTGTCAGCAGGGTCATAGCCTACAGGAGTCCAGATGGTGATTTCCTTGTTGTAGCCTTTTGAGTATTCAAGGTTTACGTACTTTATAGTACCTTCGCTGTTCTGACCGTATGGATAAACACCGGTGACGTACTTTCCGTTGATTCTTCGAGGTGAAATTATAAAGTAACCTGAGTTGCATACGCTAAGAGGTGTGTCTGTTGTCTGGTATGTGCCGTTTGAGAATATGATTCGGTCAAACTTTTCAGTGTCTGCATTAATAGCGTAGACACTCTCGCCGTAGTCGTTGATAATAGCGTTGCTGAGTAACTCTCCAGGCCAGGCTGATTTTGGCTGTCCTGTTGCGCTGTTGTAGATGTATGCGTAGACGTTAGTCCAATTCTTGTTGTTTGAGAAGTACACGTTGATGTTTTTTGACACTTTGGTCAGCGTTTCTTTTTCTGTAGGATTCACGTCATTTTCCTCCTCGACAGGGAATTTTTCGATAATCTCAGCGCATTTTTGCTGAATAAGGGTGGCATCTATAACAGAGAGGTTTTCGTTTCCTGAGACTGTTGCAACTTTCTGTTGTTCATCAGTCAGGTTTGTCAGAGAAGCTAAGTGCTGCTGAATCAAAGTCGCATCAATAACGGTCAGGTATGTGTCAGCGTCAACATCTCCATAAAAGACCTTAGCGCTCGCAGAAAAGCAAGAGAAAATCATCACGAGACAAAGAGCAATAGCGCTCAGCGTTATGGTAAGCTTTGTTTTTGACATAATATAACCTCCGAAAACAGAATTTCTATTAAGATACTTAGATTGTAGCATTTAGTAACTTCAACTGCAAGAGTATTTTCGGAAAATTAGACAGACAAAATGCAATCTGTGTTGACAATATGAGAGTGTTTTTGATATAATTTTATATGTATAATTGGGATAGTTAGACGATTTTGTTAATTATAATCAGGTGGACTATATGTTTGATTTTTATAATAAAAGAAGAAAGCTGAGCAAATCAGAGAGGATTTATGATCAAGAGAACAGAGAAAAGTTAAAGAAAAAGTATTTGAATTTTTCGATTTTTGTTACGGTTGGCGTTGTGATGGTAGTGACAGTTGTTGCGCTTATTCTGTATATGAATTTCGAAAATGGTGTCCTTCGAACATTCGTGAAGTCTTCGTCGAAGAATTTAGAAAGTGGCGGATTTTCTTATCACATAACCGCAGGAATAAATGAGAATACTTTTATGGAGTGCGACGGAGAGTTCGAGCTTGAGCTTAGCAATCAGCAATTAACTTCGCTTTATCACGCTAAGTACGATGGGTATGAGTATGATGCCGTGACTTATTCAAGAGGAAGTAAGGCGTACAGAGGTAACTACTACGGAGGTAAGTGGAGTGTGGAAGACTACACCGACCGTTCGCTTGACTTCTTCGACTTTTATCGCGACTACAGAAAGGGCAGACTCGACACAAGTGCGATTATTCGTTATACAGGCGCTAATGATAAGTTCGACGCTATGCAACTTTCTAAGTCAATCGGAGCTATTCTCAAGGAAGTTTCGTCAACAAAGAATCTTCACAGAGTCCTGTATCAGCAGATAAACGATACAGCTCAGGGTACGGTTATATCCTACACCCCTGATATGAAAACTCTTATGGGTATTATCGTGCGCAATATCGGTTCAGCATATTCAAGTGCCAATGAGTATACAAAGTTTCGTGATACAGTCGAAAACAGTTACGAAAATCTCGAAAAGGTTTATTGTGTGGTGAAGCTGACCATAGATAAAAAGGGATATCTTAGAAACATCGATATCTCCTATATGATAGAAGGACAAACTCATTTTATGAAATTTGA
This sequence comes from Ruminococcus sp., assembly GCA_045124035.1. GTDB lineage: Bacteria > Bacillota > Clostridia > Oscillospirales > Acutalibacteraceae > Ruminococcoides. The sequence continues at coordinate 13,063 of JBGVLC010000023.1, read as the reverse complement.
GTTTTCTGAGTTTGGCGAAAGAGAAATTGAAGTTCCTGACAGTTTCCTTGCTGCAGCTGACTTACAAAAAGACTGAGGAAAAGAGGTGAGAGGATGAGAAGAACCTACACAGTAGAGTATGCTTTGTACTCAACTATGGGTAAAGTGAGGATGAATAACGAAGACAACTTTTACTGTGACGGTCAGCTCAGACTCAATCCGGACAGCGTAGAAGATGAGGCGTTTTCAGGAAAGTTTCTGACAAGTGAAAACAGGATGTGTGCTGTGTTTGATGGTATGGGCGGAGAAGCCTGCGGCGAGATAGCATCATTCGTTGCGGCTGATAATTGTCGTGTGTTTTGCGAGAATACCGCTGAGTTTTCCGAGTATCTTATCGAGCTTGCTAATATTTTAAACGACAGGGTGCTTGAAGAAACTGCTTCACGTTCGCTGGTGCTGATGGGTACCACCTGCGCTATGATCCAGTTTTACAAAAATGAGATTTACATTTTGAGCGCTGGTGATAGCAGAATTTTTAAGTTTAGCAAAAACGAACTCAGACAGATATCAAAAGACCATACTGCGGTTGGTTTTTCGGGAAAAGCACCGCTGACAAAGTTCATCGGCACACCCGACAAGAATGGTCTTGACCCGTATCTTGCGAAAGGTGCATATAAAGTGAATGATATCTTCATGCTTTGTACCGATGGTATCACCGATATGGTTGATGAGGAAACTATCACATTGTGCTTGTCTCAAAAACAAGAACTATCTCAAATTGCGAAGGACCTGATTCAAAAAGCTATGGATAACGGAGGCAAGGATAACGCTACCGTGATTTTGTGTAAGATACATAAGTAGTAACAAAAGGATGAACTGCTATGGCATATAAAAACGACAGAACTAAAAACAGAAGAAGATATAAATCACGATACAGAAGTGCACACAGCTACAAGCAAAAGCGCTCGTCATCACAGCAGAAAGCGGGGATTCTCGTTTCCGTTGCAACTTTCCTTGTGATTGCGACACTCGTGATAACATTCACTTTCGGTGATAGTATATACAATGTGCTCGATAACACGCTGAGTAATATCACAGCTACTGAACCTGTTACACAGCCACCAACTGAGAAACCAACTGAAAAACCAACACAGCCACCGACAGAAGCTCCAACAACACCACCTGTACAGCAGGAAGAGCAGTTTATGATGCTTCTCGAAAATTGCTCGCTAGAGATGAAACACATCAAGGTTGACCAGATGATGTTCGTTGATGCTGACGAGAGCACTCTCACCTGTCAGATTTACTGCTATGACAGAGGAGAGGATGGAGTGTTCAGACAGAACGTTGGTCCTTTCAGCGGTTACATCGGAGAACAGGGTATCGATAAAACTGTCACTCCTTATGAGAGCAAGACTCCGACAGGTCTGTTCAAAATCGAGTATACTTTCGGTACTATGCCTGACCCTGGCATTATGTTTGAGTATTCTCAGTTTAACGATTCCGACTACTGGATTACTGACCCAAGTTCCGAAAGCTACAACCGCTGGGTGAATGGCTATGAGTGGGCAGGAACATCATCGCAGTGGTTGTTTGAGTTCAGCCGTTCATATCCATATGCTATCGTGTTTGACTACAACCGTGATCCGGTTGATCCTGCTCAGGGATGCGCAAAGTTCATCCATGTTAGCGATGGCCCTACAAGTTGGGGTGGTGTTGGTGTCAGCCAGAATGATATTCTCTCAATTCTCTACTGGCTCAACCCGTACTCAAAACCTTACGTCGCAATTTCAAAGTAAAAAACTAAGTCCGTATCAGAACTAACCGATACGGACTTTTCTTATGCTTTCTTTTGTTTTACAGGGAGTTGGGCGAGGATGATAGCGACAAACATCACAAGACATCCGATAAGCTCAACGATACTCAACGATTTGTGCATTATCAACCAGCCACCAAGAGCCGCGAAAACTGATTCTAAACTCATCAGGATTGATGCGACAGTCGGGTTGTCTGAGTACTTCTGGCCGATAATCTGCAAGGTGTAACCTACACCGCTTGAGACAAGGCCGAGATAGAGAATATATTTGAATGAATTCACAATGCTTAGTATATCAGGACGTTCAAAAACGAGCATCAAAATGAGTGAGAGCGTACCACATACAAAAAACTCAATGCACGCAAGCTTCACACCATCAACTCTGTCGATAAAGTGGTCAACACAGAGAATCTGGAATGAGAACGATACAGCGCACAGGAACACGATGACATCGCCAAGATAAATTCCCGAAAGTCCGTTGGAACCGCAAAGCAGGTACAAACCGATGGTAGCAACAAAGGCACCAATCCATACGGTGAACGCAACCTTCTTCTTGAAGAATAACCCGAAAATCGGAACAAGCACAACGTAAAGCGCTGTGATAAATCCGCTACGGGCTGAGATAGCCGCATCATCAGGATAAAGCGAAATACCGAACTGCTGGATGTTTGAAGCAATACACAACAGTACGCCACACAACACACCCGCTTTGAGTGTTAATTTCAGGTCTGACTTAGTGTTGCAAAGAACAGGCACACCTGATTTTTTCGACATAAAAAAGATAAGCGGTAGCAGTGCTATAACCGCAACAAAAGAACGCAGGGCGTTGACGGTGAATGTACCGACATACTTCGCAGCTTGTTCCTGAGAAACAAAAGCAAAACCCCACACAAGCGCTGCTGTAATAAGCGCGATATTTGACAAAAATTTTCTGCTTTTCATATTTCCCTCCATTTTCTCTGACTTATGATAGCCGAAAAAAAGGTAGGTGTCAAGATATTGTAACAATACTGTTGAAATGTGCAATATTTGGTGGTATAATGACCCTGTATAGGTGGTGCGCTTATATAAGGTTTAAACTCGAAAGGTAGGTTTAAATGAAAAAGTTTTTGATTGTAAGTATTTCTTTGATACTGGTAGCGGCGGTTGCATTTGGTGCGAGCCTTTTCCACTATATTGATGTGACTAAGGATGACTCAACTCCGTCTCAGGTATCAAAAAACGACAAGGAAAATAAAAAAGAAGATAAAGAGGACAAGAAAGAACCTGTTGTTGATGCGAAAATGCCAAGTGATTGGAATGACAACGGCATCTTCAAGGATAACTATGACAAGGCATACTCGTATGTTCTTTCCCTTTCTGATGAACAGCTCGTTGGTCAGGTTCTCATTGGCACTTGTCCAATTGACGACACAGCCTCTACAACAGCTACCAAGTTTGCATTGTCGGGTTATGTTTTTTCAGCTGACAACTTCGCTATGATGGACGAAAGTGGTGTCAAAGAGCATATCGCTTCTTTCAATAAGAACGCTTCAACACCGATGATTATGGCGGTGAAAGAAGAGGGTGGCGCTGTTACAGCGATAAGTGACCTGGACGCTTTCCCTCAGTATGATTTCTATTCTCCAAGGGATATTTTCGCTCAGGGAGGACTTGATGCACTCAAGGAAAGCGAACAGCAGAAGGCTGATATGCTCAAGAGTGTTGGTATCAATCTCAATCTCGCTCCTGTATGTGATATGGGTGAAGAGATGAATCATATTATGTATTCCCGTTCGCTCGGTGGTACAACTCAGGATACTTGTGACTATGTTTCAAACACTACTGAAATCAGCCAGAGCAAGGGTGTGTCAGTTGCGCTCAAGCACTTCCCAGGTTATGGTACTTGTCCTGATACACTTGAGAGTGTTGTAGTTGATACAAGAGAAATTTCAACATTTGAGACAAACGACTTCAAGCCGTTTGAGGCTGGTGTTAACAAGGGTGCTCACGTTGTTATGATGTCAAACGCACTTGTGCAGAATCTTGACCCTAACTGCGTAGTGTCACTTTCTGACTATGCTCATACAGTTTTAATGGACAGAATCGGATTTAGTGGTCTTATTATGACCGATAACCTCAACAACGCTGACTATAGCGCTTATGCAAATGGTAACGATGTTTATGTTCAGGCGGTGCTTGCCGGCAACGACCTTGTTATGGTTAGCAATGTGGAAGAGGCTTACAAGGCGATTTTAGGCGGACTTAACGATGGTACTATCGACAAAGAGATACTCCAGAAAGCTTGTACAAGAGTTGTAGCATATAAATACTTAGCAGGTATTATGGATTGATTTTATGATTATTGTCAAGGAGAGCTAGAAACTTTCCCGTGACATTTTTCGGAGGTTAAAATGGAAAATAAAAATAAGACCAAAAGTAATTCCATCAGTAAAAGCAGACTGATTGTTTCTATCGTTATCATTGTGCTTTTGCTCGCTGTTTCGGTTGCGGCATTTATGGTAGCGAAGAAAGACTATGTGAAGATTATCGTTCTGGATGCGCAGACCGAAAACAAGGTGGAAATGTTCTCATCAAGAAATGAGGAAGAGTTCAAAAATATATGCATCAGACTTTTTGATAACTGGGAAGACTGTGAAGAAGCTCCTGAAAATGAGCCTGAATACGTTTTATATCTGAAGGACCCGAAAGACTCATACTACGATATTTATGTGAACGTTATTTTTGACGGAGAAGAGGTTGTTCTCCAGCACGACTTCGACAGAATCGAAAATGAGCAGATGCACGATATGGTTGCTGAATTCAGCAAATGCACAGCTCTCACAAAGTCTGAGTTTCTCGAGCTTATCGGAGAATAAATCAAAAATAAAGCAAAAAACTACAGCCGAAGGTGTTTTACCCTCGGCTGCTTTTTTGTGCTTACATATTTTCAAAAAATGCGGTGATGTCGGATTTATCGGCTTCAATCTTGCCCTGCGCGTAGTTCGGACGACCGCCACCTTTTCCGTTGAATGTAGTGTTCAGGTTTTTGACGATGTCGCGTACATCGCTGTTTTTACTTGCTACAACATAGGAGTAGTTGTTCTCATCAGATAGGCTGAAAAACGCTGTGATGTCTGCTTTGTCTGCATTTTCATTGACAAGCGCACGGATATCATCGAATGACGCGTCTTTGGTGAATCCGATGAGGTTTGAGCCTATATCAACAATCTCGAGCTGTGCTTTTGAAAGCTCGGATTTAAGTTTGTTGATTTCAGCTTTGAGCGCTCCGATAGTATCAACGTCTTTTTCGACGAATTCGAGTACCTTGTCGCGTGAAGCTGAGAGCAGATGCATCATTTTTTTGTTGCTGTTGTGAAGAGCGCAGTAGTCTTCATAAGCGTTGATGCCACACACAGCGGTCAGGCGCATACCGCCTTTGTACTGTATGTAGTCGATGATTTTGATAATACCGATTTCGCCTGTGTGAGAAACATGCGGTGCACAACAAGCACAAGTGTCGTAGTCGGTGATAGTGACAAGACGGACTCCATCTTCTAAATCAAGCTTACTTCGGTAATCATAAGTTTTGAGTTCATCTTTGCTTGGATAAGCGACAGTGATAGGCTTGTTCTCATATACAGCCTGGTTGGCTCTTCTTTCGATTTCGCGTATGTCTTCATCGCTTAGCATACCGCTTGGGTCGAGGGTGAAGGTTTTTTCGCTCATATGAAAGCCGAGGTTATCATATCCGAACATAGAGTGAATGATACCTGAGATAAGATGCTCACCTGTGTGGTTCTGCATACGGGCAAAACGGGTGTCAAAGTCGAGCTCACAGCTGACAACACTTCCGACTTCAAATGGAGTGCTGACTTTGTGGGTGATGATTTCGTTTTTGATTTGAACATCGAGGACAGACTCGCCGTTTATGGTGCCTTTGTCAGCCTGCTGACCGCCTCCCTCAGGGAAGAACGCGGTTTTGTCGAGTACAACGAGGAAAAAGTCGCCTGACTTTTCGCAGGACAAGACGGTTGCCTCGAAATTCTTTAGGTATGAATCGTTTTCATAAAGTTTGATAGTCATATCAGATTTCTCCACTATAGGGGAGGGATTGTGTGCCTCCCAACAAATAATATAAGATGAAAAACTGCCGTGGGGTGCACGGCAGTTTGTGTTTTATTTGAGCTTTTCGATAAGCATTGTGCGGATAACGCCTGGGTCACCGCTACCCTTGAGCTCTTTCATACAAGCACCGAAAATAGCCATGAGAGCCTTTTCTTTGCCTGACTTGTAGTCAGCAACTGCCTGAGGGTTAGACTCAATAGCTTTGTCGATAACAGACTCAATCATAGAGTTGTCAACTTCTACCAAGAAACCATTGTCTTCAACGAACTTTTCAATATCAGCACCGTCTTCGATAGCCGCGATGAGAGTTTTCTTCGCAGCACCACGGTTGAGTTTGCCGGCATTGACGAGCTTGATGAGATAAGCAAGGGAGTCAGCAGGGACAGCGAGGTCCTTGAGCTTTAAGCCTGCTTTTCTCAGAATTCCTGCACAGTCAGTGAGAATCCAAGCAGCAGCGTCCTTACCGTTACAGCCAAGAGCGATAACGTCATCAAGAAGCTTAGCTACTGTGTGTTCGCTCATGAGCATTGCGATTTCCTTGTCAGAAATACCCATTTCAGCATAAGCCTCAGATTTTTCATCAAGAGCTACAGGTTTGTTAGCCTTGATCTGCTCGAGCCACTCGTCATCAATAACGATAGGCATAAGGTTAGGGTCTGGGAAGTAACGATAGTCAGCTTCAGTCTCTTTGTTACGCATAGCTGATGTCTTGCCAGATACATCGTCGAAACGACGAGTTTCCTGAACAAGTTCCTCAGTACCAAACTCGATAGCATCCATATGACGCTGAGCTTCGTATCGGATGGCACGGTCAATAGCTTCGAAAGAAGCCATATTCTTGATCTCAGTACGAACGCCGAACTCTTCAGATCCTGCTTCTCGAACAGAGATGTTAACGTCGCAACGCATAGCGCCTTCTTCACATTCAGAAATGCCTGTTGACTTGAACATAGACTTGAGCTTTGAGAGGTATGTGACAACCTCCTCAGGTGAACGGAAGTCAGGCTGAGTTACGATTTCGATAAGAGGAACAGAAGTACGGTTGAAGTCAACGAAAGAAGAGTTTCCGCCGTGAACGAGCTTACCTGCGTCTTCTTCCATATGAATCTGCTTGATTCTGATGTCACGCTCGCCATCTGCTGTCTTGACTTTAACAAGACCGTTAACGCAGATAGGGTGATTGAGCTGAGTGATCTGGTAAGCGCAAGGAAGGTCAGGATAGTAGTAGTTTTTCTTGTCAAATGTTGTGTAGCGGTTAATTTCGCAGTTGAGCATCAGACCTGCTGTTGCAGCAAGCTCAACAACGCGCTTGTTCATAACAGGGAGCATACCAGGCATACCACAACAAGCAGGGCATACGCAATCGTTAGGCTCAATAGGAGAAGAGTGACCGCCACATGAACAGAAGATTTTTGAATTTGTGTTTAATTCAACGTGAGTTTCAAGACCGATAACAAGTTCAAAGTTCATTATTATTCACCCTTCCTTTCTGTTGTTTTTGAGAGTGAGAGAAGCTTGCTCTCAGAAAAATGCTCGCCCATAAGCTGAGCGCCACCTGATACAAGTGCAGGGATACCGATGAGGTTAGCTACAGAAGTGAAAACGCTCTCTTCATATACTTTGTTGAAAGCATCTTTGATGTCATAAGGAGTATACTCGCTCTTTGAGGTTACAGGAGTGAGCAGAGCGTCATACTTGCTTAAAAGCTCAGCCACTTTGCCTGCTACGATTCTTCTGACTCTCAGCGCCTTGTCGTAGCAATCAGCATAGCGGTTTTTAGAAAGAACATCGGAGCCGTAGAGGATAACAGCTTTTGTCAGGAAGTTGAAGCCCTCGCTACGGGAGTTGACATAAAGCTCGTCGATGTTTCTGTAGTTCTCGCTACGGTGACCGTATTTAACACCATCGTAACGGGATACGTTGTTACAAGTTTCAGCGCACATAAGAATCTGCCACGCTGTGTTCGCAATTTCAAAGAAGTCACATTCTACTTCTTCTACCTCGACGCCCTGTGCTTTGAGTGACTCAGCAAACTTGAGAGTCTGAGCCTTAGTCTCATCGTCGCAAAGGTCAAGGAGGTTTTTAACAAGAGCTACTTTTGCGCCCTTAACATCTTTGTTTGTATTATAAGTGTAGGACATCTCAGGAAGAGAAGTGCCGTCTTTTTTATCGTTGCCTGCGATAACAGTCATAATTTCTGCAACTGTGTCGCTGTCTTTAGCATAAACACCAACCTGTTCGCCAGATGCAGCGCAGGAGATAACACCGTAACGTGAGACTGTACCGTAAGTAGGCTTTAAAAAGCTTACGCCTGAAAGAGATGCGCCACGACGTGTTGCACCGTTCATATCAACGCCTAAAGCGGCTTTGACTTCACCGTTTTTAACAAGCTCTGCGGATGCACTCTTGAGTGTGCCGTCACACTCACCGTAGTGTGAGAATTCACCGACAAGGTCGAGACCGAACTCGCCTACATTCGCTTTACCTGAGATTTCGTAGCCGTTTTTCTCGAGTTTATCTACAGCCTCTGCTGAGAAAAGTGGCTTGTAGCCGTCTAACATATAAGAACCTGCGGTTGAGACAACATCTTTCACAAGGATGGTATCGTCAACAGCAATGTTGCCTTTGTCACTGATTTTTGTTGCATAATACTTCATTTGTCTCACCTCACTTTACAAGTCTTGGAACCTGCCAAGAGTCGTCACTACGCTGTGGAGCTGAAGAAAGAAGGCTTTCTCTGCTGAAATTCTGGATGCGTTCGTCGTCTCTGAGCACATTTGTCATAGGCATAACATGAACCATAGGGTCTACATTTTCTGTATCAACAGCTTTGAGCTGTGCTTCAACTTCCTTCATTGACTCGAAAATTCCCTGCATGAGAGCTTCTTCGTCAGTTGTCAGCTCAAGCTGGTTTAACTGCTGAGCGTTTGAGAAAGTTGAACGTTTGTTAGAAGCAGCTTTTGCGCCACCCTTAGTAGCACTACCGCGGTGAGCGAGAGCGCTTCCTGAACCCAAGAGATGAACATCTTCGAGCTGCTGGTCAGTAACTTCACTTGGAGCACCGAGGAGTAAATCCTGAGCGTTACCGTTGAGTGGGAACGCGATAACATCGAGAATCTTTTCTTCGTCTGTGAGGAGCATAACCATACGGTCGATACCAGGAGCCATACCTGCGTGAGGAGGTGCGCCATACTGGAACGCTGTATAAAGTGCGTTGAAACGCTTTTTGAGTTCAGCTTCCTCGTAGCCTGCGATTTCAAATGCTTTTTTCATAATCTCAATGTCGTGGTTACGAACAGCACCTGATGCAAGCTCAATACCGTTACAAACAAGGTCGTACTGGTAAGCGAGAACATCGTCAGGCTTCTTTGTAAGAAGTGCTTCCATACCGCCCTGTGGCATTGAGAATGGGTTATGAGTGAAGATTGTTTCGCCTGTTTCTTCGTCTTCTTCGTACATAGGGAAGTCAACAACGAAGCAGAATTCGAAAGAATCGTCTTTGATAAGGTCGAGCTGAGGCTTAGCTGCGAGCCAGTTGCGGATCATACCAGCCTTCTTCTCTGTATCGTTTTTCTTTTCGTCACAGATGAAGAAGAGAGTTTCGCCCTCTTTTACGCCTGTGAGGTTTGTGATCTCGACTTTCTGCTCATCGCTTAAGAATTTAGCGATAGGGCCTGCGAATACGCCCTCTTTGAGTGTGATGTAACCAAGACCACCAAGGCCAACTTCCATTGAAGTAGCATACTTGAGTGAGTCTTCAAAGAACTTCTTACTTTTGCCCTGACAGTTAGCAACGATACCACGAACCGGCTTGCCCTTGAAAGCAGGGAAAGCGACATTTGAGAAGAAATCAGTAAGGTCGCAGATAACAAGTGGGTTACGTAAATCAGGCTTATCTGAACCGTAAGTCATCATAGCATCAGCGTAAGTGATACGTCTAAAAGGCTTAGGAGTAACCTTTTTGTCAGAGAAAGTTTTGAATGTATCGTAGATGAGATCTTCGCAGACATCCAAGACTTCTTCCTGAGTAGCAAAAGCCATCTCGTAGTCGAGCTGATAGAACTCACCAGGGGAACGGTCAGCACGAGCGTCTTCGTCTCGAAAACACGGAGCAACCTGGAAGTAACGGTCGAAACCTGATACCATGAGGAGCTGTTTGAACTGCTGTGGAGCCTGTGGAAGAGCGTAGAACTTGCCCGGATGCTTACGGGATGGTACGAGGAAGTCACGAGCACCCTCAGGAGATGAAGCAGTCAGGATTGGTGTCTGCATATCAAGGAAGTTTTTCTCTTCCATTTTGTTTCTCAAATGACGGATAATCTTTGAACGCATAACGAGGTTGTTATGGTTTACAGGATTACGAAGATCGAGGTAGCGGTACTTGAGTCGAAGCTCATCTTTTGAAGCACGAGAGTTAGAAACTTCGAAAGGAAGCATATTTGTGCTTTTGCCGAGAACTTTCAGCGAATCGGCTATAAGCTCAACCGTACCTGTTGCGATTTTTTCGTTAACGGTTTCAGCATCACGCTTTTCAACCTTACCTGAAACTGAGATAACAGTTTCGCGGTTAACGTTTTCGAGTAATTTTTCGTCGTGTACAACGACCTGAGTAATGCCAGTGTAGTCGCGCAAATCGATGAAGATTACGCCACCGTGGTCACGGATAACATCGACCCAACCTGCAAGCTCGACGACTTTGCCGACGTGCTCGTCACGGATGTCGTTGCAAAAATGTGTTCTGTACATATACTGACCTCCTAGAAAGGTTAAGATACTAAATAAATAAAAAGCGTTTGATTTGTCGAGGGCTACGGACCTCGGCGCACAGTGATATCACGCCTCGTTGTCCTCCGCTACTCCTCGAAAATCTACTCGCTTGCTTGATAACTGCAATCGACTTTGTCGATTTTCATTATCATCGCGCGCGTTTGATTTGTCGAGGGCTACGGACCTCGGCGCACAAAATAAATAACGTCCCGAGAATAGTATGCCTATTCTCGGGACGAGTATCAGTAAACCCGCGGTGCCACCCGTATTGATGTGAAATCACATCCGCTTTTTATTAAAATGTGGGGTTGTGCACGAAGTGTTCCCAAGCTTACTACTCACCTTAGGCGCGCTTTCAGTCTGCGACGCACCCTCCCTGATAGGCTTTCCTCAAAAGCTGAGTCTTCACTAGTTATTATAGCAAAAATGCGCTCATTGTCAATAAAAAAATCAAAACAAATAGTGGAAATTAATCTTCGATATCAACAGAAAAATTGTCTCAGAATCAAGTTTTTTGAACTAATGTTAACTCAGTAAATATATACAATCCATAGAACCTAATTTTGTGGACATACACAATTTACATATGATTCCAGTAGGTATATAATGAAATTGTAACAATTATACAGTTTTGTTGCGTTGCGTTTTTATCGGGTTGACTAAATGCGACAAAAATTGTACAAAATTAAAAGTCAAAAATCAATACGAAACGGAGGATTATTTATGAAAAACAGTAAGATTTTATTATCAGTATTTATGGTGTTATTAATTATGATTTCTTCCATTGTTCCTATTTCCGCTGTAGCTGTGAATGATGAAGTAATTAACAATGATTTTAAAATTGATGATAAACTAGTAAGTGTACTTTCTAGTGCTACGGACAGTGAAAAGATATCTGTTGCTTTGTGGCTTTCGGATGTTGATGAAGCACAACGTAGTGATTTGATAAAGAATGAAATCAGGACAGCTGAGTCAAACGGAGATCTTGTTTCTGGAGTTACTATTGACCCAGAACTTTTGACATTAAAGAAGACAGCTTTATCAAAAGAAGAAGTGTCTGAACAAGCACAAACTCTGGTTGAGCTAAAACGTGATGTAGAAAAAGAACTCCATACTGAAAATAATGCAGAAATTCTAAACGACTTATCAGCATCACACGAAATTGATGTTGAGCCTATCTTTGTATCTGGCTATGCTCCATTTGTGATTGCTAGTATGACAAAAAGCGAGATTGCTGAAGCTGTTAATAACCAGTCAATTGAGAAGATATATTACTATGACCCTGAACCTGTGGTTGAAGAAGATTTGGAACTAACAGGCGAAGCGCTAGCTACTACTAGTGCATCTACAGAAACTGAAGATTACCCTTACGGAGTATGGCAAGAAATAACCAATATTAATTATCTTAAAGAAATAATGGGATTAACGGGTGCTGGGGTGAAAATAGGAGCTTTAGATGTCGATGCAGCTAATTTTAACTATAATGACATTGATCCTGAAGAAAGGACCAGATTATATGAGCAGTTTGCGTATCATTTAAATAATGATTTGTTGCATTTTTCTGATTATGATTTTACAAATAATGATTGTTGGCATGGTAATTATACTTTATCAATTTTATCAGGCTCTGCCGAAGGTTATGAGGGAGTAGCTCCGCGTGCGGAAATATATTGTGAGGGATATTATTCTACGTATCCTGATTGGTTTTTTGTTCCGTTAGAAAATCTGATTGACAATGGAGTTAATTTAATTAGCGGAAGTGTGGAATGGGGATTTTTAAATTCTGGTTACGATTATATAGTTAAGTATTTTGACTATGTTGTAAGTAATAGCTATATTACATTTTGTGTTTCTGCGGGTAATGCTAGCGAAGATATATTAAATGACCATTTGTTGAGTACTGCAATTCCGTATAATACAATAACAGTAGGTAATATTAATGATAAGTTAACATTAGATAAGACAGAACATGAAATGGATGAAACATCTAAGTATAGTAGTAACACAACTGGTGTATATAAACCTGATATATGTGCACCTGGCAAATATGTTTCAACATTTATAGCAGAAAATGTGGCTAATGGAGGTACAAGTGCGGCTTGCCCTGTTGTAGCAGGTGTTTGTGCTTTGCTTATGGAAGCTTTCCCTAATTTGAAAACAGACCCTATGCTGATGAAATCAATACTTATGGCTTCTGCTCAGGAACTATATACTACAGAGGATGTTTATTCTACCCCTACTTCTATAGACCCTGCGTTGACACGTGAATGTGGACCTGGTATGATAGATGCATACAAAGCATATGAAACCTATTTGAATGGTAATTATTGCAGTTATCCGAGTTCCTATCTTAATTCATATAATTATGCAGTTCATGTTACTCAAAGCGATGTG
>JBGVLC010000022.1:0-36775 GCA_045124035.1 Ruminococcus sp. | reverse complement strand
CTCTTGACTGATGTCCAAGCAACGCATCTACCCCCCAGCCACCATCAAGAAAGACTTTAATCTCGGCATCTATCGCGAGTTGAAGAATCTGTTTTACATCTGTAATATTGACCATCTTATCATCTCCACAAATTCAAGTTTATCGAGTTGATTATAGCACTTATAAAAAACAAAAAGCAACAGTTTTCGGGCTGTTGCTCTTGCTGTATATAATATTGTTTGTTATACAGTTATTTCACTCCCGTTCTTAAAGCTAAATACTACACTTCCGTCTGCGTTTACTGTGACTTTGTCAACTGTTGTGTGCCAGAGGGTTGGAGTGAACTTTATGTCTAATATATCAAGTTCACGCAGGGCAAACAGAAAAGCACTCAGGGTGTCTGCCTGATAGAGTCTGCGTTCTCGCTTTTGCTGTAAAATTTCATATCGGCTTTTGAGCTTCTCAACACGCTGTGCAAGGCTTTCGTATTTCTTCAGGTACTCCTCCTGATTCTGAGCCTGCATAGCGTTTTCTTTTATGAGCCGTGCTATCAGCTCTTTAGTTACATCAATTTCGTCAAGGAGTTTCTCACACTTTTTATCAAGCTCTGCGGTGTCGGAAAGTTCGTTATAAATTAGCCTGCCGTCCTCAAGGAGAGCTTCGCGGTTTTGCATCAGTTTGCTCAGAGCTAGCACGAACATATCTTTAATATCATCCTCGTAGAGATGGGGAGTTTTGCATTTCTTATCGCCCTTGAATTTAGCGTTACATTGCCAAATGGTACGGCGGTACCTGCTGTTAGAGTGCCACACCTTTGAGCCGAAAATCTCGCCGCAATCGCCGCAGATTATCTTCCCTGCAAAAGGACTATTGCATAGGGTGCGGCGGTCGCTGTTTTTTCGACGATTAAACTCATTCTGCACTCGCTCCCATTCTTCAGGTTCAATAATTGCCGGGTGGCTGTGCTCAACATAATACTGCGGAACTTCGCCCTCGTTGACCTTCATCTTCTTCTGCAAAAAGTCCACAGTATACTTCTTCTGCAAAAGTGCAGAGCCTTTGTATTTTTCATTTGTGAGGATACTTTCAACTGTCTGACGCAGCCATTTTGCTTTCTTTGAGGGAGTAGGAATACCTGCATCCGTCAGGTGCTTAGCGATTGCGTTTGTTGACATCCCTTCTATAAACATCCGGTAAATATTGCGGACAATCTGAGCTTCACTCTCGACAATCTCAGGCAGGCCGTCGGCACCCTTCTTGTATCCGAGAAAATGCTTGTAAGGCATACTGACTTTGCCGTCAGCGAAACGCTTACGCTGTCCCCATGTGACATTCTCGGAAATTGAGCGGCTCTCCTCCTGAGCAAGGGACGACATAATAGTGATTAAAAGCTCGCCTTTGGAGTCCATTGTCCAGATATTCTCTTTCTCAAAATAGACCTCCACACCCTTGTCCTTGAGCTTGCGGACGGTGGTCAGGCTATCGACAGTATTGCGGGCAAATCGGCTGACAGACTTTGTGACAATCAAATCAATCTTGCCTGAGAGAGCATCGGCAATCATACGGTTAAAGCCGTCACGCTTTTTGGTGTTGAGTGCGGAGATACCTTCGTCGGTGTAAACCTCCACAAACTCCCACTCCGCACGGCTCTTGATGTACTCGGTGTAGTAGTCAACCTGAGCTTCGTAGGATGTGAACTGCTCGTCAGAGTCAGTTGAAACTCGGGCATAACCTGCTACCCTGCGTTTTTTCGTGGACTCCTTTGGGGTTCCGGTGTGCATATTCCTTGTGGCCGGGATGAAGGTTACATTTTTAGCTGTTGGCATTTTGATCTCTCCTTTCCTTATTCTTTTTGCCTACTGCAGCTCGCATCTCAGGAGTCCAACTCTCAGCTCGAGAGCGGTCTTGCCAATGCTTTGTTATGGTTTCTCCGCTTGTGAGAGTGAATGTCAGGGTATTGTTATTCTTCGCTGTAATCGCCGTTATTTTATCAATACCGCCTATTTCATCAACAAGAGCAGTAAGGGTAGTTTCAGGAATCGCCTTTGAGGGACACTTGCTCTTGCCGTAGGTGTTGTAGGTAGAGCAAATCCAAACCGCACCGGTGGGAGTGACCTTCCTGCGATAATGCTTGCCACAATTATCACAAGTGATAAGTCCGGTGAAAGGGTAGGTGTTGTGGGTAGGCTTACCGGAGTATTTCTCTGCCCTGCGTTTCATTTCCAGTTGTACAGAGTTATAGGTGCCAATGTCAATGATAGGCTCGTGGGTGTTCTCTGCGTGGTATTGCGGAAGCTCACCATTATTAACAAGCGTGCGTTTAGTCAGGTGATTCTCCCTGAATTTCGTCTGCAAAATCAGATTACCGGTGTAGGTGTAATTCGTGAGGATTTTTGTTATTGCACTTCGGTGCCAAGTGAAGCCTTGCTGAGTGAGTACACCCTCATCATTGAGCCTTTTGATAATAGCGACCAAGCCTTTACCGCTTAAATAATCAGCATAGATAGAACGGACAACCTCGGCTTCTTCAGGCACCACAACATACCTCTCGCCGTCATAACGATAACCCATCATATATCCTCGCCAAGGCTTGCCCTGCTCAAAATTCTGCCTGACGCGCCACTTCTGATTCTCGCTTGCGGAAAGGCTCTCCTCCTGCGCATAAGATGCAAGAATACTGAGCATCAGCTCGCCGTCGGCATCAGCTGAGTGTATATTCTGCTCCTCAAAATACACATCGACACCCAGTGCTTTCAGCTCTCTGACAGTTTGCAGCAAAGTTACTGTATTGCGGGCAAAGCGAGAAATGGACTTGGTGATAACCATATCAATTTTGCCGCTGCGGCAATCGGTGAGAAGTCGCTGAAAGTTCTCTCTGCTCTCCTTTGTACCGGTCAAGGCTTCGTCGGCATAAACTCCTGCATACTCCCATCCGTTGTGGCTTTGTATCAGTTTGCTGTAGTAGCTGACCTGAGCCGAGAGGGAGTGCAGCATAGCGTCTTTGCCTGATGACACTCGTGCGTAAGCCGCTACTCTTTTAAGTTTTGGGAGCTTGGGCATCATCTTTACTCTTGTAACAATTCTCTCCATATAAGAGGACATCCTTTCTTATTTGTATCATTTTGCGGTACTTTATATTCGCTCTAAACGGCAGATATATCAAGGCTTTTCGGCAAATATACTAGACGAAGATAAGCCGTACTTTTCGCCTAGTGTTGTGCATATTTTTCGGTACTCCTTGTCGGTAAAGCACCCGTCCTCCACAAGGCTTTTCATAAGAGAAAGTGATGTGCGGTAGAGCATCAGGTTTTCGGGTGCGTACTTATCCGCTGTGTCTTGCCTGAGTGTAGCAATCTCGTGAGCAGTATTTTCGGTTTTTGTTGCCATAGCTTTTAAATTCCTTTCCACAATGTTTGCAGGTAAGTGTATAGTAAGCTTTACGGCTAACCTCATCCTGATGTCCGTTCCACCAAGCCATTCGACAGGAATCACAGCAAAACTTTTTCTCTCTGCGGTTTGGTGTCTGTAGCACTGGCTTGCCGCAGTTTTTGCAAAGCCTTGTGTTTTCAATCTCCGGATGGCGGTGAATATGCGAGCGGACGGTCGATGCCGACAAGCCTAATATAGTAGCGATTACAGAGGGACTATATCCCTCCAGACGCATTCTGTTGATCTCTGATTTTTCGTGTATTGTCATATTGTTACTCCTTTCTGTTGGGGTATATACCCCCTTTGAATAGCAGTTTTTCTGCGTGATACCCCACGCCCGTTGTTCCAAATAAAAGTTGTAGAGATTTGACCTCCCCCCGGGGGCAGTTATTATACTTGTGGACGAATGTATCTAAGCTTTCTTAAGTTTTCTTCTGTAGCAGCACCGGTGCGATAAAGCTCGCAAGTGTATTCATAGAGCCTATCTACCACGTTGCCAATTTCAGAAAAAGGAACTTCTTTAATACATGTAACAGTAAACATAGCATCGTACCACAAATAGATTTTCGCTTTACGTCGCTGACTTGTGGTATGTGTGTCACAAATTTCAACATCAAATTTGTTGCCAAAATCACGGTATATGCAACGCTCCATATCAATATATTGTATGCGGTATTCTTTACCTAAGCTTTTGCATAACTTGTTTTGTGCAGTATCACATGATGGCATCAAATCACCTCCTTTCGTGTAAGATTTGACTTTTGTCCTTTTTGTCCTTTGTCCTTAAAGTATGAAAATAATAAAAAATAGTAAAAAAGTAATCGTTAAATTATTGTTTTCTATATATGTATGTTTTTACACTTAAAGGGACACGTGACAAAAAGGACAAAAATACTTTATGATGCATTTTCATAGAGATAAGGATTGACGAGATACGATGCACTTGTGGGTCTGCCTTTAGGGGTAACGGTATCGCAAGCTTTAGGAGCAAGATACCCATAATCAACTAAATGGTTTAATACAGGCTGAACAGCCTCTGCTGTTTTAAAGCTACGGCACAAACGCATAATATCTCGCTTACTGAATTCAGTGAGACCATTCTTGCAGATAGAGTCGAGCATATACTGGCTCTTTTTTACAAGTTCGTCTGCTCCCATAAGAGAAAAAGCTGCAGAGGAGTGTTCGGTATAATACCTTCCGATTGCAATAGCCTTTTCCATAGTTTCTTTGTCAACAACCAAAGGGTCCGATGTTACAAGAAAACCGCTATAATGAGAAACAGATGCCCTGCATAAAACACCGGAGATACGGAGTACCGCACCTACAAGTTTACCTGCCCAATCTGAAATATCTGCGTATTCTGTTTTCAGTTTGGATTCAACCTCGACAGAAAAGCCTTCGAGCAGCTTATCTGCTTCAGGAGAAAGTGTTATTTCTTCAGGCTCTCCACCCGGTTCCTCTTCTAAAATATTGCGGATAAGATTACTGTACCTAAGATATATTTCTTCGGATATAGCCTCAGTTCTATATCTCCTGTTGCCTACTATTGATTTTGGCATGCAATAGAGGAAACGTGCAGTTAAACCTCTTCCTCTGAATATGCCATTATGCATCATCCCTGATAACACATTCGGTTGCACTGTGAGCAGAACAGTAAGCGCAGGATTCATAATGCTTTCACTATTTCTACCGATTCGGTCAACTCTTATGCAATCCCCGGAATATCCCTTAAGCATTACATCAATATTGACGTTTTTACTATAAAGACCGGAAAGCATATCAAATATGCCACCCTCGGCAGATACTATTGCAGCTTTGCCGCCACCTTCGGCTAAAACACCTGTAAGCTTTTCTGTGGTTATATCATCAACATATAAACGAAGTGGAGTTGCCTCCTTATAATTTGCAAGCTGCTCTGCAATCCGCTCTAGCTCACCATCTTCAGCCTTGCCTTTTGCAGCTTTATCCTCTAAAGCACGCTGCCTGCGCTCAAGAATACGCTTGTTCATCTTACTGGTTTCAAGTGCTGCAGCATTTTGTTTGTTGTATGTAGCTTCAAACTCGTTAACGGGTTTTGTCATTAAGCTAACAACAGCACTCTTTCTTTCAGAAGGTTCTGCAACTACCACTACAAACAGATTAACCGGCTCTACCCAATCTGCCTTACCACGAATACAGAATTTGCCCTGTTCACATAACGCGAGAATTGCTAGTGCCGCAGATGCACTCATATCGACAGGTGTCTGCGTGCTTTCAGCTACTGCTAAAACATAATCTCGCACAGCGGGAGGTAATGCTTCTACCGGGAATACAGGCAGCTTTGCCTGTTCGAATGGAATTGGTGTCTCCCAATGAACAGCATCTGCATTTTCGTACTTTTCCGGTGATACATAGTCCGGTTGTGAACTTACCTTCTTATAGAACCTTTTGGCACTCTGCCATATTGTTTCTAGCTCGCTATCCTCAAGTGGTGGTGAGCACTCTTCAGCCTTCTCTAGAAACCTTGAGTGTGCCTCCTCGGTATCTCCTAACCTTTTAAGAATTTTGCCGGCATAAAGCGACATAGCATTATTACGGTTACCTTCAGGGATGGTATTGCCTAGCTTTGCAAAGTCATCTTCAGATTCTTTCTCTTTTATGAAATCTTCAAAAGACTTACTACCCGTAATAACATCTACCTGAGTATCAGCGTTACCGAAAAAGAACCTAGCAGCATCTAAAGCGTTGCTGTCGAAAAAAGGAAACATACTCTGCACCTTTTTCATAAACTCGATATACTCACTTGCTGAAGTAATGGGACTTATAGGAAAAGCAACATGAAACCTTGGACGCGGTGCCTTGTTTCCCTTTTGCTTCATATGATTTCGACTTGTGCTTATGATACAAGGTACATCAGGGAACAGTTTTAGAATGTCTTTTGGAGATATCCATTTAGATGGCTCCTCCGTATGATCGTTGTCACAATCAAAAACAGCGTTGTTTGCCTGAATAAAATTTTCTGTGCTGCGATAGTTGTTTTTAAATTTAATAAATACGTGGTCAAAGGCCATAAAAGCCTTTAACTCTTCAGCGTTTTTCGCTTCACCTTCGTTTGAATAAACGCAGTTCTTCGGGTTACCCTGCAAATCAGAATAATAAATGGTTGGTATTTTATTTGTATTCATTATTTATCACCGCTTTCTGATTTTTCTTTAAGCCAAGCCTTAAAACCATCAACAGGAATCAATATACGTGCACCAATTCTAATGGTTGGAAAGCCGGGTTCTTTAACAAGCTCGTATGCTTTAGGTAAACTGATACCCATATGTGCAGATAATTCCTGTACACTCATTGTAGATTTTTCCATAATTATTAACTCCTTCCTTTTAATATAGATTTATTTGGTTATTGATTATTGTGATGTGAATATCAGGCAATAAATCTCACTAACTGTGAGATTACAATTTAATGATATAACATTTAGTTATCTTTGTCAATACTGTTTCTCACAATTTGTTAAACTATTTTATAAATTTGTATTATATTTAGTGAGAAAGCTATTGACAATACTCACAATTAGTGATAATATCAGTACATCGGAGGTGCAAAAATATGTTTGCAGATAGATTGAAGGAATTACGTAAAGAAAAAAATATGACTCAGGTACAGCTTGCTGAAATATTAGGAGTTTCCAAAGGAACCATCGCAATGTGGGAAATAGGAAAGCGTGAGCCTAATTTTGAAACCATCAATCAGCTTTCTGATATATTTGACAGACGAATTGACTATATATTAGGATTTTCAGATGATACATCTTCCCCTCAACTCACAGACGATGATATTGATCAGCTCGGCCGTTGGGAGGTAGAGGACCAGTTCCGTGAAATTATCATGTCATATCTTTCTCTTGATGAGTATGGCAAGACCGCTGTTGAAGGCCTTATAAAAACAGAAAAACTCCGCTGTCATGAACAGCAGAGCCTTTGTAATACTGATGATATAGTTTTGAGTATTCGTATAAATAAGTGAGTTTGACTTATTACTAAATAATCTATAAACAACATATAAATGGCGTTTTAGTGTGATATATTGCCCTTGATATATTGGAAAACCTTTGTTATAATAAATGTATAATTTTGTTTAGATATGTCGAAAGGTGCAATATGAAATCTTTTTTATCATCAAATGAACTCATTGCGCATATGAAAAATAAAGGAATAGCATTTAGTATCATTAAAGAAGATGAAGCTAAAACTTTTCTTGAAAATAACAACTACTATATGAAGTTAGCTTCATATAGATTTAATTATGAAAAATATCCTGAAGGACACAAACGCGCTGGTAAATATAAAAACTTAGAATTTGCATATTTGAAAGAGTTATCAACTATTGATATGCGTCTAAGATATTTAATATTTGAAATGTGTTTAGATATTGAACATGTCCTAAAAGTTAAATTGTTAGGTCACGCAGAGAATAATGCAGAAGAAGACGGATATAATATTATAAGGTGTTTCTTAAACGCTAATGGCGGTCAAAACGAAAGAATACTCAGAAAAATTAAGAGCCATACAGCGAGCGAATATTGTAAAAATCTAATTGATAAATATCATTCTTATTATCCATTATGGGTTTTTGTCGAACTGATTTCTTTCGGTGACTTAACCTACCTTTGTGATTATTACAATGAAATGTATCATTATGAAATTATTAATAATAAATTTTTGAATACAGTAAGAGATATGCGTAACGCATCAGCTCACAGTAATTGTATGATAAATCGTCTGTTTGATGAATTAAGTAGTGATAAAATTGATGCGAGAATTATTCAATACGTTAAGAACATTAAAGATATTGGAAAAGGTGCGAGAACGAAAAATTTAAAGTATAGAGTGGTATATGATTTTGTCACTTTATTATATGTTTATGACAATCTAATCGATACCGGTAAAATGAAAAACAAAAGGATAGAAGAGCTAAAAGATTTGTTCGAAAACAGAATGCCGCGAAATGAAATTTACTTTAAATCACACACAAAACTTTTAGGTATTTATAGATTTACAAAAAAAGTTGTTGACAATTTGTGATTTTTCGGCTATACTAATAGTAGTATTGAAAAGTGTATACTTTTGTAGGGAGTGGTGTGCTATACATTTGTATAGACGACTGCTCCTGATTTTTTTACAATACAAAATGCATAAAAACACCTCGATAACGATGCTTTAAGGCATTCGCATCGGGGTGTTTTTGCTTTATCAAATAATTTTTATTGAGATAGGGTTTCTAACATTATCCTGCCGCCGAGTTTGAATCCATACGCAAAGGTTTCGCGCTCGATGATGCAGTACATTTCGTTTACGCAGTCGTCGTATTTTTCGAGGATTTCTTTTTGCTTATCCGTAAGTGTGCCGGATAATTTATCTCGGTTTTTACCCATAAGGTTAAGCAAGTTCTTAATCTCGCTGTTACCTTCAACCCGCTGTATTTGCGGGTCGATGTTACCATACCACAGCTCTTCTATTACGCTCGGCATTATTCGTCACCTTCTATCACACGGCAGCTGTCCTCGCCGTAAACAACTCCGAGAGATGAACCGCAGTCCCACCGCACATGAATTGTGCCCATATCATCCACAGACTTAACTGTGCCCCTGCTACCGGGGTGCAGTTTTTTGTTATACGGATCATCCATGCTGATAAGCTCTACCCTCGCACCGGCGGGATAATCTTTTCTCAATTTAACGAGCTCTTCCTTACTAATGTTATACATAACATACCTCCTTGTTTTTCGTATGCTATATATCACTCTAAAAACGCTAAAAGTCAAGTGAATACTATATAATAGTGGACTAATATATGTAATTGAGTGTATGGTGATCGGACCGCCCTTTCATATTCCGGTTGTTATACGATTTCTAAGGCGGTCAAAATTAGAACGGTAGTAGTTGTTTTAGATAAGACTTTCCTATTAATTTAGGTGTTGTTTTCTGTTGCATTTTGTAGTAGAATGAAATGTGTATAGGTGCATATATAATCTTTAAGTTGGAGTTGATAAAAATGATTAACAGTCGCTTTGGAAATTTGGATATTAACCTTTTGGAATTAGACATTAACAATCCAAGAATTGCCGAGTTGTTGGATCGATATAAAAAAGAAGATATTACTCCTGAGCATATTGCACTTGCTCTTGGAACTTCTGAAGAGTCTTATGAAAACTTAAAGAATTCTATTAGAGAAAATGGTGGAATTATTAATCCGATTGTCGTAAGAAAATTGGATAATGGACACTACCTTGTAATAGAGGGTAACACTCGTGTTCAAATATATAAAAAGTTTGCTGCTGAAAATATTCCGGGGGATTGGACAACTATTCCAACCTTAATTTACGAAGATATAGATAGTGAAGAGATACATGCTATAAGATTACAGGCCCACTTAATAGGCGCTAGAGAGTGGACTCCATTTGCGCAAGCAAAATATGTGCATCATTTGTATTATCATGAAAAAATGAGCATGTCTAGAATCATTGAATTTTGTGGTGGCAAGAAAGCAAGAGTGCAACAACTAATTGATGCTTATGAAGATGTCGAAAAGTATTATCGACCAATATGCGATGATGATTCGCAGTGTGATGTTCGAAAGTTCTCTTCATTTATAGAGCTCCAACGCCCGCAAATTCTTAGATTTTTAGAATCTAACAAAATCTCTAAAGAACAATTTGTTAAGTGGGTTGCAGGAGATAAATTCAAGAGACAAGAGCATATAAGAAATTTACCAGAAATATGGAAGAGTAAAGAAGCTAGACAAGTTTTTTTGGCAGAAAACAGTGAAGCTGCCATAAAAATGCTAAATGTCGAAGAATATGCAGATAAAGAACTGAAAAACATACCATATGAAGTGTTAGCTCTGGCATTGGCAGATAAACTTAATGATATTAAAGCTTCTGAAATAAGAGACATGCGTAACGGTTTGTTTGCTGATAAATATAACGCGTTAACCACAGCTCGGGACATATTGGATGTAATAATCGAGGAAGTTGAAGGTTGAGCATATATGGGAGAATCTGCTGAACATATTAAATTAGTACATTTATTAGAAAAAACGTTTTGAAAGACAACAAAAACATAAATTCTAGCTTAATATTTATAGATACGCCTGAAAGCAGAAATAATTGTCCACCGACAATAAACGGTTATAAACCAGATTTATATTATCAATTTGAAAAATTTCTGATTATTGGAGAAGCTAAAACTAGAAATGACCTTGATAACATTCACACTAGAAAACAAATTGAGACATATATATTAATGTGCAGTAATTTTGAGGGTAATAGTTTATTTTATTTAGCAGTTCCATGGAAAGATAGCAATTTTGCTTATAATACAGTAAAAAAAATTATGAAGGATTTGGGAGCGTCAATCATCTTTAAAGTTGTTGA
Organism: Ruminococcus sp.; assembly: GCA_045124035.1. Lineage (GTDB taxonomy): Bacteria > Bacillota > Clostridia > Oscillospirales > Acutalibacteraceae > Ruminococcoides. The sequence goes on along the minus strand of JBGVLC010000022.1, from coordinate 25,950 downwards.
CGAAATACAGAGCTTATGAAGAAAATGCATCTAAAAAAAGAGCCTAGGTTAGATGTTAAGTTTAATGCATTTGACTATCAAAAGGAAGCTGTTGACGCTATAAAAGATTTGTCATATGCCGGTATATTTCACGAACAGGGGCTCGGGAAAACAAAAATAGCAATTGATACTGCTATGTATTGGCTTGAGCAGACAGAGGTTGATACTGTTTTAATTTTGACAAAAAAACAGTTGGTTCATAACTGGGAAATAGAGTTTTCAAATCACACTTATATGAAACCTTCGGTAATTAGTGATGATAAAAAGTCTAATTTTTATGTTTTTAACGGGCCGGCAAGAGTAATAATTGCGCATTTTGAAACAATAAACAGCGAGTTGGAACGATACAAATTGTTTTTAAAAACGCGCAATATAGCAATTATTATTGATGAGTCTGCAAAGATTAAAAATCCTAATACTCGTTTAACACAAAACTTGTTTTCTTTATCTACTTTGTTTTGCCGCCGAATCATAATGACTGGAACGCCTGTTGCTAATAGACCTTATGATATATGGGCTCAAATTTATTTTTTGGATCAGGGAAAAAGCTTAGGTACAGATTACAAAGAATTTTCAAGGCATACGGATCTTAATAATAGATTAAGCAATAACGAAGAAGCGCAAAAAAACTTTCAAAAAAACATAGCTGAGATTTATAGTAAAATAGATAGTTTTTGCGTTAGAGAGACTAAAAACAGCGGCATTGTTTCTTTGCCGCAAAAGGTATATGAGAATGTCTCTGTTGATTTTTGTCCAAAGCAATTTGCTATGTATAATAAAGTCCGTGAGGAGTTATATATTGAACTTTATAAAGATGGCGAATTGACAATTGATGATTCAACTGCAATAGTAAAAAGATTATTGAGATTAGTCCAAATATCTTCTAATCCCAAATTGTTAGATGATAGTTATGATGAGCTTTCTGCCAAGGAGACTAAGTTAGATGAAATAATACAAGATATCCTATCTAAGGGCGAAAAGTGTATTGTATGGTCTTCCTTCATAGAAAATGTTAATTATTTGTGCGCTAAGTATAAAGAATACGGTGCAGTGAAAATTCATGGCGGAATGGCTATAACTGATAGAAATAAATCTGTCGATAGATTTAAGACAGATAAATATAAAATTATGTTTGCTACTCCGGCTTCTGCAAAAGAGGGGTTAACACTTACCATGGCTAATCATGTTATTTTTTATGATAGAGGATTTAGCTTGGATGATTATTTGCAGGCACAAGATAGAATTCATCGAATTTCTCAAACAAAAACTTGCTACATCTATAATTTATTGGTAAATGATAGTATTGATGAATGGATTGATGTTTTACTCAAAGCAAAACAGACAGCAGCATTTCTTGTGCAAGGTGATATTTCTGTTAAAGAGTATGAAGAAAGTATAGACTACTCTTTTGGAGAACTTGTAAAAAACATTTTAACTGTAGAAGAGGTATAAAATGGGTAACGATTTGAAAGACTTTTCAACAATTACAATCGGGAAAAATGAATATACACTTAAAACGGTTATGATAAATCACACAGAGTTGAGATTTTATCCTGAAAATCCAAGAATTCATTCTCTTGTTTTTTCTGAAAATCAAAATCCAACTCAAGAAGATATTCAAAAAATAATGTGTCAAAAAGAACACGTGCGTATCTTAAGAGACTCAATAGCTACAAACGGTGGATTAATCGAACCGGTAATTGTTAGAGTAGTTAATGGTGAAAATATTGTTCTTGAAGGAAATAGTCGTCTTGCGGCATATAGAATGTTAGCTGAAAACGACCCATTTAAATGGAAACAGATGAAATGTAATGTCTTTGTAGATGATATTACCGATGCTGAAGTTTTTGTTTTGTTGGGCCAATTACATATTGTAGGTAAAACTGACTGGAGTCTTTTTGAACAAGCAGGTTATTTATACAGGACCAAGGAGTCAACAGGTAATAGTACAGATGAAATTGCAAAAATGCTAGGAATTAAACCGTCAGAAGCAAAAAGACTCTATGAAGTATATAAATATATGGTTGAGGTTGATGACACTCAAGCAAAACATTGGAGTTACTATGAGGTTTTATTAAAGACAAATTCCTTTAAAAGATACAGACAACTATATCCGAATTTTGATGAGGTTATTGTTGACAAAATAAAAAATGAAGAGTTCCAAGCAATTGAATTGAGAGATAAACTCGGTGCTATTACTAAAGATGACGGAAAACAATCAGCGAAGATTGTAAGGGGTTTTCTTAATGGTACAACGACGTTAGACGAGGCTTATGAAGATTTTCATGATACAGGTCGAGATGAAGACGAATATAGAATAATTAAAAAATTTAGAATGAAATTCTGTGATGAAAAAACAAAAAAACAAATTAACAAAGCAATTGCAGATGGTAATACAGAAATACCATTTGAACTTAAAAAAATAAAAAAGCAGATTGAGGCTATATTGAAAGGTGCCGGAGAGCAATAATGGCGGATATATTACTTCTTGAACCATCTTATCGAAACAAATACCCTCCGATGGGTCTAATGAAAATTTCATATTTTCACAAGTATATTGTCGGTGACTATGTAAGATTTGCAAAGGGACAACTTCCTACGGCATTAAAAGATAAAAAGTGGGATAGAGTTTATGTGACAACACTTTTTACTTTTGAATGGGAAAATACTAAAAAAGCAATTGAATATGCCCTTTCGGTTGTTAAAGACCCTAATGAAGTGTACACCGGCGGTATTTTAGCTACTTTAATGCCGGAGTTGATTTCAGAAAACTTTCCTACTGTCAAAAACAATACAGGACTTTTAAACAAAAAAGGGACACTAGGTATAGATGGTGAAGAGTGTGTTGATACAATGCCTCTTGATTATAGTATTTTAGATGATATTGCTGACGAATATGTTTATCCTGCACACGATGCTTATTTTGCATACACTACTAGAGGCTGTGGGATGAAGTGTCAATTTTGTGCGGTTCAGACATTGGAGCCAAATTATATCCCATATCTTTCAATTACTGACAGTATTAATTTTATAAAAGATAAGTATGGCCCTAAAAAAGATTTATTGTTAATGGATAACAATGTGTTAAGGTCCCCTAATTTTGATCAGATAGTAGATGAAATTAAAGCTCTGGGTTTTGAAAAAGGAGCTACGTTTACAAATACAAAAACAGGAAAGAAAGTTCAGCGATTTGTAGACTTCAATCAGGGGTTAGATGCCTTTTTATTAACTCCACATAAGGCAAAAAGACTTGGTGAACTAGCAATAAAGCCAGCACGAATAGCGTTTGATCATATTGAGGATGTCGATGCATATAAAAAAGCTATAAGATTATGTGCAGAAAACGGGATAACTCACATGTCGAATTATATGTTGTATAACGGCGAAGATTTCAAAGGTAAGGGACATAGTTATAAAGCAGATACACCAGAGGATCTTTATGAGCGTATGAGAATATCTTTGGACTTGTGTGAAGAACTGACACAGGAGCTAGGACATAAAGTTTCACTGTTTTCCTTCCCAATGAGATATATTCCTTTGTCAGATCTTAAAAGAGGTTATGTCGGCTCACAATGGAATCACAAGTATTTACGCTCTTTACAAAGAATGCTTATTCCTACTCAAGGAAAGGGAGTATCTTCACGTTCTTTCTTTAATGCTTGTTTTGGTACATCAGCAGAAGAGTTTTTAGAATTTTTGGTAATGCCGGAAGAGCTGCTTGCTATTCGAGGACATTTTGTTGAGCGTAACGGGGAGGATGCAAATTCGAGAAAAGACCGTTTTGCTCGATGGAAGAAAAATCAAGAACTAATAAACACATGGATAGATTTATATAGAAAGTTGGGAGCTAAACAATCTGAATTAATTAGCCTTGTTTCCGAAAACGATTTCTCATATAAACATTATGCGGAGATTACCGATACAGAACTTAGACGGATTTTTATTTTCTATATGACTATTCCTGAAATAATCAAAATTTTTAATGGTTGTGAGGATCATGTAAAAAATGAAACGTTGAGATTAATAACAGAAACCTATCCGGACATTTATAGTAACATAATTAAGCACGTATCAACAATTAAGGTGCCTTATTCAACATTGGAAGGTTTATATAGAATAATTCCACAAAAAATGGCTAGAGATATTGTATCAACTGTCGACTTGCTATCTCCTTTAGGACAGAGTATTATAGGAAACATGGCAAAAGTTCAAAGTAAGACCAAAGTGAAGACTTTTGATTATGACTTGATTAAAGTTATTTATCTATACAACACTGCAGGTGTTATAACAAAATCAGAATATAAAAAATTTTTAGAAGAAGTTAAAGATTTGAATTCTGCAGGAGTGAAAAAACGACTTCTCAAGCATTACAAAAACTTCGAAAACACACTAAAAAGCAAAGTAACAGATGAGTTTGCAGCAGATTATTTAATTCAGGAAATTGACACTTCCTTGGATTTGATAACAAAGCAACTTTCTTTATTTGACGAGGAAGAAAACCAATGAATACCAATTTTATTATAGGAAAGTATACATTAGAATCGTTAACAAACGGAATGTATTCTAATCCTCTTGATTTGTATAGAGAGTATATTCAAAATGCCGTTGACTCTATCGACGATTCTATGGAACAAGGTTTTCAGAATCCTGACGAATATTCAATAAACATTGAAATAAATAATCAAGAAAAAACAATAAAATTTCGAGATAATGGAAATGGTATTTCAAAAGAAAAGGCTTTTAAAACACTGCTTGATATAGGAAACTCTCAAAAAGACCTGAGAAGAAACCGAGGGTTCCGCGGTATAGGAAGACTTTCGGGTTTAGGGTATTGTGATAGACTGGTTTTTACAACGAGTTTTCTTGGTGAAAGCTCAAAAAGTATAGTTGTTTTTGATGCGAAGAAGCTAAGAGAATTATTAGTTCCCGGACAATCCAGTGAGGAAGAAACACTTGTGGACGTTTTAAATCAAGTTGTGTCTTGTTCTACTGGACCAGAAAAGAGCAAACAGCATTATTTTCAGGTTGAAATGTTTAATGTTAGTAAAAACGAGGGGCTGCTTGATTCAAATAAAGTACATGATTATTTAATACAGCACATGCCATTACCGTTTAGCAAACTGTTTAGATTTGGTGAGATAGTTTCTTCAAAAGTCAAAAAGGCAGGATATCAAATACCGGCATATAATATTGATTTAACTGTGAATGGTGTTACAACACGTCTTTATAAACCTTACGAAGATTATATAGTTTCAGATAGAGTAAAACATATCGAAGAAAGATTGCAAGACGTTATGATAAAAAAGTTTTATTCTAACGACAAATTGATTGCTATTCTCTGGTATGGAAAAACAAATTTTAATGGAACAATACTAAACTCACAAATTAAAGGTATTAGAGTTCGAAAGGGTAATGTGTTGGTTGGTGATCACACAACGTTAAATAAATATTTCAAAGAAGAAAGATTTAATGGATGGATTGTTGGAGAAATATTTATTTTAGATGCAGACATTATTCCTAATTCTCGCCGTGACGAGTTTGAGCAAAACAAAGCATATTCTGTTTTGATTGAAAAAATAAAAGAGTGGGCTAATGAGATTTCAAGAGAAATTAGAAAAGCTTCTTGTCAAAGAAGTCTAAGTGAATCAGCTCAAAAAGTAATGGAATCTGAAGATGTCAACGGTCTTATGATAGAAGATACGGACTTTTGTGATGAGTTTTCATTAATGGAAGCTGAGGAGTCCTTTGAAATAGCGCAAGAAAATTACTTTGATAAATTAGCTTTAATTTTGGGAGCTAAACAAAAGCAAACAAAATACGCTGTGTTGAATATTAATCATAAGTTTACTAATGAACAAAGGATAACATTGGAGAGAGTGTTTGATGTTCTAAGAGAGTCATACTCAGAGAAAGAACACACAGAAATAATTGAGAGCATAGTTAAAAAGTTTTAATTTTATGAAAAGCGCTTATTTCAGAATATGAAAGGCAAATAGAATATATAAATTAAATATTTACCTATAAAGAGTGCGTGAGGGACAAGCCCTATGACCGCACAGCAACCTGCAATATGTAAGGTGCTAAAGCTTGACCGATAGGATTTATCTCACGAGCCTGTCGGAAACGATGGGTTCGTTTTTTATGCACTCTTTTATTATAAAAAATAAAGGAGACGATTTTATGAAAGCAATCAAAGAATTAGTAATGAAGGAAACAAGACCGGTGTATGTACATTTGCCATCAAGGGCGGCTACATTAGATTTTCTGAAAAACGCAGAAAAAGAAGGCTTCTTATTCGGTGATGGTAAAAGACCGTCTAAGAAACCTTTAGATGATTATTATGCCCTACATCAGGACTTGACTATGAACTTCATAGGTTTTGCAGGAAGACTTAAATGGAAAAGCAGACAGGAGGATATATTAAGAGTCGAATATAGGGATTTGTTTGAGTAAAAGCTGTTGTAGTAGATTAATATGTGTGATAAGATATATGTATAGAAATTGCAACAGACTATTTGTTTACGAAGGAGAGACAATATGTTTAACTTCAAAGAAAAAGTTGTTGTCGTTACCGGTGGTGCAAGAGGTATAGGCAAATGTATATGCGATAAGTTTCGCGAGTTTGGAGCAACTGTCTGTATAATCGACTTGCTTGAGAATGACTATTTTGTTGGTGATATATCAGATAAAAACACCCTTGAGATTTTTGCGAAAAAAGTAATTGCCGATTACGGACACGTTGATTATCTTATCAACAACGCTGCTCCGAAAATGTGTGGTATTGAAAATGGTAGCTATGAAGATTTCGAATATGCATTAAAAGTTGGCGTAACAGCACCGTTTTATCTTTCAAAGCTTTTTGCATCGTACTTTAACGACGATGCAAGTATCATCAATGTTTCTTCATCTCGTGACAGAATGAGTCAACCGCAGACAGAGAGCTATACTGCTGCCAAAGGTGGTATTTCAGCTCTTACTCACGCTCTTGCAGTCAGCTTTTCAGGAAAAGTAAGAGTAAATTCTATTTCTCCCGGTTGGATTGATAATAATTACACTGTTTATGATGGGTCTGATGCAGTTCAACAACCTGCGGGAAGAGTTGGAAATCCGCCTGATATTGCGAATATGGTACTTTATCTCTGCTCTGATATGGCAGGGTTTATTACCGGTGAAAACATTTGTATTGACGGCGGTATGACTAAACAGATGATCTATCATGGAGATTTTGGCTGGACTCTTGATGCAAAAGGAGAAAACGATGATTAGAGAAGTTATACACGACCCGCTGTTTTTGAGCGGGAAGTCAGAGAAAGCAACAAAAGAAGATTTACCGGTAGCACAGGATTTGCTCGACACACTGATTGCAAATCGTGCCGGCTGTGTTGGCATGGCTGCTAATATGATAGGTGTGCGTAAGCGCATTATTGCGTTTGATGATAACGGCAAGTACACCGTTATGTTCAACCCTGAAATTATCAAATGTAGCGGTGAGTATGACACCGAAGAAGGCTGTCTGTCGCTACTTGGCGACCCTCGTCCGTGTAAGCGATACCAAAGCATAAAAGTCCGGTACCAGAACGAGAAGTTCCAACAGCTGACTAAAACTTATGTTGGCTTCACAGCACAGATAATCCAACACGAAATCGACCATTGTAACGGTGTGTTGATATAATATTAAAGCGAAAATCAAGGTTTTATATTTGACTAGAGGTATAAAATGAATATTCTTTTTTTAGGAAATGGTTATGACTTAAATTACAATTTGCCAACATCATATCGCAACTTTTTGCTGACGGTAGATTTTTTAGCAAAGCACAACCTTGACAACATTAATAATGCTGGTGATGTTTTCGGAAATCCCGCGTTGTACAATTTAGATTCTTTTATAAAAGACAGCTACGAAAAGTACAAAACTATCTATGATGGGATTGTTTTAGAAAGAGACACATTACAAAAGATTGTTGATAAAACTAAGAATAATATTTGGTTTATGTACCTTATAAAATCTTTTAATAGAGATGTTGGTTGGATTGACTTTGAAAAAGAAATAGCATTTGTTGTTAATTGCTTTCAGGTGTTTTTTGAAAATGCAAAAGTAGTTTTTCACGCAAGTAAGGTTTGTAAAGAAGATAGTATTAAATACATCATTATGGAAGTGTTTAACTTCTTTATAGATGAAAAATCAAACTCGCTTACTCCTGGTTATCGAGAGGTAAAACAAGAATATACAGTTGAATACCCATTAACGTCGGGGAATTATATAATTGACAAAGAAAAAATAATTAAGTATTTATATGGACAACTTAATGAGTTTACATATGCCTTGAAAATTTACTTAAGGAGCTTTATCGATACTACGACTAGTGTGTTGTTTAAAGATAAAAAAATATCACGTTTACCCATTACAGAGAGTAACGATATAGTTGTTACTTTTAATTATACCAATACATACGAGTTGTTTTATCCTGAAACACAAGTTTTTCATATCCATGGTAATGTAAATAATAAAATAATTTTAGGTGTCAATTCGGACAAAAATGATGTCGAAAAAACAGTAGATACATCTTTTGTTGAGTTCAAGAAATATTACCAACGTACATATTATGGAACAGACATCCCTTATTTGAGATGGTTACGAGATATGTTGGATGGCGGTATCGATAGTAGCGATATACAACTGCTTGTGATGGGACACTCACTAGATGTTACTGACAGAGAATATATTTACGAGCTGTTTGGAGTATCTTCAAAAATTACAATTTTATATCATAATGATAATGCTAAAGCGCAATATATTAAGAATCTTATTAATATTTTTGGTGGAGAGGAATTTGAACGGATCAGAGACGAGCAACAATTAGAATTCTTAAATATCAATTTGGATTTAACTGAATTTTGTGAAGAGAGAAAAAACAACTCAACAGACGAATACAATAAAAGAATGGTGCAATGTTTATAGTAGTATTAACAGAAGCACTAAAAGTAAGAAAAAACATAAAAATAAGCAATTTGACGAATTGTCATAATAACAAAGACCACACTAGTTTATATACCGGTGTGGTCTTGTTGTATATTGGGATGTTTTGTTGTTAATTGGGTGTTGTGCTGTTTTTGTTACTCTTTATTACCCGCCTTACCTGCTGTGTGGAGATACCGTATTTCTCTGCGATGACTTTGTTTTTCACACCGGAGTTGTGGGCGGTGAGGATTTCAGTTTTTGCAAAGGAGCTCAACTTATTCATCCTCGGGGAGATTTTTATCATATTATACCTGATTATTGCACCGGTGATGAGATGAAACTCAAGCAGGTAGTCGGGATAAACAACTACCTTTTCTATGATAGTCCGCCATATTCTGACTTCATTTTCACTATTGATGTCATACTTTTCTGCGGCGGATATAATATCCTTTCGGCAGATTGCGTCGATGTTACTACGGGTGCTATTTATAGCGGCGACGCAATCGCGGATAACACCGGAGTTTTTCTTTAGCACCGTCATTACAATTTCGTGAAATATCGGTTTGAGCAGCTCTTCGTACAAATACGGAGGGCTACAATTATATCCACGTAGATGCCGATTGTGGCACTTCCAAACCATATCATTGTAGGTGGTGGAGTGAATCGGAATCGGTGTATACAAGCCACCACAATCGCTACAGAACAGCTTGTTTGAGAAGATTAACGATGCTGCCTGCACCCTGCTCGGAGTATCAAGCCTTTTCTGCGCAGCGTCAAATATCTCTTTTGTAACAATACCCTCGTGGCCGTTCTCAACATAATACTGCGGCAACTCGCCGTTATTCACTCGCATTTTCTTAGTGCGATAATCCTCGCAGTACTTCTTTTGCAACAACGCAGCACCATAATATTTTTCATTTTGCAGTATGCTATCAATGGTCTGCCGCTGCCACTCGTTGTTACCCGCCGGTGATGGGATGTCAGAGTCGGTCAGCTTTTTGGCTATGGCATTTGAGGAGTATCCCTCAAGGCACAGACGGAAGATGATTCTAATGGTTTTTGCTTCTTCCTCTACAAGCTCAGGCTCGCTATTTTGTCCCTTTTTATACCCCAAGAAGTGCTTGTACGGCATATGGTATTTTCCGTCAGCAAAGCGTTTACGCTGTCCCCATTTTACGTTTTCTGAGATTGAGCGGGACTCCTCCTCTGCTAAACTGGACATCAAGGTTATCAGGAACTCGCCCTTGCTGTCGAGGGTATAAATGCCCTCTTTCTCAAAGTACACACCTACCTGATTTGACTTTAGCTTGCGGATAACGCTCAGGGCATCAACGGTGTTTCTTGCAAATCGGGACAGAGATTTTGTGATGATAATATCAATCTTGCCGTCCATAGCGTCGGCCACCATACGATTAAAATTGTCCCTGCGTTTTAGGGATGTTCCGGAGATACCTTCGTCTGCATAGACCTCAACCAAAATCCACTCAGGCTTTTTGAGAATCAGCTTTTCAAAGTAGTCCTTTTGAGCCTGCACACTTCCCATTTGTTCCTCTGAGTCAGTTGACACACGAGCGTAGGCGGCTACTCTTTTTAGCGTTACCGGTTTTGGTGGCGGTGGGACCTTTGTGACAACACGGACTCTTTTTACAACTCGGTCTGCCATACGTCAAGCTCCTCCAAACAGCGGGTAAAGGGGTTGTACTTCTCGCACAGCGTAGCTTTTGCATTCACAGCTTCTGCCGTTGTTATCAGCTCTGCATCAAGCATCACCTGCAAAATGTACTTAGAAAGCCTATATTTCATTTCTGCAGTTGCCTGATCTTTAGTCATACATATCACTCCTTAAATTCAGGTGTCCTATGTATTGCTCTGAATTTGGAATTTGTCAAGTAATGTTTTTCTAAATATTTCAAAAGATTATTATGTTGCATCACAAAGAAAATATGCTATAATGATATTGATCAGACTCCCCACACCTCTGCATAGCATGTGTCCCAGTGGGAGATTTTTTATATAGGGACGAGTGAAGTTACACTAAGGTTTTACTTTTGCATTGTTCCGCAAGACAACTTCGTATTATTCCGATAACACTGATATTGTTCCGATAAAAAAGGTATACTAAGCATAAATTTTAGGTGTTGTTATATTTTGTTTTAAAAGAGATAGCGCTCCTATTATCATATAAGTGTAGGTTGATTTTCAGCAACAACTACGATATAATATCTTAAGCATTATATTATGGAAATATCATACATATTAGGAATAGCACAGTATAAAGATTAACTAATAAACCAAGAAGGTGCAGTTATGATTCAAGAAAAAGAAGTTTTAGAAATATTGGATAAATTTCTAAAGACAGCAAAAGAAAACGAAGTGTTAGAATTTAAAGAAGCTAAAAACCAATACGATTTCACAAAGCTCTGTCGATATTTTTCTGCGTTATCAAACGAAGCAAATCTTCAAAATAAAGCTGTGGCATGGATGCTTTTAGGTGTTAAAGATGAATTGGTAAACGGCATCCGTCCTGTTGTAGGATCAAACTGGCGTATAGGAAATTATAATTCACTTAAATATGAAGTTGCTCAAAAAATGAGTGGTGGCCTTACCTTTAGAAATATTTACGAGGTGTTTGTTGACGATAAGAGAGTTTTGTTGTTTGAAATACCCGCTTGTGAAAATGGTATTCCGGTTGCTTATGAAGGACAGTTCTATGGACGAAATGATGAATCTTTAGTTCCTTTATCTATTGATAAAATAGAAGCGATTCGTCGTAAAAATTCAGACTGGTCGAGAGAAATTGTTACAGATGCATCTATGGACGATCTTGATGAAAAAGCCATTCAAATTGCACGTGAACAGTTTATTAATAAAAACTCTGCAAAAGAAGAAACTATTCAGTACGTATCCGAATTAAGCGATGAGGAGTTTTTAGAAAAAATACGTTTAACTATCAAGGGAAAAATCACCAATGCAGCTTTGTTGCTTTTAGGTAAAGAAACCAGTGTAAATTTATTTAGCATAGGACAACCAAAATTAACTTGGGTACTGGTTGATAACAATGGTGAGAAAAAAGACTATGAGCATTTTTTGCCGCCATTTATCACAGTTGTTGACAGAATAAAAGCTCGCATCCGCAATTTGAAATATCGCTATATGGTTGGACAGCAATCGTTGTTTCCACAAGAAGTGTGGCAATATGATGACTGGGTATTACGAGAAATAATCAATAATTGTATAGCACACCAAGACTATAGAGTTGGAGGCAATGTTCGTATAACAGAATACGAAGATAAAATTGAATTTACAAATTCCGGATATTTTATTCCTGAAACAATTGAAACTGTTGTTCTTAATAATTTTATTCCGCCAACAAACCGAAACCAATGTTTAGTAAGTGCTATGTGTGAAGTTAATATGATAGACTCCATAACTTCAGGAATTCAGCGCATTTATCGAATACAACGCAGTAAGGGATTTCCTCTTCCAACATATGAACTAAATAATGGACAGGTCAAAGTTGTAATTGATGGAAAAATTATGGATGAGAATTACACAAAGCTTCTTTTTTCACGTGTTGACTTGGATTTAAACACGGTATTTCTTTTGGATAAAATCCAAAAAAGAATACCTATTACCAAAGATGAAGCTACACTTCTGAAAAGAAGGGGATTTATTGAAGGTCGCTATCCAAATGTTTATGTTGCAGCGGAAATAGCTGAACAAGTTGACCGAAAGCAAGACTATATCAAAAATAGAGCTTTTGATGATGAATATTATAAACAACTTATATTAGAATATTTGAAAAGCTATAAGGAAGCTAAATTTTCAGAAATATTTAAGTTGTTAGAAGACAAAGTGTCTGATGTATTAAATCGTGATCAAAAAAAGCGAAAAGTAAAATATCTTTTAAATCAGCTAAAAGAAAGCGGTCAAATAGACCTTGATGGAAAAACTAGAGGTGCCGTTTGGAAATTTATTGACAAAAACAAATAAAACTTGTTCAAATCACTTTTGTCTAATTTTTGTCTAATCTTTATTTGTACATTGATCAATCTTTGTCCAATTAAATTTAGTTTTGTCTAATTTTTGTCTAATTGGGTTCTATGTATTGTTTTTGTTACAAACGCAATAGTGCAACACCCAATAAACCGTTGCATTGTATCAAATAGCGTAGTTTATGCCAAAAATTGTATCAAATAGCGGTAGTGTCTGTTGTGCAGGCCGGATTTAAACCCAAATTTGGGTACATAAAAAATGCAACGCTCGGGAATTTCCGTTCATTGTATCAATTAGCGATAGTACTTTCAGTAAGAGTGTTCATAACGGATTTAAGTTATGAACACTCTTTTTCTTTATCAAATTCTTCTAATATGTATATGCGTGAGCAGGTTATATGCCTGCTCACTTTTTTGTTTTACGCTGACTTTCTTGGGATATACTCGACCTCAACACCTATGCGAGTGTCGGCTTTGTAGTTTTCATCTTCGGGCAACATCGGGATGTGTATAAGCCCTACAAAGCGGTAGTATATTGTAATCTCCTGAGTATAGCATTTGTTTCCGCCTTGCTTTTCGTGAACATCAATATGGTCAATTAGCTCTCTAAGCATTGGTGCTGTTAGATTTCTCATTTCCATAAACTTGCGAACAGCTTTGATAAAGTCGTCTTTATTTTGTTTCATTTCACCAATTTTAGCAATTCGCTCTTTAAGTTTTAGAATTTTTTCTTTAAGTTCAAAGCGTTCAGCTTCATACTTCTGCGATAACTGCATAAACATTTCATCTGAGATTTTTCCTGTTGCGTTATCCTCATAAATCTTAACAAAGAGGTTAGAAACCGTTTCATTTCTTGCTGTTGCTCGGCTCAACTCGCTTTCAAGATATTTCTGCTCATCAAGCATATCTGCATTGGTTTTCTCAGCAAGAAGCTGTGCAAATTCTTCTTCGTTGCTTTCTAAAAACTTCGCAAGCCTTTTGAGTTCAAGCATTACTACTTGTTCTAAAGCATCTGCTCTTACGTAGTGACGAGTTTTGCAATCTCCACGAGTATCTTTGCTATAATTAGAGCAACTGAAATAGTGAATATCTTTGTTTACAGGATTTGTATGATACCAAAGTTTGCTCTTACAATCAGCACAATACACCAAATCAGAAAACATACTCTTTTCACCATTTTCAGTTTTTGGTGCTCTGCGTTTGGTTTTACTTATAAGCTTTTGTACAGTTTCAAAGGTTTCTCTATCTACAATAGGTTCGTGAACATCCTTGAAAATCATCCAATTTTCTTTTGGGTTTTCTCGTCTTTTTCGGTTTTTGTAAGACTTTGAATAGGTTTTAAAGTTAATAACATCACCACAGTATTCCTGTTTTTTTGAGAATACCCTCAACACTTGTATGACTCCATTTATAAGGGTTTGTGTTAGTTTTCTTACCTCCACGATTAATACCTTTGCTTGACCAATACGCTATTGGTGTAAGGATTTTCCTTTCTTGCAAGGTTTTTGCTATCGCCTCATTACCCTTGCCCTCTAAACACATCCTGAATATATCTCTGACAACTGGTGCCGCATCTGGGTCTACCACCCAGAAATCGTCATCTTTATTAGCTTTCATATATCCATATAGCGGTCTGCCTATCGGAATACCTGAGCTACCACGAATACGATACGAAGAACGGCACTTCATACTGATATCCCTCGCATAGTATTCATTGATGATGTTTTTGAACGGAGCTATTTCGTTTTCGCCCTCGTCACTATCTACATTATCGTTTATAGCAATGAATCTTACATCCATATCTGGAAAGTATGTGTCGGTGTAATAACCCACCATATCATATCTTCTACCGACACGGGATAGGTCTTTTACTATTACAGCTGAGATATATCCAAGCTCAACATCTTCAATCATTTTTTGAAATCCGGGACGATTGAAATTTGTTCCTGTGTAACCGTCATCAATATAGAATTTGGTGTTATGAAAGCCGTTGTCCTTGGCAAATTGTTTTAGAAGTTTCTTCTGATTTACAATAGAGTTACTGTCGCCATCTGTGCCGTCATCACGAGATAATCGGCAGTACAAGGCGGTTATTCCTGCATTATGCAGAGCTTTTTTCGACTGCATTTTTATCCTCCTTTCCGACAGTCGAACACACATTTTCTGCCTTTATTGTATCAATATCCTCGTCATCCATCAAATGTGCAAATTCGTTTGTAAGTAATTTTTCAAACTTATCTTTGAAATGCATGTTGGAATTGATTGGAGTAAATTTAGAAGAAACTATATATGTTGCGTTGCCAATTTTGTATGTCTGTTTACCGCCCAAACCTGTGGTGGTATGAAAATTCAATATTTTATTCATCGTGCATCACGCTCCCTTTTTCTGATTCTTTTATGATAATCTTCCTCGACCAGCTTTTTGATACGCTGTTCAATTTCTTTAACTGTGTACTGTTTCGGGAAGTATTTTTTAATATCATCATAGTTTAAAGATATTTTCTCTCGCTGATTAGGCTTGTCCTCGGATATAATTTTGTATATTGCATCCGTGTCAAGTATGCCTTTTTGTGAGAGTTTTTTCATTTGAATCGCTTGTGAAAGTGAGGGTGTTTTATCCTCAAGCTCAACAGCTTCAAATACATCTTGCTGTTCATATTTATCAAGATACGAAAGCTCTACACCCACGCTAAAAGCAATGCGTTCATCATCAACGAGCTTTAAGAGTTGAGGTATCAGATAAGTAAGGCGAATATATCTTTGAACTGTTCTGCCACTTTCGGTTGAGCTTATTGTGTCGGCACTCTCAACCTTTCCGACAACTTGTCGGGAAGTAATGCCTTGGTGCTTTATTGCATCAAGCTTCATCTTGTAAGCAAAGGCTTTTTCGCTGTATAAAATGTGTTCTCTTTGCAAATTTGCATCTACCATAGCAACCACCGCTTCATCATCTGTCATATCTCTAACTATTACGGGAATGTCTTTGAGCCCAAGTTTTCGGCACGCTTCTAATCGTCTGTGACCTGAGATAAGTTCATAACCGCCGTCAGGCAATGGTCTTGCGATAAGAGGTGTTATAGTGCCGAGCTTATCGATACTTTCAATGATTTTCTTCATATCTTCGTTATCCCTGACGGTGAACGGATGGTTATGAAAAGGTTTTATTTCTGTTATTGGAATGTTCTGAACATTCTCGGTTATGTTATTTTTCATCGTGCATATTCCTTCTTTCTTGTTTTGATTTTGCGACCTAATGCAAGGTTCTGTGCTTGCATTTCAACACATATGTTTTTGTTCATTTTCGGATAGTCCTCTAAAATCGTGAGGGCTATCTTTTTGTCTTTACGGAGTTGTTTTAATAAAGCTGTGCAGTTGTTTCTGTTATCAAAGAGCTGTGCTCTTTCAGTTTCATTAGTACAACGACGAAGCTTGTTATAGATTTTTGTGCGGTGATTTGTGATGTCATATATCTGTTTTTCGGTATCTTCAATGAAGCTTTGCACATCATAAACAGACTTGATTTGTTTATGCGAAACGAGGGTAACTTGTTTTGTTATCCTATCAATATGCCTCCAAGCTTCTTTCATTTCAGGAGATAAAGGCTTACGTTGAGTGTGTCTTGGTAACTTACCTAAGAGATATAAATAGTGCAGATATTTTGCATAAAGTCCTGTAAATTTCTTTGTGTGCTTAAAGCTCCCACGAAAGACAATCGTTTTCGGTTTGAAACATCTTAACGCTCGTTTATTTCGTTCATACCCAGCAAAGTTTAGCCAACCAAGATTGCCCATTTCTTTTATTCTTCTGACTATGGACTCGTTGGAATAGTCATCACCCAAGCGATACATTCTCACAGATTTTTGGCTGTTCATTGATTGAATCATCCAGTATTTTCGTGTAGAGTTCACGTTTACAGCATAGCCTTGTTCTCTCATCAGATACTTAAAATCAGGAAAGCCACGGCAATGTTCTATGGCGAAATCTATCGCCTCTCTCATAACATTAAAGGTGGTTGGCTCACCATTTTTCTCTGCAAAATATATACTTCTCGGTGTTTTGCCTGACGGATTTCTAATTAAGCTTAAGCCGTATTCAAAGCACAAACTGTCAGATAATTCACGAAATTTGTAATAAGTTCCTTTGTTGCAGTTGAACTTTTTGCCTGTCCACATATTCACAGAATTGACCACAAAATGATTGTGATAAGTGCCTGTATTGAAGTGAGTTGCGACCAAAACCTGATGCTCGCCGCCCCACATTCTCCTTGCAAGTTCCACACCAATTTTGTGACAAAGTTCAGGTGTAACTTCTCCCGTTTTGAAACTTTGGTAAGCGTGATAAGCAACGTTACCTGATGTTTTTCCAAAGCGTTGTTGAACTAAATTCATCTCGTCAAAAGCTGTTTCAGCATTGCAATTCACGCCTGTTACATAACAACCTTGTTCGGTTTTGTTTGAGTCATCAGCGTAGTGTAATACCTTTTTGAGGTCAGTATAAATTGTTTTTTCAGGGTTAGCGGCATAGCTCAAAACTCTCGATACGCTATCCTTTATAGCCCAGATTTTCGTTGTCGCCACCGCTGTCACCGTCCTCATCAGAGTGATAAACTGCAAGCAATTTTTGTTCAATCGCATTGAGTTTTGCCTCTAAAGTTTCGTTACCCATTGTGTAAAAATCTCTTTGCAAATCACTAACCAAAGCATAAACTTCGTAGAGTTTTTCGTTTGGTTTCTCACTTAATTTTTTATTGAGTCCGACTTTTCTGAGGTATTCCGAGAGTGAAAGTCCACAGCGTTTTGCGAATCTGTTGAGCCTCTTTTTCTCGCTCTCGGTCACTCTTACGTTGATGTTAAAAGTTCTTTTTCTCATTCAAATTTCTCCTTTCGATTTGGGGTTACAGGGGAGATTTCCCCTTTCGGCTTTTCAGCCGTCGGTTTTGGCTTTACAAAACCTATGCTCGTTACAGTGTAGGACACAACACCCTTGTAGCGCCACGTATCCTCAACTATCTTTTTCTAAGATTTCGGCTGATTGCAGGAAGATTTTATTTTGACTGCTTTCCCGATAAGAGAGTTTGAGTTTTGTTCCTATCTCCATCTCGTAAAATCCGAGGTAGCTTTGCCACCAGAACACGGGTGTAATAATTTTTCTTTCATCACTGAGCCGGAAAAAGAGTCGTAACATTCCCGCTCTGGATTCTGCTTTCATTTCGAGAGTTCCGATGAAATCTCCCGACTCATTCATAAAGAAATATTCTGATGTGTTCATCATCATTTCTCGCATCTCGGTTCTTGAATAAACCTTTGTGTTTTCCATTTTGATTTCCTTTCTTGCTTTCCGAAGAAGAGATGATTGACCTATACATAGAAGTAAGTTAGTTACTATACACTTTCTTCTATTCTTCGGTAAGTATTTTATTTTTTATATATTTAATTATTTATATATAGCGACCTTTGACGTTCTCGCTGTCTGCGTTTTCTCTCAGCTGATTTTTCACGCTTGATTTTTTCTGCACAGCTATCGCAATATTTTTTGTTCTTAGCTGACGAGTAAAATTTGGAACTACAATAGGCACAGGTTTTGTAATCCGTTCTGTTCATCAGCTTTGAGTACAGCTCTTTATCCAAAGGCAGAACACAGTACTTAAAGTAGTTGCAAAAGATATGAAACTTTGAAACGAGCTGAACGCAGGTGTGAGTTTCCCCATCATCAAGCAACAAACAACTTCCGTCCGAGAGATTACAGCAACTACTTTTCACAAGCCGACACACTTTCTTAAATTCCTTTGAGTTGATTTTTACAGACAATTTTTTCTTCCTTTCCTGTCACGCTTAATGTTTCAAAAATGAGGGTTTGAGTATAATTACACTCTCTTTTGTATTTCGTGTAATTTGAGCCTCATTAAAAGGGCGTATTGATGACTTAAAAGCGTGACATCAAACTTAGATTTTCAGCACTGCCAAAGCGTACTTTCCTGACAGGTTATCCTGCTCGACACTTTGCCGTCAGCCTTTCGGCTACGCTCGCTCTAAAGCAGAGGTCTTGGCGGTTTATCCTTCACTTGGTATCTATTCAATTTTTAAACGCAATTAAATACCCCTTCACCTATTCCCAGTAACACTTCTTTTGTGTCATAGAATTGTCATAACGATGGGCAAAAAAAAATAAACACCTATCAATACTGATAAGTGTTTACTAAGTTGCTTATTCTGTTTTAAATATCAAATTTATATATGAAAACACAAATGAAATTTTAATGTTGTATTGATTCAATCTGCTCTGCTACTTCATTCTTGAATTTCTTAGAGAAGATTGTATAGATAACAAGAGCAATAAAAAAAGCCATCTTTACATATCGGATAGTCGAGCTGATTTCTGTTGAATAAGGAGACAACAGCTGACTGCCCAAGAGATTGCCAAACATATGCACCAGTGCTCCTGCCAGAATACTACGCTTTGTTTTTATGTAAACAAAGGTTACAACGAAATTCAATAGAATTACACTCGGGATATACATTACTGCGTGGAACACAGAATCCTGTAACAGATTATACTGAGCCTGACCAGGTGTGAAATACCACGCCAAATGCCATATTCCCCAGATAAAGCCAAGGATTACGGAAGCACCGAAGAAACCAAACTTCACTAATAATTTATCTAAGGCAAATCCTCTCCAACCGAACTCCTCATTCAAAGGCCCTGAGATAATTGTAATCAGCAATATTACAAAGATGTTCAGAGGATTCTTTGCAACTGCGTGTATATAGTCCATTCCGGGCATATCGTATCCTAGAACACCTACACCTAAAAGCAAGCTCACAAAAGTTATGAGAGTAAAAAACGCAACGGTTATCAAAGGACATTTCCAGCCCATATATTTAAAGCTGAAGCATCTGTGGAAGTAGCCCCTTCTCTGCTCTTTGTTATAAGTTAGAAACACAATAAACAAAGCAACTACAGATGGCGCACCGCCTCCGAAATAAAAGAGGAATGTTCCCAAGGGTGTACCTGCAAATCCGAAAAGCACGGGAATAAAACCGAAAGTCCACGTCCACAAAAGAGTAAGCACAAAAAAGATAAGCAGTCTTTTGTCCGAGGATTTTTTATTTATCATCTGAGATTTTCTCCTTTTTCTCTACAAGTTTTTGATTGATAGCCTGAACATCCCTCTTAATTCTTACGATTCCCACCAAATAAGCCAATGTAAAAGCAGGCGTCACATAAATAAAGGACATCCACCAATTTGACATTACAAACCAACCGCAAAGTACTCCGATTACAAGCACCATAATCTCAACCAGAATGTATTTGCAGATAATCTCTTTCAAAAAGCTGTCGTAAAAAATATGGGCTGTAAGATAATGGATTCCCATACTCAGAAAAGCAATAATACCGATTAGAAAATTCAGCTTCATTTCCTCTATGTAATCGAAACACAGAAAAGAAATAAACGTCACAATGAAAAATATTATAGCGGAAAGTATAAGGGATTTCTGAATGTATTTCTTCATAGTTACACCTCCTGAAAAACCTTTCTTTTAATCAACGGAATGTAAGTTCTTGAAACGATAACCTTTTCTCCGTTAGTAAGCTCTGCTTCCAATCTGCTGTTTGCCAGTGCTTTAATACGCATAAGCTCGTTAAGGTTCACAAGACAAGTTCTGCTCACCTTAACAAAGTCGTAGTCTTTCAGTTCGCTTTCAAGCTGATAAAGTCGCTTTTCGCTTCTGTAGACCTTATTCTTTGTGTAAATGAAAGTACGCTTATCTACACTCTCTACATAATATATATCAGGTATCAGCACCTTGTAGTTTCTGCCGTTTTCGGTTCCCGCAAGAGCTTTTTCCTCTGATTTCAGTTTCTGAATAATGCGAGACACCTGAGAGTTTTGCTCAGGATATTCAACCGTTACCGTCAGCTCCTCGTTCGGGTTTTCTTTAAGAATCAGCTTCATCGTATCGCCTCCTGAGTGTATAATATCGAATACTTTAACTAATTTCAACCACTACACAACTGAGTTACAAAACATCGTTGCTTAGTTACAATAATACCGTACTTATAAACCTAAAAAATAAACACCTATCAATACTGATAAGTGTTTACTCAACAATTCATCCTATTTGGTTTTAATTCGGACAACCCCGTCAGCTTTATCCCTTTCGTTTAAGAGCACAGCCAGTTCCTGATACATCTTACGCTGAATATGCTCAACGCTTCCACGATTCATATTATGTTCTTCTGCGTACTTCCTTACAGACATTCTTTTTATAAATCTACCTTCAAAGAATGAAACATAATCCTTGAGCACTGTTTTAAAACATTTCTTTAGAAAGTCAACATCCTCTTTGATAATCTTTTTTGCGTTATCTGAATTCTCAAAGATGTTGTTCGTTGTATTAAGATAATTATATCGTCGAACATCCGCAAGATAGTTTGTGCAAAGGTCTTTTGCATAATCATAATATGTAGCAGACTGACGATATGCTCTCGACTTTAATTCATCAGGCTTTGGAGGTAACTTGCGTTTAGGTGCAGGTAGATCGTCGCATATTAACATTTCTAAAAAGTCATCCGTTATTCTCATCTGCGTTTGACGTTTGTATCTTACTTTAAGTTTACCATCAACTTTCACAGGCTCACAGAAGTCTCTTTTACTGATTGTAAAATATCCGCCGTTATTCCTTAAAGAATATGGAGTGTAAATAACTGTATCCTCACCACTCAGCTCATCTTTAGCAATCGTGATTACATAAATCAGCTTGCCATCATATCGCTTGTAGTAACCTGCATACACTCGCTTGTTGTATTTATTGTTCATAGCTAAAATCCTTGTTTTATAAATATATCTTATTTTACTACAGTTGTTATTGCAAAAACAAGTTCGTAACTAATTTTTAGTAAATCCCGTAAATTAATCACCTACCAAATTAACGATACAGATTAACGAAACCGTTCAACTTTCAATTCTATCGTTGTGACCTCTTGTTTATCGCTTAAGCAATTCAAATAGGACTGTGGAATATAGATAATATGTCTATCTCCATCATTTTCACCATCAGACCAATAAACAGCAGTATTGTTAAGTTCTTTGGTGGAAGTGTTGACAACTAACTCTTTTTCTTGAACTTGTTTCTCATCAATAGCCTTAGCCATATTATGAAGTAGAATGGATTTTCCTGTAGACTTTCCTCCAATAATACATGTCAACTTATCATTAAAATAAATAGGCTCATTTGAAAACTCTTCATCGTTCAAAATCACCTTATCAATCACGTAATAACCAGGTTTACATTCAGGCTTTGTATCAGAAATATATATTCGCTCTTCTGGTTCGTAAATTATTTGCTTTAACCCATTAAACGTTACATCTGCCTTTATCCATAATTTGTTAGAAGGATTATAGTTTCTAGCATCGTGATTGTCCGATCCCATTATCATTGGTTTGACCCCAATGTCAGGAAAAACATATTTTCTGTATCCATCAAAGTCTTTAACTTGTCCCATTTCAAACATAGAAACAGTTGCAGCATATTCCTCTTTTACCGCTTGATTATGAGGAAGGGAGTTAGAAATCCTATCATCAACCCCATTGGATTTTCTACCAGCATGAATTGAAATCAAAGCGTTGTGTTTTTGAGCGAAAGGCAAAATTTGAGAATTATAGTCCCAATATATCCTCTCATCGTTATCCTTTTCTTTTGCATCCCGTTTGAATACATTGAAATCTTCTACAAGCTCATCAAGATTTGACTGATCCGAAAAGATTAGGATAACGTGAATATTTGTATCCCCTTTATCGGTTCGCAGTTCGACACCTGGAAAAAACACTATATCTGGTGCTAATTCTCTAAGGTGATTTATCCTATTCTTATCAATCACAAAATGATCAGTTATTGCCACAGCCGCAATATTATTTTCTTGCAATTTTCTAGCCAATATCTCATCAGAATCTTTAGCTTTGTATCCATAATCATATGAACTTGCAGTATGTAAGTGTAAATCCCATTTTCTCCACTCAGAACCTCGTTCAAAAAGTTGCATAGTATCCCCCTTCTTATCAATCAACTGTTCGCCGCAAACTTTGCCATAGTCATATGCGAAATGTACTTGCTGACATCTTCACCTCTATGGTTAACAATAATGTCATCAAAGTCTGCGTAATCAATTTCTCTTATTTCGTGGAAGATATGATTATAGAGATATTCGGCAAAAGTACTGGCTAAAACAATTACGACATCAGTACCCTTAATATCTCGTTTAGCAGCAGGAACATATCTTGGAGTAATTACAATGGTATATTCGCCACCAATTTCTTCACGGTGTTCACGCAATCTACCAACATTGATACCACTCAATTTGTTAGCTGTAGATTTTGATTCGACAGCAAACTTCTTTTTCTTAGTTAGATATAAACATTCGATGTCAGTATGTCCTGCACCACCAATTCTTCTTGCTTCCACATTGTAGAACATGTTAAAGCCTTCCTCTAGAACTTCCTCAAACAAATAAGCTGTATCATTTTCGGGATTATTAGAGTACTCTTCTATCAATTTTGGTAACTCTAATAATGATGACAACTCATCACTTTCACCAATTTCGTTCATTAACTCAATCGGATAGAAGCTGTAGATTTCTTTTATTACATCTAATGTCATTCTTTCAGGATCATCAAGTTGCAAAGGATGTTGCAAAAATGAATATTCTGCAAGCATTTTTTCAATAAATGAAAATTGGTTGCAATTGATTTTTACATATCCGGTTGTCGGTTTCCTTGATGTTGCCTTTTTTGTTGTGGCACGTTTAGGATGGAAAACCTCACATATTCGCTCTCCTTTAACCCTATCAATGACTCCAAATGATTCTAGGATTCTACTTGTGTATTCCCATTCATGTATAATATTGACAAATGTGTGTTCATCTGATTTATAAACACTTTCTATGTCAGATACATCTTTCATTCGAAGATCAAGTATCTCATCAACTAACTGATCATATTTTTCGTGATTAATAGTATTTACAAATGCTAGTATCTGATGATATTCGTAATTATACAACTTTCCATCTAATCGGCTATCGGTCAACAATTGGAATATCAATCTAAATGGATACAATTGAAATTCTTTATCAGTTCCACTTGCAGGATGTTGAAATTGAATTGAAAATAACATCGTTATAAATATTTTTACAAGTTTTTCTTCATCATCCTTCTCTGAATATGTCAGGTCTTCCATTTAGATGCAGATCATTTACTTGTTTACGAATCATATTAACTTTTCTGAGTTCTTCTTTTTCGGCAAACCTAATCAAAATATCCATCATAACCTCCATAAAGATGAGTTTTGTCACAGCAATAATTGTATCATAATTATTGTTTAAACGTAAAGAGAATAGATACACAATTCAAATTACGTGTTAATTATTTGCAGTGCAACGCTTTTTTGTTGTGTAAAAATATGTAGTTTTGTAATTAAGCCGGTAAAATCAATAAACCTACGCTCATTATAGGGTAATCGTTAAACGACTGATTTTGTAGCGAAAATTGGAATTTGTCACTCAGATAATCTTAAAGTTTCATTCTAGATATGATTACTTAACATTACTATTCTTAATGTTAATAAGTGTCAAAGCACAGGCTGTACCAATACCTAACATCACCCATTGTATAGCACTCGCACAAAATTCATAGAATGCACCACCTACAAAAATGCTAATTGAATATATTATACCAACCACAAGAGTGATAATAGCAGTTGTCAATATTACTCTTTTATTAGCTTTCGCTATATTTGCATCCTTTTCCATTTTCTCTTTCATCCTTTTATCTCCTTTCAACAATTCATCAATGCTGATTTGATAAAGGTCACTTAAACTCATAATGCTAACAATATCAGGCAAAGATTTACCATTCTCCCAATTTGATACAGTTTGTCTTGACACCATAATTTTCTCGGCTACTTGTTCTTGGGTTAATCCTGCTTGCATTCTTACATCTTTTAATTTCTTTTCGATTTCCATATGTGGCCTCCATCTGAAAGGATAATAACTCGTTTATTAAAAATCATCTATCAATAAGCTTTGACATACCTTTGAAAACACTGTCAAAAATCTTTTACATGCCGTCAAATTCAAGTTTGCCTAACTGTTCGTCAAATTGGAATTGGTCTATTTTCTTATAACATAGATATATCTTGCCATTTGCTCTTTGAATTGTTCAAATGATTGATTGATATACTCTGTTTGAGCAATCAGCATATCAAACCATTGACTATTTCCTTCTTCTTCAAACATCGCTTGGTGTTTTATTGCGGATTCTCGCTTGATTTTAAGCAATTTGTAGGTTTGCTTTGTTATATCCGTGACTTCATATGTCATATTATTTTCCTTCAATGCCTTTGTTAACATCGTGGTATGAGCATCGAGGGTTTTCGGTATGACATCACCCTCTTGGTATCCAACAAAAAATATGCCATCTTTTTTCAGCCATTTTTTCACTTGAGCCACAAAGGCTGTCATATCTGCGGCAAAATAAAGGGTGTCCATAGAAATAATAATATCAAATGTTTCTTTGGGATACTCTATCTGACCGATGATTCCTTCTCTAAATTCAGCATTTTCATGAAACAGAGCTTGTGCAGTACGAATTGCTTCTTCCGAATAATCAAAACCATAAATATGGGCCTTCGTCTTCTTTTGTAAGTAGCCCAGCATTTTGCCGTTACCGCAGCCAATATCCAAAATATGCACATCATCCTTTTGCGGCACATATTGCATAATCATTTCTATCTGCGCTTTATTGCTAAATCCATCTTGTGAAAAGTCTTCGCCAAAGGCATCCTTGCAAAAGGACTGAAATGCATTTGATTCTTTTGCCATTGCGTAAAATGCCTCGTAAGCATCGTAAAATAATAATTCATTTTTATTCATGCTTAATAATTCCTCTATTCGTCAAATTCAAGT
>JBGVLC010000021.1:0-82058 GCA_045124035.1 Ruminococcus sp. | reverse complement strand
TCGAGGAGAGACTTCAAATGCTCGCCACCCGACAGCAACTAACAGACACTATGCGATCACATCTGGAAATGTTAATCAATCATGCTCAGAGTATGAAGACGGAGATTTCTCAGTTCAATTCACACCTACAGGAGCCAGTGTCGGAAGTGAAGAGCTCTCTGGAGAGTATGCTGACGGATACAGAGAAACAGGTTGGGAAGATGAGCGAGCAATTTTCACAGGCACTCTCACAGGAGAAGCAGAGACTTCGCAAACATACAACGAAGCTGATGCTTATCTCACTAATCCCGTCAGTTATTCTCATAGTCTGGGAACTGATTCGGCATTTCTTTTTGGAAACTTGAGTGAAATTATTGATGAAGATTATGAACCAGAGGACTGTACAACACAGTCCCCAGTGATTGAAAGGAAAAACTATATGAAAAAACGAAATCAAAACAACCACGACAGTGGTATGAAAATGAGCATGTAAGGAGGATTGATCTGACAGTAAGATAGTAATAGATGTGTTGCCTTATGAAACAAGGCAAATGGGATATTCCAAAGCACGAGATAGAAATTCTCGCAAGACACTTCCTTCCATATATTCAAGCTTTTTTTGAAAGCGAAGAAGGCCAAAAGGAATATGAGGAATGGTTAGCTGAACAAGCCGAAAAAAAGGCACAGTCCGACAATAAAACGGCTTAATACATACGAAAGGGCAGAGAGTTTTCACTCTCTGCCCTTAGGCTTTTTGTTGTGCTTAGTACGAGTGCTAATAACGGATTTATTATAATATAGGTTTTATCGGCAGATGCACACATTCTTCGCTGGTAAATTTGTAGATAACAAAACCCAATATAATAATCTGTTAGCGTAGTAAAGTGAATGTGAATATTATCTATAGATAAGCCAAAGACTCATATAGTAAAAATCTATAACAGAAAGCTATAAAATGTAAATCGACAGCAAATTTTCAAGTTATATTGAAGATTTGCTGTTTTGTTTTACTTCGATTTTACATCGTTTGGGTTACGAATTTTACAGCCTGAAATTACACTATAACTGTGGACAAAAGAAATAACCACAGAAAGGATATCAAAGATTTATGAAAAGAAT
Organism: Ruminococcus sp.; assembly: GCA_045124035.1. Classification (GTDB taxonomy): domain Bacteria; phylum Bacillota; class Clostridia; order Oscillospirales; family Acutalibacteraceae; genus Ruminococcoides. The sequence goes on along the minus strand of JBGVLC010000021.1, from coordinate 80,960 downwards.
TTTTAGTTTAGTGTTGGCAGCGATTTTAATGTGTACAGTATTTGTAGGCTGCAGCAACACAAGTGAAACAGTAACAACAGACGGCTCAACTTCTATGGAGAAGGTAATCGGAGCATTAGGTGAGGCATTTGAAACAGAGAAAGGCATCACAGTAACCTATAATCCTACAGGTTCAAGCTCAGGTATCAAGGCTGTTAAAGAAGGAACTTGCGATATCGGTCTGTCTTCAAGAAACCTTAAGGACGAGGAAATCACAGAAGGTCTCAAAGGTACAGTGTTAGCTTACGACGGTATTGCAATTATCGTTAACAACGCAAATTTAGTCAGCGATATGGATTTAGAAACAATCGCAAAGATTTTTAAGGGTGAAATTACAAACTGGAAAGAACTCGGTGGCAAGGATGCTGAAATCGTTTTAATCGGTCGTGAGGCAGGTTCAGGTACAAGAGATGGTTTTGAAAGTGTTACAGATACAGAAGACGTTTGTAAATATCGTCAGGAGCTTACTTCTACTGGTGATGTTATCACAACAGTTTCATCAAATGAAGATGCAATCGGTTATGCTTCAGTTGCATCAGTTGAAGAAACAGTAAAGACAGTAACAGTCGGTGGTGTAGCACCTACAGAGGAAACTATTAAGAACGGTACATATGTAGTACAAAGACCATTTGTACTTGTTACAAAAGAGGGCGAGGCACTTTCAGAAAGTGCGAGTGCATTCTTTGACTACATCACAAGCGATGAGGCGGCAGAGATTATTGCGTCAGCAGGTGTAGTTGCAGCTTAAAAACGGAAAAATAGCGAGCGACGGCTGAGTTTTCAGTCGCCGCTTTTGCCCTGTTCGGGCGAGGTATGATTTATGAAGAAAAAAAGACTTTTTGAAAATATTATCCACGGAGTATTTCTGGTTTTAGGACTTATTACCGTAGGATTTGTTTTGCTGATTACAATTTATCTTATTGTATCCGGTATCCCTGCTATTAAGGAAATTGGACTTATAGATTTTCTTTTCGGTAGTGAATGGGCACCTACGAAATCTGAACCAAAGTATGGGATTTTACCCTTTATCTTAACAAGCGTGTATGGTACGGCAGGTGCAATTTTAATCGGTGTGCCTATCGGCTTTATGACAGCTGTGTATCTGTCTAAGGTTGCAAATAAAAAGGTAAGAGCAGTTGTGGAAAATGCAGTTAATCTGCTTGCAGGTATTCCGTCAGTTGTATATGGTTTGGTAGGTATGCTGATTCTGGTTCCGAGTATTAAAAAGATTTTTGATGTGCCTGACGGAGCAAGCCTCTTTGCGGCAATTATAGTGCTTGCTGTTATGATTCTTCCATCAATTATTAAGGTATCCATAACATCCCTTGATGCAGTGCCTAAGGAGTATGAGGATGCATCTCTTGCACTTGGTGCTACACCTACTGAAACATATTTCAAGGTGTCAGTACCTGCCGCAAAAAGCGGTATTGCCGCCGCAGTAGTGCTTGGTGTAGGCAGAGCTATCGGTGAGGCTATGGCAGTTATGATGGTATCGGGTAATGTGGCAAATATGCCTTCCTTTTTTGAAAGTGTGCGTTTTCTTACAACAGCCGTTTCAAGCGAAATGGCATATTCAAGCGGACTTCAGCAACAGGCACTTTTCTCTATAGCGTTGGTGCTATTCCTCTTTATTATGCTTATAAATGTAACTCTCAACACACTTTTGAAGAAAGAAAGGAAGTGATACCGTGAATACGAGTCTTAAAGGTGAAATGAAAAAGAGCCGTAAGTTTTATATAACTATTATGAAATGCGGTATGCTTTTTTGCACTGCATTAGTAGCGTTACTGACACTGTTTATGATAGCGTATATTCTTATAAAAGGTATACCAAACATCAGCTGGGAGCTTTTATCAACAAAACCGAGTTATATCTCGGATAGAATCGGAATTTTACCAGATATTCTAAACACGCTTTACATAGTGATTACAACTCTAATTATCGTAATCCCCTTGGGTGTAGGTGCGGCTATATACCTTACAGAATATGCTAAGAATCAGAAAATTGTAGCGGCTATAGAGTTTGCTTCAGAAACTCTTTCGGGTATTCCGTCGATTATTTATGGCCTTGTCGGTATGCTTTTCTTTTGTCAGTTTATGGGAATGAAAACCTCACTTATTGCAGGCTCATTAACCCTTGTTATTATGAATCTGCCAAATGTTATGAGAACTACTCAGGAAAGTCTTAAAACTGTTCCTCAAAGCTTCAGAGAGGGTGCATTCGGACTTGGTGCAGGCAAGTGGCGAATGATTCGCACAGTTGTACTTCCGGGCTGTGTGGATGGCGTAATTACAGGTTGTATTCTCTCAATCGGCAGAATTCTGGGAGAGTCTGCGGCACTTCTCTTTACAGCAGGTTTTGCCCATGCTATGGGAAATGTATTTGATGCACTCACAAGTCCCGGTGCTACTCTTACAGTTGCACTTTATGTGTATGCAAAGGAGCAGGGCGAATTTGAAGTAGCCTTTGCTATTGCGGCAATTTTGATGATTTTAACTCTTATTATAAATTTCTCAGCTACTTTAGTTCAGAAACATTTTGAAAAAAGGAGAAAAGTATGAGCAGTATAATTACAGCAAAAGATTTATGCCTTTGGTACGGAAGTTCTCAGGCACTTAAAAATATAAACATAGACATTCACGAGAAAAGTATCACTGCCCTTATCGGTCCTTCAGGTTGCGGTAAGTCAACTTTTCTTAAAACTCTCAACCGAATGAATGACCTTATCCCAAGCGTAAAAATTACAGGCGATGTGTGCTATGGCGGCGAGAATATCTTTGACAAAGGTGTTGATGTAAACGAACTCAGGCGTCAGGTGGGTATGGTATTTCAGAAGCCCAATCCTTTCCCTATGAGTATTTACGACAATGTAGCTTATGGTCCTCGTACTCATGGCATCAAAAGTAAGGTTCAGCTTGACGAAATTGTTGAGCGTTCACTTAAAGGTGCTGCACTCTGGGACGAAGTTAAGGACAGACTTAAGAAAAATGCTCTGGGTCTTTCAGGCGGTCAGCAACAAAGGCTTTGTATTGCTCGTGCTTTGGCAGTTGAGCCTCAGGTGCTTTTAATGGATGAGCCTACCTCTGCTCTTGACCCTATATCCACATCTAAGATAGAAGAGCTTGCAATGGAGCTGAAGGAAAAGTATACTATAGTTATGGTTACTCACAATATGCAGCAGGCTGTGAGAATCTCAGACTATACCGCCTTCTTCCTTTTGGGCGAGCTTGTTGAGGTTGACAAAACCGACAAGCTGTTCTCAACTCCTAAAGACAAGCGAACAGAGGATTATATTACAGGAAGGTTTGGTTAATATGCGAAATAGATTTGATGAACAACTTGCACTTCTTAACAAAAAGATGATTGAAATGGGAGCTTTGTGCGAAAATATAATTGCCTTGTCAACAAAAGCGTTGCTTGATGGTGACGTTGAGGGTGCGAAAAGAGTAACCGCAATCGGCAGTGACATTGACCATATGGAAAGAGAAATCGAGTCTATTTGCCTTAAACTCCTTTTGCATCAACAGCCTGTGGCAAGAGATTTAAGACAGATTTCGGCGGCACTTAAGATGATTACCGATATGGAGCGAATTGGCGACCAAGCCGAAGATATTGCAGAGATTATCACTTTCTTAGGTGGTAGAACAGGTGATGAGTGTGCCGAAATCCGTCAGATGGCAGAAGCGACAATCAAGATGGTAACAGATAGCATAGATGCCTATGTAAAACAGGACTTGTCCCTTGCTCAGACTGTCGCTGAGCATGACGACATTGTGGATAATTGCTTTGATAATGTCAAAACCAATCTGATTTCTATGATTGCTGATAATACTGACAACGGAGAATATGCCATAGACTTGCTTATGATTGCGAAATACTTTGAGCGTATTGGTGACCACGCAGTAAATGTTGCTGAGTGGGTAGAGTTTTCTGTTACAGGTGAGCATAAGGAATAAATGTGATTTTGGAGGTGTTGTTATGATCTATTGTGTAGATGACGACAATACAATTCGTGAAATAGAGGTATACACCTTAAAACAAACAGGGTTTGAGGCAAAAGGTTTTGCTGACGGCGAGGCTTTATTTGAAGCGCTTAAAGCCGAAAAGCCTGACCTTATAGTCCTTGATATAATGCTACCGGGTAAAGACGGTATGGAAATACTTAAGGAAATCCGTAGTAACCCTGAAACTGAGAGAATCCCCGTTATTATGGCAACTGCCAAGGGTACAGAAATTGACAAAATTCAAGGTCTTGATAAAGGAGCAGATGACTACCTCGTAAAGCCCTTCGGTACAATGGAAATGGTAAGTCGAATAAAAGCTGTACTCAGACGTTGTAAAAGAGCAGAAAACACATCAGATACCCTGACCATAGATAACATAATGTTAAAGGATAGCGAGCAAAAGGTAACGGTTAGTGGCGAGCGTATTACTCTGACTCTTAAGGAGTACGAGCTTCTTAAAACCTTTATGTTAAATCAAGGAATTGTTTTCACCCGTGACAAACTGCTTTCCTTAGTGTGGGGAGTAGATCACGCTGTTGAATCCCGAACAGTGGATATGCATATCAAGACTCTTCGTCAGAAGTTAGGAGAAGAGGGTAAGCACATAGAAACTGTAATAGGCGTGGGATACAGAATGGAGGCAAAAGAATGACCAAAAAGATTTTTCGTTCGATTATTCTAGCGGTTATTGTTGTGCTTATCCTCAGTTTTTCTGTTGTTACACTTTTGCTTTATAATAATTTTTCGGATGTAAGTACAACCCAACTTTCCGACGAGTTAAACCTTGCTGCTCAGGGAGTTGAGGCAAGTGGAGAGGATTACCTTAAAGAACTTCAAAGCAAAAACTATAGACTCACTTGGGTAGATGCAGACGGCACCGTGCTTTATGATACCGAGGCTGAAAGTGCGGCTATGGATAACCACAAAGACCGTGAAGAAATTCGTGAGGCGTTTAATAGCAGAGTAGGCGAAAGCGAGCGTTACTCTGACACTCTTACTCTTAAAATGATTTACAGAGCCGAAAAACTTTCAGACGGAACAGTGCTCCGTATTTCTGCAACACAGGATTCGGTCATTGCTTTGCTTTTGGATATTCTTATGCCAATGACGGTTATAATAATTCTTGCAATTATTATCTCGGCATTTTTAGCAAGGTGGCTTTCAAAAAGCATTGTAAAGCCGCTTAATACTATAGACCTCGAAAATCCTGTTGCTAACGATGTTTATGATGAACTTACTCCTATGCTCACAAAGATAAACAAACAGCATAAGCAGATTTCAAAGCAGATGAAAGAGCTTAAGAGAAAAGCCGATGAATTTGAACAGATTACATCCTCGATGAACGAGGGACTTGTGCTACTCGATAAAACAGGCGTAATAATTAGTATGAATCTTTCTGCTAGAAAGCTTTTCGATACTGATGAAGACTCAGTAGGACAGAACTTCCTTACAGTTGACCGAAGCCTTAAAATGAGTCGTGCTGTACAAGATGCCCTCTCGGGCAAGCATAGCGAGTTTCGAGAGCAAAGAGACGGCAGCGAATATCAGTTTGGAGTAAATTCCATAAAATCAGGTGGCAAAGTTATTGGTGTGGTCATAATTTCCTTTGACATAACTGAAACGGCATTTGCAGAACGTAATCGTCAGGAATTTACCGCAAATGTAAGCCACGAACTAAAAACTCCGTTGCAATCCATTATTGGCAGTGCCGAGCTTTTAGAAAACGGACTTGTAAAACCTGAGGATACGCAGAGATTTATAGGTAATATCAGGCGAGAGGCAACAAGACTTGTTAGCCTTATTAACGATATCATCCGCCTTTCTCAGCTTGACGAAAATATGGAGTCAGTAAAGGAAGAAACCGACCTTCTCGCTATAGCTAATGAGGTTAAGGAAGTATTAACTCCCTCGGCTAAAAAGAAAAATGTTGAGATTACTGTTAGCGGAGAAATTTGTAAAATGCAGGGTGTACGTAGATATCTATATGAGATTATCTATAACCTTTGCGATAACGCTATTCGATATAATAATGAAGGCGGTAAGGTTAATGTTGACATAAAAACAGAAAGCGACAATATTGTGTTATCTGTTTCAGACAACGGAATTGGCATACCTCTTGAACATCAGTCAAGAATTTTTGAGCGTTTCTACAGAGTTGACAAAAGCCACTCCAAAGAAACAGGCGGTACAGGATTAGGGCTTTCTATTGTTAAACACGCTGTTGCGTGCCACGACGGTATGATTAAGCTTGACAGCACTGTGAACAAAGGTACAACTGTGAAAGTGATTTTCTGATATAGTAATTAGAGATGTTCATAACCCCTCTGCAAAAGAAATTGTAGAGGGGTTAATTTTTGTTATTCTTTCAAATCTTCAGATTCTTCGTATAGCAGATGTAATATAAGTGCTTAAGTTACAGATACAAACTGCAGGACAGCCTGTAGTAATAGAAAGGAAAACTATATGAATAAAACGAAGTCAAAACAACCACGACAGTGGTATGAAAATGAGTATGTAAGGGGGTTGAACTGGCAGTAAGATAGTAATAGATGTATTGCCTTATGAAAAAAGGCAAAAAAGGGATATTAGGATTGGAAGTTAAACAACCCCAAAAAGTACAGTCCGACAACAAAACTGCTTGAACACAAAAGGGCAGAGAGTTTTTCGCTCTCTGCCCTTAGGCTATTATTAATGTGATATAAAAACAAGAAATCCGAACACATCACCTATTACGGTAATAGAGTTCGGATTTTTCGCGTTTGGCAGGGGCAGAAGGACTCGAACCCTCGGCACGTGGTTTTGGAGACCACTGCTCTACCAACTGAGCTATACCCCTAAATGTATATTTTTTCTAACAAGAGTTATTGTACCACTTTACAGTGCCGATGTCAAGAGTGAAATTAAAATATCGCTATATTATGTAAATCATTGAATATCCAAAGCTTGTATGATATCATTATCGTATCACTAAAATCAGAAAGCGTGGCATTATGAATCTCTGCAAGTTAAGTCTTTTGCATCCTGATAATTGCGATGCAAGATACTCTGTTTTGAATAAAGAAGCAATCAACGATTTGTCAATCGACTACATTTGTGAAGCGGTCACAAAAGACCAGTATGAACTCAACAGCATTAAGCAGTTGCTCGTTAAAGTCACCGACAGCGAAGAAGTTATCAAATACCGACTCGATATTTTTGAGGACTTTTTGAAGTTTCCGAAACTAAGAGATGATTTGACCACTCTTTTGCTCAAGCTCAAGGATTTGCGCGAAATCGAGCGCTTTCAGAAAGATACCGAATCATCCTCAATGTGGCAGCTTGTGAATCGTCTTAGGGAGCTTGACGGTTATGTCGACTGCATCACTCAGATAAAAGAAACCTTAGAAACTCTCGATATCAAGTCGCAGGGACTTCTTAAGCTCAAAGCAAATGTTCAGGCGATTTACAACGACAGCGGATTCCCTGACTTAAAGAAAGACATCATCGAAACCTTGGAAAAAGCACGCACGCTCAAGAGTATAACCCTCGGTGTCAACCTCGATGATATGCTCAAGCCTAAGTCGGTCGGAGTTGTTTCGCTCAACGATAAACATTTCACAGACAGCGGTCTGCTCAAGAGATTTATGGGATTTGTCGATAAAAAAGACGAACTTCACCACGGCACCTTTGTTCAGGCATTCACTTCTTTTCATCCTGCTAACCCTATCACCGCTTCAATCGGATTGGGTAAAGTTGTGACAGGCGCACAGCAAGATGTCAACCAGATTCAGGACAGCAACCTCACAGGAGCTGACCCGATGTCCGAAGCGCTCAAACGAGTTGTCACCGATATCTTAAAGCGTACTGTGAACAATATCAAATCTGTGCTCAGCAAGTACACCAACATCAGCGGATACTCTTTTGTTGAGCTTATGCCTGAGATCGTCTTTTACATTCGTTTTTCAGAGCTTTGTGACAAAATCAAGGCGAAAGGTCTACCCCTTTGCAAGGCAGAAGTTAAAAACGCTGACGAGCGTATGTGCGATATCAAGGATATCTACAACATCAAGCTCGGTATCAAGGCGGTTAACGACGATGATATCGATATCGTGGCAAACGATTTTGAATTTGACGATTCAAAACGTATTTATATTCTCACAGGTCCTAACCGTGGCGGTAAAACTACTATCACTCAGGCGGTCGGACTTGCGTTTCTGCTTGCTCAGCACGGCATTTATGTACCTGCATCAAAAATGACATTCAGCCCATGTGACAACATTTTCACTCACTTTCCTGCCGATGAAAATGATACTGTTGATCTCGGCAGACTTGGTGAAGAAAGCAAGCGTCTTTCTGAAATTTTCACTCAGGCGACAAGTCACAGCCTGTTACTGCTAAATGAAAGCCTTGCGACAACAAACGTAGCCGAGGGTCTATACATTGCGAAAGATGTTGTGAAATCTATGCGCTATCTCGGCGTACGCTCTGTGTTCAACACACATATGCACGAGCTAGCTCGTTCAATCAATGAGCTTAACCAAGCGGTTGAGGGCGAAAGCGTAATCGAAAGTATGGTCACAGGAGTCGAGAACGGCCATCGCTCATTCAAGATTTTCATCGCACCGCCTCAGGGCATCAGTTATGCTAAAGACATAGCTATCAAGTACGGAGTGACCTTTGACTCAATCAAAAAAGAAATAGACTCAAGAGCATAAAAGCAGAGGGTTTGAGCCCTCTGCTTTTTTACAGCACAATTTTGCCTTTGCTCTTTGAAAAAACCGAGTGCATAAAAAGTGTAGGCTTGAATATAGCTGAAAAATAATTGCTATTGTTATATTTATCAGAAAAATCCTTCTCCATAATATCAAGCAGCTGTGTCAGTTGCAGCATTACAGCTACCTCGTGTTTGCAAGCGCCAACACAAAAACAATCACACCTGAGTTTGCTTATCTCCCCGTTTTTGTAGCGAAACTCAACCACATACGCGCGAGTTCCCTGCACAATTGCCCTGCCCTGCTCGCCATCCAGCTGTAAATATACAACTTTGTTGTGAAAGTAGTATTCTTCGCCACGCTCAAACACCAACAAACTAGCATTAAACCCTTTTAGGTCTCGAAGAAGAAAGGTCTTGTCATCTTCACTCTCTACAACTTCTTCATCTTCCTTCACAGGAGGTACAAACCAAGAAGAAATCTTCGAAAAAGGCAACGTGTTTCTTTCAAAACTGATAAAATGTTCGCGTGTCATCAACAACTCACCGCTGATGGTGGTATCCGCAACAGCTATAACTCTTTTGTAGTCAGAAAGCTTGATTTTGAAATTATAGCTGACTTCGGTTACTGTGCCTCTTTTATCCTCAAGGCATCCCTCAACAAAAACAAGGTCTCCCACCTTCAAATCGAACAAGTCGTTATAGTAGCTATACTCCTTGTACACCCCATCAAATCTTACCTTGACGAGAGATTTTTTTGCGCAGACTTTCGGTGTTTGTGTGTTCTTTCGTTTAATATCTTTGTTTTTTTCTTCCTGTGGGTGAAATCCGATTATAAAGCTCATAATACTACCTCCTTCTCTTTGGTATCCATATAATAACAAATGAAGTGTCCAATAATTAGGACTTTGCTACATCAGCAAGATGGAAAATATTTTTCAAAATATTCAAACAAATGTTTGATTTATTTGTCGAAATATGTTATTATATGTCATAGAGGTGATATTTTATGAAGCCACTAAGCAAAAGCCAGCAAAAGGTTTATGACTATATAATCGGTTGCAGTGAACAGGGTCGAGTTCCGTCGGTTCGTGAATTATGTGAAGCAACGGGGTTCAAATCGACCTCAACCGTTCACCTGCACCTCAAAACGCTCGAAGAACGCGGACTTATTGAGCGCGAAAGCGGCCTCAACCGCTGCATCCGCATCAAAAACGATGAACCAACAAGCAAAGTTCCTCTGCTGGGTAGAGTCACCGCAGGTGTGCCTATCCTCGCTGTTGAAGAAATCGAAAGCTACATTCCGATAGCTCAGTCAGTCACAAGAGGCAGAGAGATGTTTGCGCTCACTGTTGTTGGTGACAGTATGATTAACGCAGGTATTTTTGATGGCGATATCATCGTTGTTCACCGCACCCCTACTGCATTTAACGGCGATATCGTTGTCGCAATGGTAGAGGATGAATGTTCAGGTGAAGCGAGCGCTACCGTCAAGCGTTTCTATAAAGAAAAAGGACACATCCGACTTCAACCTGAAAACGATGATTACGAGCCTATCATCGTTGACAAAGCCGTACTTCTGGGAAAGGTTGTCACGCTCATCCGAAATTTCGAATAATTTTGCATAAAGAAAGCTCCCGCTGGATTCTTCCAATGGGAGCATTTTTTATTATATTCTCTTTTTATCTGATGCCGAACTTTTCAATGATGTAGTCCATATCTTTATCACCACGACCTGAAAGGTTGATAAGGACTGAACCGTGATCCATACGCTGTGCAAGTTTCATACCATAAGCGATAGCGTGTGAGCTTTCAATAGCAGGGATAATACCCTCAAGACGAGAAAGCTTGTAGAAAGCATCAACGGTTTCTTCGTCGTTGATAACATCGTACTTAACTCTTCCGATATCCTGCAAAAATGCGTGCTCAGGGCCAGAAGACGGATAATCAAGACCAGAAGCAACCGAATAAACAGGAGCAGGTTCACCATTCTCATCTTTGAGCATAATTGAGTTAAATCCGTGCATAACACCCTCGGTTCCATACTTGAGGGAAGCCGCGTGGTCACCGAGCTTTTCGCCACGACCGAGTGGCTCGATACCATAGATATCAACAGGGTCATTGAGGAATCCTGCAAAAAGACCAGCCGCGTTGGAACCACCGCCGACACAAGCAACAATAGCATCAGGTAAATGGCCTGTCATATCCAAAAACTGTTCTCTTGCTTCGATGCCAATAACGCTCTGGAAGTCTCTTACCATCATTGGGAATGGATGAGGACCAAGAACTGAACCGATGCAGTAAATAGCATCTTCGTACTCCTTGCTGTATGCATCAAAAGCCGCATCAACAGCTTCTTTGAGAGTCTGCAGACCGTGGGTAACCTCAACGACATTTGCACCGAGAATTTTCATTCGAGCAACGTTTGGTGCCTGTTTCTTGATATCAACAGCACCCATATAAATATCGCACTCAAGTCCAAAATAAGCTGCAGCTGTTGCGAGAGCAACGCCGTGCTGTCCAGCGCCTGTCTCAGCTATAACCTTTTTCTTGCCCATATATTTAGCAAGGAGTGCCTCACCCATACAGTGGTTGAGTTTATGTGCGCCTGAGTGGTTCAAATCCTCACGCTTTGCATAAAGCTGAACTCTGCCACCCATAGCATCAGAAAGTCTCTCAAGGTGAGAAACAGGAGTTGGTCTGCCCTGAAATTCTTTACGTATGCGTCTTAGCTCAGCGATGAACTTTCTTGACTGACAGATTGTGAAATAAGCCTGAGTAATCTCAGCCATAGCATTCTTGAGTTTTTCGTCGATGAAAACACCGCCGTACTTGCCGAAGTAGCCCTCTTTATCTGGATAGTTTCTGTAATAAGTATCAAAATCAATATTGTTAAAAACCATAGTTTGTTCCTCCGAAATATATAATAGATGCCGTATATGGGACGAGTGATGCTCACCCCTACATTTAAAATCCTAATCTGCGTCGCCATCGTTTTGTTAAAAGAATCATAATAACCTCCGAATAAAAAAGTCCTTGACAGTAGGGATACTGTCAAGGACGAATAAACAAATTATCCGCGGTGCCACCTTGATTCACCAAAACGGTGCGCTTTCAGGATACTGACATATCCTTGGCAACTGACGTGTGCCCTACGTCGCAGAATACTCTGAGCTTATACTCATTTGACTGCGCCCTCGGCGGTCCATTTAACAACCTGTTTCTTACCCGACTTTCAGCATCACGGGCTCTCTGTAAAGGCATGTGTTGTTTTTATCTCCGCGTCAACAGTTTAAAATATGAAAGTATTATACCACTCAGGATTTTTAGTGTCAAGACTCAAAATAATATCTCAAAAGATGATTGACTATATCTTCATTTGAGAACTTGAGCATTTTCTCTCTCGCACCATTATATGTAGTAATATAACAGCCATCTTCGCTTAGTGCATACATAGTTAACTGCGTAAGTGGGTTATAGCCCTTACATTTCATCGCATCAAGCGCTACACACAAGGCCTCGTTAATCTCCTGATCTTTCGAATTTGAAAACTTTTTTTCTTTCATAATTATCTCCTAGTTTACTTATTACCAGTCAGAATCCCAGTCGGTATCTCCACTGTCCCAGCTGTCATTTGAATCCCAATCATAGTCGTTGTCGCTGTCATAGCTGTCATCATCATCCTCTTGAAGATGTCTGTCATAAGCCGACTCGTTGGATTCGTACGAATGATACCAAGAAGTATCCTCAAAACTAGACGGAGTCCATGTTGCAAAATACTCATCAGCAGCATACATATCGTCAAATGAACTGCCTGCGCTAAAATCACTTTCGTTATACCATAAATCATCACCGATGACATCTTTTTCGTCAGCACCACAGTAGTAGGTCCAGTCGCTTACATCCGTATCATAAACATACCAACCGGTGTTGTCTGTGCTACCATAGTCGCTGTGTTCATCGTCCAAGAAATAATACAAGTCATCGTTATAGTAATAATACGACGATCTCGGATTTTCGTGATGTCCTGCGTCGATATACTCTTTTGCTGAGCCAATCGGGAATTTTTCTGACTCAATGGAAAGACAATCTGTTACATCAGAATATAAGTCAAAGCAATCGTAGCTGTCTTTTTTCAGAGACTCAGGCTTTTGCTTCGCTCTGTCATACTTCGCATAAAGTTCCCATTCATCATCAGCCTGATCATAGAACCACCACTCATACTTGCCGTCATACTTTCTGCCATCTGAGTAGTAAACCTCGTTTGTGTCGCTTATATAGTATCCACGTTCTCTGCCAAGGTAAGCTCCCAGACTAATAGTCGAAACCATCGATATAATAATAGACGGCAGAAAAAGAAGAAGAAAGATAATAACCAGAAATGATATCTTTTTATTTCTCCTGCGATTCGACTTGCCAGATGTGTCCGAAACGCTGAATCCCGGTCTGTTGCCAATTCCTCGTTTAGCGATATTCATACTCTTCTGGTTGAGGATTTCTTCTTTGAGTCTTAAGTACAGCTCATTTACTGCATAAGCTTCGTCTGTACCCTCGTAACGAATCGCTCGAGATCCATCAGATTTATTTTTATATACAATAAATTTGCCGTTTTCTTCATAAATACCGAACACTTTCGGCGCTTTAATATTCTTGCCAATGAAAAAGCGGGTAACTTCCTCAGGAGGAAGACCTCGGGTTTTGTACCATGTCTTTAGCTCCTCGATAGTCCGTGGTGTACCTTTAGCCACACGTTGGTGGTTTTCATTCACACCGCCGCAATTAGGACATGTAGCGCAAGTATCGTCGATAAAATTTCCGCAAAATTCACATTTAACCTTTGCCATGATATTCCCTCGAACTTATCGATTATTAAAATAACCTCTCAATATATGCTGCATCAATTCTTCTCTGTCGATTGCCATCAGCAAAGAACGTGCATTGTTAAGTGTTGTGATGTATGCTGGGTCGTCGGTGAATAAAAAATCTGAAAGCTGTGCGATTGCATTATAGCCTTTCTCATTAAGAGCGTTATACGCTACAGCAAGTGCCTCGCTAATGTACTGGTCTTTCATATCATCAAATTCTTTTTTATTCATAATATGTACCCCCTAAAAGACGATTTATTGTTATTATAAAGCTTAGAGAAAAATTTTGCAACTTTGTTTTTATTTGTGTTTGCAGACAATTTGACAACTCCGAGCGTCAGAGCAGAAAACAAAAAGCGTTGAGTCTTGCGGAAACTCAACGCCTTTGTTTTTGTTTTGGGATTAACCCATATAAAAATGAGGGGTACAATGTTAGACTTTCGCCTACATTGAGGAGGGTAGAACAATACAAAATCAAGTTGCGGTCCTTAACTTTGTACAACTATATTATATCAACTTATTTTTTAAATATGTGAATTAGCTGTGAACTGAAATTGAACTTTCTGAGTATTTTCTGTGAAAAATCTGTCACATTTCAGCGTAATATGTAAAATCAAAAGAAAACCCCTGTGACAAAAATCTCAACGCCAATGAACAACAGAATAACACCACCGAGAATAGATGCTTTTGAAGAAAGTTTCGTTCCGAAAGTTCTGCCGATAACTAAGCCGCCGACACAAATGAAAAATGTCACTGTTGCAATAATGAGAGCACATACGAGTGCCTGCATAAAATTATAGTCACAAATCGTGAATCCAACCGATAACGCATCAATCGATGTTGCCACACCCTGAACAAGAAGTGCCAGCAATCCTACCTTAGGTTTCTCCACTTCCTCGTCCTTGTTTTTTATTCCGTCAATAAGCATCGAACCACCGATATATAAAAGCAAAATGAGTGCTATCCACGGAATGAATTTCTCAAAATTCTTAAATTGTTCAACAACTGTATGAACACAAACCCATCCGATAAGTGGCATCAATGCCTGAAAAAATCCGAAGGTAAACGCTATCGAACACAACTTGAGTTTTCGCATTTTCGGCTCGTTTAAGCCGTTTGCAAGCGACACCGAAAACGCATCCATAGCAAGCCCCACACCGAGCAACATACTGTTGAAAAAGAAGACAAAACCAAAATTCATTTATAACTCCTTAAATTACATAATTCCCGTAATAAATTGAGCGATCGGACAAAGTAGAACAGGCATAAAAATAGCTGGAACATAGTTCATAACCTTTAGCTTAGTAATCCCCAGCATATTAAACGCCAAACCGATAATGATAATATAGCCGACACAGTTCATCGAATTTACTGTTATCATAAACGGGGAAAGCTCAGCTGTAGCACTCAGTAAATCAGCACCACCCGAAAATGCAATCCCGATGAGATATGATGAAAACGAAAGCACACCCTGATATAAAAATACAAACAGCGCTGAAAACAAAACACCCACACCAAGCGAGCTTGCAAAAATAATCGCCGCCACAAAGTCGAGCGTACTTTTTACAAAAAGCGTTGTGTGGTCATTAGCAAGACCACTCTGGAGAGAACCAACAATCGTCATCGCTCCAACACAAAACAGCAAACTTGCCGAAACAAATCCCTGAGCAATGCTGACTTTCTCGTCATCCTTTTTGAATTTGTTTTCGATAAAGCGACCGAGTCTGTTGATTTTGTCATCGAGGTCAAAACCCTCGCCGATAACAGCACCAAAAACCACAGACAAAATCACCACAAGGGTGTTGACTCCGTCCTGAAACACACCTGTTATTCCGATAAAAAGCGTGCAAAGTCCTAAGCCCTTAAAAACGGTATCAGAGAGCCTCTTCGGTATCGCTTTCTTGAAAAGCAATCCGAGAGCACCGCCTAAAAGTACCGCTACTGTATTAACTAAAGTTCCTGTTAACCCAAACATTTTTCAACCTGCCTTTTGAGCAAACCGCCTGTATTTTTCACATTTTGCATTTGCACAAAGCATTATACATCAAATAAAGTCCCACTTCAACCGCAATAACAGGAAAAATTTAGTATTATTTGTTGCAGTTTTTGAGATAATATGTTATCATAAAAATAATTATAATGTAGTATTATGCGTTATAGTATGTAATTTTAATAAATCAACGTGTATTGCACGAAAGGAGTTTTGCTGTATGTGCGGTATCTGCGGTTTCACAGGTCAAATAGAGCAGCGCGAAAACACCATAAAAAAGATGACTGAGGTTATCACTCACAGAGGTCCTGACTCAGACGGTTTCTTCACTGACGACTACATCTCAATGGGTTTCAGAAGACTGAGCATCATCGATCTTGAAGAAGGACATCAGCCTATCTACAACGAGGACAAAACTCTCGTTCTCACATTCAACGGCGAAATCTACAACTACAAAGAGCTCAAAAAGGAACTCGAGGGATTTGGTCACGTTTTCTCAACATCTTCTGACAGCGAGGTTCTTCTCCACGCTTTTGAACAGTGGGACGAGGAAATGTTTGAACACCTTCGCGGTATGTTCGGTTTCGCTATTTATAACACACAGACAAAGGCTATCTTCCTTGCACGTGACTTCTTTGGTATCAAGCCACTTCACTATACAATGATTGGCGACAACCTCTGTTACGCTTCAGAAATCAAGAGTATTCTTGAGCACCCTGATTTTGTCAAGGAATTCAACGATAAGGCGCTTGACCACTACCTTTCATTCCAGTATTGCCCACAGCCTATGACATTCTTCAAGGGTGTTTACTGCTTGCTTCCAGGTCACTTTATGTGGTTCAGAGACGGCGTTGTTGAGACTCAGCGTTATTTTGAGGCTAAGTTCCGCCCTGATGAGCAGATGAGCGAAGAAGAAGCAGTTGATAAAATCGAGGCTGTTTTCGAAAACTCAGTCAACGCTCACAAAATCGCTGATGTTGAGGTTGGTTGCTTCTTATCATCAGGTGTTGACTCAAGTTATGTATCAACATATTTCAAAGACCAGAAAACTTTCACCGTTGGTTTTGACTTTGGCGAGAGATACAACGAAATCAGCTGGGCAGAAAATCTTTCAAAAGAACTCGGCGTTGAGCACCACACAAAGCTCATCTCAAGTGAAGAATTCTGGGCTGCTGTGCCAAAGGTACAGTACCATATGGACCAGCCACTTGCTGACCCAAGCTGTATCGCACTCTACTTCGTAGCTAAACTTGCTTCTGAGTATGTCAAGGTTGTTCTCTCAGGCGAGGGTGCTGACGAGCTCTTCGGCGGTTATACCTGCTACAATGAACCAAGAGTGTTCAAGATTTACCAGACTATCGTTCCATATTGCATCCGTAAAGCTATCGGTGCAGTATGCAAGAAGTTACCGGATATCAAGGGCAGAGACTATCTCATCCGCGCTACTCATCCACTTGAGAAGCGTTTCATCGGTAACGCATATATGTATGACCAGAAGCAGAAGAAAGCTATCTTAAAAGATTCTTCTATCGCTACTGATCCTTGCAAGCTCGTTCGTCGTCACTACACTCGTGCTCGTCGCTATGATGAGGTCACAAAGATGCAGTACCTCGACATCAATATGTGGATGGTAGGCGATATCCTGCTCAAAGCTGACAGAATGAGTATGGCAAACTCACTTGAACTTCGAGTTCCTTTCCTCGACAAAGAAGTATTCAAGGTTGCATCAACTATTCCAACTCACCTTCGAGTTAACAAAGAGAACACCAAGTATGCTATGCGCAAAGCGGCTCTTCGCCACCTGCCACAGGCTACTGCTGAAAAACCAAAGCTCGGTTTCCCTGTTCCAACTCGAGTATGGCTCAGAGATGAGCACTACTACACAGTTGTGAAAGATATGTTCACTTCTCCAACTGCTGAGAAGTTCTTCAACACAGACATTCTGGTTGACTACCTCGACGAACACTTCATCGAAAAAGAGGACAACAGTAGAAAAATCTGGACAATCTATGTTTTCCTTGTATGGTATCAGATTTACTTTGGTATTGTTGAACCTGAGAATGTTGAGGAAATAGCTCAGAGCGACAGCGTTGAATCAGCTTTCGAGGACAGCAACGACAATATGGATGATATCCCATCCGACGGCTCAACAAAAATCTTCCAGCCTGTTGACGAGAATACAGCACAGAAGATTTCTGTACCACAGAGCATCGAGGACGATGATGTAATCGTTCATTCTTCATCTGCTAAGACAGCTAAGCGTGTTAACATTGACGCACAGGTTGAAGATGTTAAAATCAAACCATCTTTCAAGCCAACCCTTGAAGACCACAACGATTTCTTCGCAAATCTCAAGAGTCAGCTACAGGAAGACAACTTCGACGAAGAATAGCATTTAAACACCAAACGCACCGTTTTCACGGTGCGTTTTTTATTGCATAATCAAGCAGACACCACAGCATCGGGCTTACCCTGTCGTACTCGGTTACGGCTACTTCAGGCGGTAACGGATTTTCGCCCAAGCCGATTTCAAGGGTAAAAGAAGGACGACGGAAATAATCTATGAACCAATCCTTAAAGCCTCCTCCAACAGCTATCCCTTGTGGTTTTGATACGATATAACCCGAAAGATTTGCCATCTTCTTTGCTATATCAAGACTGTAACTCGGCGTATTTTCGCCGAAGTCATAATAAATCTCGCGCCCTTGAGTATGAAGAGCGCAAGAAAGCGAAAAATAATAGCTACGACACAATGTAGCTATCGCTCTTGTCTCCCTTTCACTTTCGGGGAACTCTCCACCATAACGAGTGTGAGTAGGTGCATTTATTCCCATCTTTCGCTCATTTTCTTTGACTTTTGCAAAATCAGCATCAAAATTGTGGTTGATATCAATCCCGCGTGAATTTGCCTGCCACTTTGTATGGTTCACCCCCGCTTTTTGAAGACATTCACTCACCAATTCACAATTTTTCAACGCTGTACGCTCACCGTTCACGCTTATTTCAACACCATCAGGGTTCACCATTGGAACAACAACCAGTCCGGTCTTTTCGAGTGCTTTTGCAAATTTATGGTCATTTTCGGCTTTTGTGCACACTTCATCCAGAAAGCGATACAGCATTTGTGCTGTGAGTCTTTCCATCCCATGAAACGCACTGCAAAGAAGGAGTCCTCCCATCTTGTAAACAGAGTACGCAACAATACTGCGACAAAGTTCAGTTTTTCCTATCACAAATCGACGGATGTTTTTGTGCCTACTCAAAAGCTTACTTTCAAACTCAACGCATCTTTTCACATCACATTCCATAAATAACCCCCTGTTGCAAATAAACCATTTTTGTTTTATAATCAATGTATATTATCTTTAGGAGTTATTATGCAGATTTTTGACACGATTCAAAAAACTGAATATGAGTTATCCGTTGCACTCGGCTTCTTTGATGGAATCCATCTGGGTCATAGGGCGGTTATTGGAAAGTGTAAAGAAAACGCAGACGATAAGCTCAAAACGGCTGTGTTCACTTTCAAAAACAGTCCAAGCGATATGTTCAGCGATAATAAAAAACCTATGCTCACGACCAACGAAGAGAAGTTCGAGCTTCTTGAAACTTTGGGTGTGGATATTGTTTATTGCATTGATTTCGCTGAAATTATGGAGCTGACAGCTAAAGAATTCGTACAGCAGATTCTTTTTGAAAAGCTCAATACTAAGTGCGCTGTAACGGGTTTTAACTACCACTTCGGGAAGGGCGGAACAGCTACTGCTGATGACCTCAAAACTATGTGCGATGAGCTCAACATCAAAACTATTAAGTGTCCGCCCCAGATGTTTGACGGCGACAACATATCATCAACTAGAATAAGGGCGTGTATTTTAAACGGAGAGGTTGAAAAAGCTAACGCGATGTTATCGTACGATTTTTCTATCAATTCTCCTGTTACAAGTGGTAACCACATCGGCACAAAACTAAACTCACCAACTATCAATCAAAAGCTTTCGGACAAACTCATCGTTCCACGTTTTGGCGTGTACGCAACAAAAGTTATTATCGATGACAAAACCTATTTTGGAGCTACTAACATCGGAACTCACCCGACAGTGGGAGAAAGCGAGCCGTTGTGCGAAACTCATTTGCTCAATTTCGATGGAAAGAGTCTATATGGAAAGTATGCAAAAACAAGCTTGCTAAAGTTCATCAGACCTGAAAAGAAGTTTGCAAGTCTCGACGAACTGAAAAACCAAATCGAAATAGATAAAGCTCAAATCGAAGCTTTCTTCAAAATATAAGGCAGCAAAATCCAAGTCAGGTATATTTCACACGAGCCTTCAAGAAGAAGACCGACATGTCACCTTTGCAATACAGAAAAGAGTCACTTAAAAAACGTATCCAGGCATTTCAGTCCCAAATCAACAACAAATAACGAACCAAACCAGTATCCTTGTGTTTCATTATTATTTTTTGTAGACTATTACAACGATTTATATGTTGAAATATGTCTATAGATGATGTATAATGTTAGTTGTATTAGAATGTGAAAGTGGGGGATTTTGTGGCTGAAACTGTTTTAAAAAATGATAGACATGCAAGCAGACCCCTAGTGTTTAATCGTGAAACCATCGACGACGGCAAAAAATCTTATCTTATTATCAAACGTGCGGCTGATCTGTTTATTGCTACTATCTCTTTGATCCTTCTTCTCCCATTGCTCATCATTGTCGCTCTTGTGGTATTTCTTGAATGTCCTAAAGCATCACCAATCTTTGTTCAGGATAGAATTGGCAAGGATGGAAAGCGCTTTCGTTTTTACAAGTTTCGTTCTATGATACCTGATGCTGAAGACAAGCTAGATGAACTCCTCCATAAAAACGAAATGGAAGGACACGCTTTCAAAATAAAAGAAGACCCGCGAATCACCAAAGTCGGAAAGTTCCTTCGCAAAACAAGTATCGATGAACTCCCACAGCTTTTCAATGTTCTCAAAGGAGATATGAGTATCGTGGGACCACGACCACCACTACCTAGAGAAGTTGCTCGTTATTCGGACTATGATTTCCAGCGACTTTATGTGACTCCTGGTCTTACCTGCTACTGGCAGACAACCCCTAATCGCAACGATATGACATTTGACGAATGGCTGAGTATGGACCTTGAGTACATAGAAGATCGTTCGCTTCGAACTGATTTCAACATTATTTTAGGAACCTTCATTGCTGTTTTTGGTATGAATGGAATTTAAGATTAAAAAAACAACCCCTGCAGACACATAAATCTGCAGGGGTTTTATTATGCTTTAATCATTTACTTTTCAGTATAGAACATTTTTACTATCAGTTCATCGAGAGCTTCCTCGTCAACATAGAACTCCATATACTTATCACTCAGAACATTTTCGCCCTTTGGAGTCACAATTTTACGAAGCTCGTAGTCAGCATAGCGATTGAGCATAGCTGAGAGCGAATTCACCGAGCAATCAGACACGATATATGGTGCAACATCATCATAAGTCTCTAGAACAAATGTATCGCTCTCTTTCGCTTTTTCGCTGAACGCTTTGACGAAACTCTCCATATACTCCTTGTGACGATCCATACGAGAAATATTCATCTGGTCAGATACATCTTTACGGGTCTGGACGTATGTGAGAGCCTGCTCACCACGGAGCGTGTACTCTCCCATAGTAATAGAACTATCGACATCAGAGAAGTCATCGGTTACATTAACAGTAACACCGCCAACCGCATCGTTAAGAATAGCGATAGCATCCATATTCATAGATAGATAGTAGTCAACCGTAACTCCTGATAAGAAATCAGAAACGGTTCGAACTGTATTCTCACAGCTATCCTCCATACCCGTACCATATGTATGAGCCAGCGCAAGCTGAGCAAACACAGTACCGGCAGGAGCGCCAGTGATACTTAACGCATGAACATCAAGCATAGTATCACGGTTTAACACCAGAACACTATATGTTTTTTCAAGTTCATCAAATACAGCGAGGGCGACCATATCGTTTTCTCCTGTATTGTTGTATGACTCGCTGGCTGTCACCTCACCACGTTCATCAATACCCATGAGCATAAAAACAGTGATATCCTGTCGCGGGAAGTAGTCAACGCCATCTATAGTGATAGTTTTCTTCGAAGACGCTGAAACATCATCAGCAGGCTGTGGATTCACAATAGAATCGAAAATCATAAACCCCGAAAAAACTACAACCAATGCGAGTATTACAATCAGAACTGATATTATGTTAGAGCGTTTGCTCTTTTTTTTGTTCATATAATCAGCCATTTACTCTTCTACGATAAATAACAAGAGCGAAAATTGCAGCTAATGCTGTGAGCATTACTGCGCTCCACATAATGATACCTGATGTATCGCTTGTTGTTGGAGAAACAACGCTCATATCGATATTGCTTGAACCTTCTCCCGGTACCAAGAAAGCAACAGGACAAATCTGGTCAAACTTAACTGTGATAGTACCGTCGCCGTTGTTAACACAATCAACAACTGGAACCCATTTGCCGTCAACATATACCATGGCTGCTACGAAAGAGCCAGGCTTGATGCCGATGTCGAATGTGAGATCAAGAGTTGAACCATCTTCTGGAAGGAACTTGTCGATATCATCACATACATCTGAAAGATCAAAGAGATCTTTGATTACGAGATCATTAGCAGACTTATCCTTGCCCCACTTTTCTTTTACGATGTCTGTGAGAGCCGGACAAATGTCAGAAAGCTTTAAATCTGACTTCTTGAGTTCTTCGAAAACTTTCAAGAGCTCTTCTTTTGCGTCTTCAGGCATATCAACACCCTCAAGTGCTTCAGCGATAGATGTGATAATTAAGCAATCCAAATACTCTGTTGTAAGCTTGTTGCCATTTGGGTCAGTGATGAAACCAACAACATCTTTGCCGTTGAGTTTGTCAATGATAACAAGCTCAGGGGCACCCTTGTTGGTGACACTCTCAACAAACTCAGCTGCAGTTGCAGAAAGTGCGAGAGTAAACATCATAGCGATTGCGATCAAAAGTGCGAGTAGTCTTTTCATTTAAACCATCTCCAATATTGTAAAAAATAAAATTTATTAACGTTCAATCTATAGCAGACCGATTATCTTTTATGTCTGCTTTCCTCGTTAGCCTGACGGCTGGCTCTTGCGTATGAAGAGCTATATGGTCTTGAATACTTTGAGTACTTTGAGTACTTTGAGTACTTTGAATAGTAGCCCTTGCCATATCGTGAATACTTTCCGCCATGTTCGTTAACACAGTTCATAACAACACCCAGAATACGGGCCTCGATAAATTCAAACTGTGATACAGCAGCTGACAGAACAACTGTATTACAATAATCCTGACGCACCACAAGAAGCATACCATCTGTATGTTTCGCTGCAACCATCGCATCACTGACTTCGCCTACAGGAGGTAAATCCATGATGATATAGTCATATACATTTCTGAGGGAAGCGAGCATAGCCTCCATCTTTGCTGAACTGAGAAGTTCGATAGGGTTAGGTGGATTTTCGCCTGATGAAATAACATCGAAGCCGTTGTCATCCCCCATATTACAATGCTGAATAACAGCAGTAATATCTTCACGACCTATGAGATAATTGGACAGACCAGGCTTTTTGTTGATAGGTAATTTATACGCTATCGATGGTCTTCTCATATCGCAGTCGATAAGAAGAACTCGTTTTTCGAGCTGAGCAAGAGAATACGCAAGGTTCGCTGAAGTCAAACTCTTTCCTTCTCCTGCTAATGCTGATGATACACCAATAATCGGACATCTGACATCATCAACAAAAGAGAACTGAAGTTTTGTTCGAAGAAGTTTGTATGCTTCACTTGCAACGAAGGTAATATCTTTACCAATGAGGCTCTTTTTGCTACTCATGTTCTTCGGAGCACTTTTGGCACCATAACCATAATATTCAGAATTAGACTGGTTATTTCCTAGCATATCAGGAACCTGAGCCAGAATAGGATGTGGACAACATCTTTCGATATCATCCTGATTTCTGATGGTAACATCCATCAACGCACGGATAATAATCACCAATACTGTAGCGACAAAACCTAACAAAAATCCGACCAAAGCGTTTTTGGTATAGCTTGGTGATGATGGTGATGTCGGTTCGATAGCGTAGTCAACAATGTTAGCTGAAGTTCCCTCAACGATACTTGCGATACGCTTAGGCAGAATATATGCAATTGCGTTAGCAATCTCTTTCGCCTGAGTCGGGTCGGTGTGAGTGACCACAACCTCAAAAACTTCAGTCTCGTTAACCGAAGACGCGGAAATCATATCCTTGATCTCTCTGTATGTGAGGTCGAGTCCCGAATAATCAATAACGTCATTGAGACATGATTTCGAATTTAAAATAACAATATATGTGTCAACCAGACTCTTAGCGGCAGTGATATCACCCTGAGAAATACTGAAAGATGTATCACCAACAGATAGCGAGTTGTTATTCACATAAAACATCGCGGAAGACTCATATTTAGGTGTAACAAAATAGAAAGTTCCCACTACCGTAATAATAGCACACAACACAGAAACAATGCCAATAAGCCAGATTCGCTTGAATATAGCGCTGAAAATACGACCAAGATCAACTTCTATTGTTTCATTGGTGTTATTATTTTTATTATTAACCTGTTCTTGCATAAGTCCTCCTGTTTAGAAATTTTGAAATCGATATCGTATACTTACCTACGATAAATAATTTCAGATACCCATTATAATTTACCACATTTTTTTCTTCGAGTCAACAACTTAACTACAGATAACTATTAAAATGTAGCTTCACCATCGTGAGATAACAACGATGCACTTGTCACACAAGATAGACCCATAACTTCTTTCACAAGCTCGCTACCCTGACTGGTGCGAAGCTCGATAACTAAATCAAGTGAAGCTGAAGTCATATTTCTGGATTTCACCTCAAAGTGTTTAGTATATTTTTCGACTACCTGAACAACGCTTTGTTCGCCATTGATATCTTCAGCATTAACAACAAGTATCATCGGAGCTTTTGCTACAGGGAATCTGTTGAGTATCAGAACAGCAAGAGTCACAATAATCGACAGAATAACCGCTACCTGAGCAAGACCTGCACCGCAAATAATACCAACGCTTATCGCCCAGAAAAGGAACATCAAATCCATCGGATCTTTGATTGCGGTACGGAATCTTACGATAGAAAGCGCACCCACCATACCCAGCGAAAGAACAACGCTTGACTGCATTGTCATAATAATAGCGGTTGTGATAACGGTGATTCCCGCAAGTGAAATATTAAAACTCTTTGAGTAAAAAGTCTTTCTTGTAGCTACTCTGTATACCAGGAAAATATATAACGCAATAGCACTTGCGATGGCAAGTGCAACAATAATTGTCGGCAAAGTGAATTCTGTGCCCGAATATCCTTCTAAGAATGATTTTTTGAAAATATCTTTAAAGCTCATCGTTTTCCCCTTATAGTTTGAATTTTCTACATATGTAATACTTGGAATATGCGGTCTGAGTCAGGTTGTGTATCTGCAAATTACGATACACAAAATCAGGAATATACTCATCGTATTTGACCTCAAGCAAGTTCTTTTTGTATGGCATCACAGGTCTTTTCTCGATTTTTTCGTCGAGAAAATGTTCAATATCCGTAGAACTGCTGATATTTGTGTCAAATGTTACCCTGACATTACCATTTTTATATACAAACGGCACTCTATCATACTCAACTATTACCACAGGTTTATAGCCATAGCGTAAAATAAGATAATTGAGTTTTTGTAAAAGTGGTGGCAGCGTCGAAATTTCAGGAATCGGCTTGCCTTGCATCAACAATTTTGTTTGCTCTAACGTCAAATTGCAAGATGTCTTGTGCGTTTTGGAGCGTTCTTTTCGCTTGCACTCAAGTTTAATGTGCTCGCACGAATGATTGTAAATGCGTATTCGGAATTTTTCTCTCGGGTCGGTTCCGCTTTCGTTTTGCTTCATACATGTATCGCTGTAATCATCAAAATACAAACTGCGAATAGTGTACCCGCCGCTTACCTTTGCATGAGAATCAAGCGACAACAGATTTTTGATTCTGTTTTCTAGCATACAAAGTTCAGCTGTACTCACAACATATTTCAATTCGTGACGAAATTTTCTTTTATCTTCATTCTTCATTTCGTCACCTCTTTCTGTTTCGTCTGATTTCAATAAAAATCAAACCTGCAAATAATATCAGAATCACAAAGCACGGAGCAACTTTGAGCGCTTCGTTCATCATTTCCGACTTAGTCACTTTCAGCTTGCTGCAAATGGAGATATCCTCTGTCACAATCTTGCTGTAGTCAACAGGCTCACCACTTTCCTCATAATACCAATAGAGAAACTCTGCATCATTTGTATTAGCTATTTCTGGAAGCAAAGGCAGACATTCGCCCTGAAAGACTATGTAGTGAGCGTTACCTGTGTGCTTAACAGTAACAGTATGGTATGGAATTTCTTCCACCCAGATTCTGCTGAGAAATCGGAGTCTCTCTGTCATAAACTGACGGACTTGCTCTGAATGTTCAAAAGCGTCCTTTTCCTCAAGCTTCCATCTTATCGAATTGGTGGTGTGAGACTGAGCGATAGATTCAGCATAGTTTTCAAGCTCAACTTCGAGCATCTGCGTTGTTTTGCTCAAAAACTCTTCTTTATAAAGCTGTTTCACCCTGTCTAAAAATTCATCTTTTTCATAGAGATAATGGAACCACAGCGCATCGCTACCATTAGCTCTGATATCAAGCTGATTTGAATACATTATATTTGGGTTTTGGGTTCCCCAATGTGATGGGTTTCCCATGGAAAGTCCGTAGTCCCATACAGGAGCAGCATAAACTTTTCCTGTCTCATCATTGATATCATAGTAAAAATACTGGCTGATGAAACCTCCATCCCAATTGCCTGAGATTTCTTCAATAAGATACTTGCGAGCCCATGAATCAATATCTATAAGTTCGCTGAAATGACAGCCTGTGATAGGGTCAACGCCATTGTCAGCCATTACTGCGTTTTCGATACTCTGGAAAGTATCTTTCAACTCAAGCAGATATTCATCAGAAACCACCTGTGGACTATGCACTCGTAGTGCCTGACTGTTATCGGTGACGATATGAGTGTACTGCTGTTTCAAAAGCCTGTCTTCCTGCTCAAGTGATACGAGAAAGCTTCCATCTTCTTCAATATTGACACGCTCAGGATGAATTTCGACTTTTTCTGACAAGAGATACAGACCTGCATACTCACCATTTAAGTAAAGATCTACCCAGCGTGTGTCGGGCGAAAATTTCAATCCGGTATTATCTGCCAAATCATAAATAAACTTATCTCTTATAGATGATTCATCATCAGCATTAGCTATCAAAACCCATTTCATCGCGCCACCCATATCGAGCAAGTCAGCCGGTTGTGTCAAAGTAAGGCTGTATGGTTTTTTCTGAAACAGATTCCATGTATAATTGCCACGTCCGCCTATCTTTTCAATTGCGCCTTCATAATTCAACCCACCGTCAGCTGTATACACACGAAGTTGTGCAGGTTCGCTGTTTTCCTTTTTGGCGTGGATTTTATCCATACTTTTCGACTGAGTGTCTATGTGCATACTTGAGAGATTTCCACATTTGACGAATGTTATCTTCTTGCTGTGATTAGTCGCAAAATATGTATATTTAAGATCATATGTTTTATCTGTTTCAAAAGAACCGAAACTCATACCATCTTTGAGCTCAACAGAATCAAGTTTGAACTCGTTTCTGGAGTCGATGTTAACACTCAGGTCGGACATATCCGCATACCCTGGCAAGAATACGTAAAGCTCATCTTTCTGAGCTTCGAAACACTTCAGTTCTTCTTCTCTGCCGTCAATGTCACAAATCACCGTAAACAAAGATGTACTGTTCGCATCAGTCGAAATATAAAACAACACAGCGACAAGGAGGACCATAACCAATGTAAAACCATATATTAATATTTTATTTAATTTCACAATTACCTCCTTATAGCGTTTATATTAATATCGAAACATCATTTCTTGATAATATCAATAATCAATTTAGGATTAAATCCTTTGAGTAAGATTTTATTATTTTCTCTGAGAGGCTTTACAATAAAGCCAAGAATAAAGTTAGTAAATATTTGTGTGAACAACGAAGCAGTCGCTGCACCAACAGCACCCAAAATCGGAATCAAAAATGCGTTAACAACAGCATTCACCAACGCACCTGTAAGGTTGATTTTCCACAACAGGCTCTGTTTTCCTTCGGCAAGAATCCAGATATCGCGTACTGTTCCCATATATGAAAACGCAACATACCATATCAGAATTCTCAGCACGGGCACAGACGCCATATACTGTTCACCATACAATACTTTGATAATAAGTTCTGCAAATATATTAAATCCAACGGCTTGTATCAAACCCATATAGGTAGTGATACTGTAAAGTCGCGAGATATTTTTTTCATAATCAGCGGAGCCTGACTTTTTGCAGGCTAAAATAACTGGACGCATAGAATCGACTATCGCCATATATACAAACTGGAACACAACGCCACTTGTGATAGCGGCGGTATAAAAGCCGTTTTCAGCGTCGCCAGAAATAAGTTTGAGCATAATGTGGTCTGTGTGTTGAAACACAGTGATCATCATTGAAGATAAAATATAATATTTACTTCGACTCAGGAGTTTTTTTGCAAGTTTATATGAAAAAGAAAGTTTCTGAGTCGATACTTTGTTATAAATAAAGAAAAGGGCAATTCCGATTATGCCATAGTCAACCGAATTAACAAGCGCAAACCAGAAAATGCTTTTTGATGTTACAAGTATAAAGACTCTATAAAGAGTAACAACAACATATGAGCAAAGCATCACAATAGACGGATACTTTGACTCGAGTTTGTACTGAAACCAGCACTGAAAAATTTCAAACGCTCTGGCAATCAATGAAATGCTGTAGAGCACACACACAAGAATAGTTTCCCATTCTCCGAAATTTGCAACTGACACGAAAGCTGTGACAAGACCCATACAAAACAAGCTTGATACAAGGTCCATCACCAGCGAAGTTCCCATTATTTTTCCTTCTTTGTCAGGACTCTCGGTGAACTCCTGCACAAGTGTTGAAGCAAGCCCCAACTGCATAATAGGAAAAACAAAACCGACCACTGATGCTGCATAGTTAATAACACCATAGTTGGATGGTCCTAGATAACGGGCACAGAGCATACCAATGACTAACTGCAACAGTGACTGTCCGATTTTACAAATTATTATCCACTTTGCGTTATTGACCACTCTGCTTTTTGTCAACATAAATACCCCTTGTTGTTATCCCCTCCGATGCGCAAGCACCGGAGGGGAATTGTTCATTATTTAGCCAATAATCTGACCAAGTTCATTAAATGTGTAAGTCTTCTCAATCATAAGTTTGTTGGACTTAGCTACATAATACTTCTGGTTAGTAATAAGCTTACCATTATAGTTTACATAGTAGTAGTCACCATCAATTCTTACAAGACCGAGGAACTCACCCTTACCTAATGTATAGTAGTAGCGACCATCGCTCTTTTCTACAAAGCCGTCAAGAATCTTGCTGTCTGCACCAAACTCGTAGTTACCTACAGGTAAGTCACACTGTGTTCTTGTAACATACTGCTTGCCTGTTTCAACATAACCGTGCCAGCCAATGTAGTAGTAATCGCCGTCGATGTTTCTCAGACCACAATCAAGTGTCTTACCATTCTCGTAATAGTAAAGTTTGCCGTCTTCTTCTACGAAACCGTTAACAAGCTTTCCGTCTGCATCAAATGTGTAGTTACCTACTGGTAAGTCACACTTTGTTCTTGATACATACCGCTTACCTGTTTCAACATAACCGTGCCAACCAACATAGTAGTAGTCACCATCGATGTTTCTCAGACCACAATCGCCAAGCTTACCGTTTTCGTAGTAGTATGTAGCGTCTTCTCTAACAACAAGACCATTGAGCATCTTACCATCTTCGCCAAACTCGTAGTTACCTACTGGTAAGTCACAGTTTGTTCTTGATACATACTGCTTGCCTGTCTTAACAACGCCACCCCAGTATACATCATAGTAGTTGCCGTCTTTGTCCTTTGTGAGACCGCACTCGCCAAGCTTACCGTTTACATAGTAGTAGAGGCCGTCTTCTTTCTCGACAACGCCCTGGAGCATCTTGCCGTCTGCGCCATACTCGTAGTTGCCTACTGGTAAGTCACAGTTTGTTCTTGGTGTGTACTGCTTGCCTGTTCTGACAACGCCACCCCAATATACATCGTAGTAGTCGTCGCCAACCTTAGTCAAGCCGCACTCGCCGAGCTTACCATTTACATAGTAGTAGAGACCATCTTCCTTCTCTACAACGCCCTGGAGCATCTTACCATCTGCACCATACTCGTAGTTACCTACAGGTAAGTCACAGTTTGTTCTTGGTGTGTACTGCTTGCCTGTTCTGACAACGCCACCCCAGTATACATCGTAGTAGTCTCCGTTAGCGTCCTTTAACATACCGCACTCAGCAAGTTTACCGTTTACGTAGTAGTAGAGACCATCTTCCTTCTCTACAACGCCCTGGAGCATCTTGCCGTCTGCGCCGTACTCGTAGTTACCTACAGGTAAGTCACAGTTTGTTCTTGGTGCGTACTGCTTGCCTGTTCTGACAACGCCGTTCCAATATACATCGTAGTAGTCGTCGCCAACCTTAGTCAAGCCACACTCACCGAACTTACCATTCACATAGTAGAGCAGCTGACCGTCTTTCTCAACAATGCCCTGAAGCATCTTGCCGTCTGCACCAAACTCATAGTTTGAGCATGGAAGGTCACAGTTTGTCTTGTAAGCGTAATACTTCTGATCCTTAACAATACCACCTGAGTAGTTGAAGAAGTAGTAATCTCCATCAATCTTTGCAAGACCAGGAGTATGCTCACCGTTGATGATATAGTAGAGTCCACCCTCGTGCTCGAGTAAACCGTCAGGAACAAAGCCTCTGTCCTTACCGTCCTCGCCGAAGTCGTGCCACTCTCTTCTAGCAATAGTTTCTTTACTTGCTACTTCTGAAATACCTGTTACAACAAAACCATTTCTGAAGTAGTACCACTCGTTGTCGATACACTCCCAACGCTTGATGAAGTAACTTGGGCCGTAGTAGTAACGGATACCATCGAGTGTATGAATCCATGCGCCCTTAATAATCTTACCCTGATCATCAAATTCAAAGTAGATACCGCCGATTCTCTGAGTACCTGATACAGCAGCCTTTGTTGAAGTTGCAAAGTAGTACCAGTCAGAACCGATCATATTCCAGCCGCCCTGGAGTTCACCGGCTTTTGCGTAGTAGTTATTACCATCCTGTCCCTTGAAGAGACCTGTGTACTTAGTCTGGCCAATGTTGATACCATTTTCACCGAAATCATAGTAGTAACCGTCAGCAGCCTTAATACCTGTGAGTTTTTCGCCTTCAACATAGTAAGCGAAACCACCATCTTCGTTATACCAACCATTCTTGAGAGCATTCTCAAGTGTGTAAGTATCCTCGAATTCTTTGTAAGTAGCACCGAAACGAGCACCTGACTCAGAAGGGATATTAGGGTTGATAAATGGCTTGAGGCCGTAGATTTCCTGATTCTCCGGCTTGCTAGCAAATGAATAAAGTGCATTTGCTCTGAGGTAAATATCGTAGTTAATCTTACCTGAGTTAACAATTCTGAGGCTGTTCTTAGCATCCCAGTTAGCATCATCCTTTGGAGTGAGCTTGATACCATTTACAAGGCAAAGTGGGTTAGCTGTTGCAGGGTCGATAGCCTGTGTCTGGTCAATCCAGTTGAGCTTGAGTGTAAGACTGTTTGTTTCTTCGTCGAAATCAGTACCTGTGAGAGTAAAGTACTCTGTGTAAATACTGAGTTCGCTGTAGTCTACGTCGAAGTTCTTGTCGAACTGCATTACAGGGTTAACCTGAGTAAGTACAGATACACGCTCAGCGAGCTGGAGCAAGAAGTCCCAAGCTGAAACGCCTTCCATATCTGCGCCAGGAAGCATATATGTAAGATCCTGGAGCTGTTCAGGAATAGGAATCTGTGTCAAATCCATAGCAAATGTATAAGATGTGACCATATCCTCGTTTGTATCTACAGCGACATATGTCATATTGTCATCTGTCTTTGAGTTAGAAACCTGTCTATCAAAAGCGAGCATTCTGTCGCCGCCTGTTGCCTTATCAAAGTCAAAGCTGTTCTCGCCCTGTTTGAAGAGGTTAACAGTGATAGATCCTGTAATTGAAGTGTCAGCATTAAGAGTTGCAGTAACCTTAGCAACCTTGATGCCTGTATTTTCAGCACCTGTAAATGTAAAGCCGTCAATTACACCTGCTGTAGCATTATCAAGAGTTAAAGTTACATCGTTTTCTGTGATAGCTACCTGCTTGCCTTCAAAAAGTGCAGCAACAGGAAGTGTAACTGTTGAACCGTATACAGCATCCATAGTAGCTCTTGTGAAGTAAACGCTCTCAGGAATTACAATGTTCATTGTCTTTGTGCCAACAACAACATCACCATTCATAAGATATACATCTACAGAACCGTTTCTGAGACCTGTGAATACGCCGTCTTCTGAAACCTTAGCCCATCTCTCATCAGAAACAGCCCAAGTGAGACCTTCTGGGAGATCTGCAATATTACCTGTTGCACTGATACCTACAGCAGAAAGCTGAACATCAGTGCCGATTGTTGCATAATTGTAGTTGCTATCGATTCTTGCGTGATCGAAAGCTGTTGAAGATGGAGCTGTTGAAACCATCAAAAGTGATGTACTTACTGAACGAGCAGTACCATCAGATGGCTTGTTAACAACTGCGAGCTCATCCTCGCCTTCCTGCTTTGTAACGAAAGTAGTTGAACCACCGCCGTCGAGGTTGATAGCGTGAACACAACCAGCCTCAAGCATAATCTGAGCGATTTCTTCCATACTACCACCGCATGAAACAGGTTCCTGTCTACCGTCGAGTACCATAAATACGACCTTACCGGTCTTTGTGATACCTACTGCTGTTCTAGGAGCTCTGCTTGTGTAGTATGTGTCGGTTCTTGTAACACAGATTTCGCCGTCCTTTACAAGTGTTGTACCGAAACCACCGATAGCTTCCTGAACCTGATCCTTGTACTTAGCCCAATCAGCCTTTGTACCGATCATCGGTGTACCGTCCTTTAAGATAGCGAAGAATCCGCCACCGTCAACAGGATGATACTCAACACCGTTCATAACGAGCAAGCCACCTGGTTCACCAGTCTCCATATTGAAGCCGTCACCATTGACACTTGCGATTACGTTGTAGTTTTCGATATAGTGCTCTGAATCAGGGTTGCCGTACTTGTTCTGTGCAGCGTTAGCCTGATCAAGAACCCTCTGCATTGCCCACTTAGTTGGGTCGTTGTTATTGTAGTTTGCGTAAATATGAACATCGTCTCTTGTGAGGTCAGCTGTTGCAAGATAGTAAACCATCTGTTTATTATCAGCTGATGTAGCCTGGTTGATTTCCTGTGTGATACCAGGAGCAAGAATAGATGTTTTTGTGCTGAAGTTTGTAAAGTATGGGTTTTCAACCACATCTACAAAGTCACCTGCGAGACGGCAGATGTAATCAGCGAATGCGTAACATGATGCTTTTCTGAGGTCTGTAAGGTCGTCGTTGTTGAACTCTCTTGTGCCCTCGAGTGTTGCGATCATCTTGTTACTTGTGTATGCATTGTAAACTGCATTTCTGACCTGTGAACGTGTGCTTACGCCATCAAGTCTGTTCTTCAGGAAGTAATCAGCACGCTCTACATCATTGAGTTCTTCTGTGAAGTAATCATTGAAAATAGCTGTGAGATCACCAACATTGTACTCTGATTCATACAATGTTTCCATAATATAGTAAGCGTCAAGGTCAGCTATCATATCTGTTGGGCCGAACTGATCGCTTTCACCTGCGATTGCTTTACACAGATAGTTTTCTGAAATATCAGCAACCATTTCGTCGAGTGTACCAGACACATTGTGTCTGTCTACTGTTGAAAGGAGGTCAACTAAGTCGCCTGCCCAACCTGAAACGTCTGCATGATTCTCAGAACCCTTGTTGTGATATGTGATGTCCATAGCACCAAACATATGACCAAAGTCTGTGTTATCGCCGTTTATTAAATCAAAGTTATAAATATTCTTAAGAGATGTGATAGCCAAACGCTCATCTACAGGGAGTTCAGCGTTGATCTCATTCTCTGTTCTCTTAACAAACTTAGCAAAGCCCTCATCTTCGTAGCCCGCCATGATACCCCATGAACCTGAGTTGTATCTGTCAACACCGGTACGGATATACTTGATAACAAGTGCGAGTGGGTCTTTACCAGGATTCTGTCTTGCATATTCATAAGCAAGCTCTTCTAAGAGTGGAAGGTTAGCCATGAACTCATCATATGTTCTAATCTCAGGTTCGCCAAGAGCCGCGATTGCTTCAAATGTTGAGTAGTCACAGTTTTTACAAGATTCATAAGCCTTCCAACCGTTATCTGTGTATGTTGGAGACTTGCCCTCGTGGTATTCGAGGTCATGGTCAGCGATAGGTGTCTCTTCCTGTGGTACTAAAACTTCAGTACATACTGAACAGTACTTACCTTCTGTGAGACCTGTAGATGTACAAGTAGCATCCAAAGCAGGCATGATAACTTCTTTATGACCTAAAGCCTCAACTTCTTCCTGAGGAACAAGAACCTTGTCACATACTGAACAGTGCTTACCTTCTGTGAGACCTGTGTTTTCACAATCAGGAGCTACAGCATCGTCAACAGTTTCTGTGTGGCCGAGCGCTGGAACTTCTTTCTGCTCAACGAGAACTGTATCACATACTGAGCAGTGCTGACCTTCTGTGAGACCTGTGTTTTCACAATCAGGAGCTACAGCCTTGTCAATAGCTACTGTATGACCCTTAGCTACAACTACATCACCCACATATGAGTGGTTACAACGTGTACAGGTATATGTTGTAAAACCATTTTCTTCACAAGTTGGAGCTGTTACAACACCCTTATAGTCGTGACCAAGCTTTGGTGCAAGCTCTGCGTTACATACTGTACAAACCTGTGGTGCTGTACAAGTTGCATCATCACCAGGTGTATGGTTTGCTACAGGAACTTCTTCCTGTGGTACTAGAACTTCGTTACATACTGAGCAGTGCTTACCTTCTGTAAGACCTGTAGATGTACATGTAGAAGGAACTGCTTCGTCGATAACCTCAGTATGACCAAGTGCAGCTACCTTATCACCAACATAAGAATCGCCACAACGAGAACAGGTGTATGTGGTGAAACCTTCTGTCTTACAAGTTGGAGCTGTTACAACTGCCTTATGATCGTGACCAAGCGCAGCTTCAAGCTCTGTACCGCAAACTGTACACTTCTGAGCATTCATACAGTCAGCATCTTCGCCTAATGAGTGACCCTTTGAAGGAACTTCTTCCTGTTTAACGAGTACTTTTTCACAAACTGAGCAGTGCTTACCTTCTGTGAGACCTGTGTCAGTACAAGAAGGAGCAACAGCCTCATCAACAACCTCTGTATGACCTGTTGCGTCTACAAAAGAATCTGTGTATGTGTCATCACAACGTGAACATGTGTGTGTTGTATAACCCTTATCTTCACAACTTGGAGCTGTTACAACTGAGTCATAGTCGTGACCGAGTGAAGGGTTGAGTTCTGCGTTACATACTGTACAAATCTGAGCTGTTGTACAAGTAGCAGCGCTACCTGCTGTATGACCTGTGTTTTCAACATAGTCGCCATCGTAGTAATCATCACAACGTGAGCACTCGTAGCGTGTATAACCCCACTGAGTACATGTTGGAGCGAAAACTGTAGGCTTGTAGTCATGTCCGAGTGAAGGTACGAGCTCTGCGTTACATACTGTACAAATCTGAGCTGTTGTACAGTCCGCATCCTCGCCTGGTGTATGACCTAAAGCAGGGATTTCTTCCTGAGCTACTAATACTTCATCACACTCTGAACAGTGCTGTCCGTCTGTGAGACCTGTGTCTGTACAAGTAGCGTCGTAACCCTCATCAATAACTGGTTTGTGTCCCACACTTGGAACTATTGAATCTGTATAAGTATCGTTACAACGTGAACATGTGTGTGTTGTATAACCATCAACTGTACAGCTTGGAGCTGTTACAACTGAGTCATAATCGTGACCGAGAGCCGCTTTGAGCTCTGCGTTACATACTGTACAAGTCTGAGCGTTTACACAGTCTGCGTCAGCACCTGCTGTATGACCTTTAGCAGGCACAACTTCCTGCTCCACAAACTTGTGACCGCAGTTTTCACAGTGTGAACCCTGTGTGAGACCTGTGTTTACACAATCAGGCTCAACAGCTTCGTCAACTACTTCCTTGTGTCCTGTCTTAGGGATAATTTCTGTATAAGTATCACCACATGGGCAAGTGAAAGTCTTGAGACCATCAAGCTCACACTCAGCGTTCTTAGTAATCTCTTCGCTGTAGATATGGTGACAAGTCTTGTTCCATACACCACTTACATAGTCGTATGTACCAGGAGTCTTTGTTGTTTCGACATATGAACCATCAGCATTTTTAAGCTTAGCGGATGTAAGCGGAATTTCAGCGTACTTAGACTGTGCTGTATCCTGTGCCTGAATCAGCTGATAAGTTTTTGTCTGTGTACCAGGTTTGATTATAGCCTGACCTGCACCGGTTGAGTAGATGTTTCCGCCACCGGCTGTTGTGTAAATATAACCCTGACTTGCATCAGCAAAGCCATCAACTCTAACCTCAGCATCAACGAGGTCTGCTTCTGTACGAGTATACTCTTTACCAGGAGCATAACCAACAGGTATAAATTTCTTGTTAGCAGGGCTCGCATATCCGCCCCAATCGTCAGCATCGTAGAGGTAGAAGTTATAACCGCTACCAAGAGTACAAGTAGCGCCTTCGTTAATATGAATTTTTGAACCAGGAAGTAACGCTACGTCCTGATTAATCGAAATAGAGCTACCCTCTTTTACATTAAGTGTAAGGTTGCTTGTTACAGGGAGCTCATAGTTCTTGGAGTTAATTGAACTTGTACCAACTGTCATATTGATTGAAGCAACGCTCATGCTACCCTCAAGGTCAATATTCAATCGGTCAGTTTTTCCATCATATCTCTTTGTAACTGAACCTGATGTCAGGTTGAACATCGCATCTTTAGAAGCGATAAATCCAACAGCTGAACCAAAGTCTGCGTTAGACATATAAATGGTTGAATAACCATACTCTGTAGCACCACTTTCGATAGTAAGTGGAACTTCGATATTCTGTACATAGTACTGAGAAAGTGGGAATACACCGTTGTCCATATCAGTTGACTGAGTACCACCTCTGAAGTCAGCTATCTGGAAATTCTCATATACTACAGAACCGCTTTTTGCGGTAATGCTACCATCACCATAGATAAAACCATAGGTGTAAAGTGCACCACCGTTATTTACAGTAATGCTACTGTTGCTGTTCATTTCGATAAAACCGCATGGGCCTGAAGGAGCACAACCATGGGTTTTAGAACCCTGTGCATAGTAGTGCTTAGCAGAAAGGCTGACAGAACCGTTAATAGTAAGGTTAGCGCCTTCTGCCATAGTAAGTTTTTTGTAAACATAAGGCTGTACATAGTCACTTACACCATTTGTAACATTTTCTGCGAGACCTACAGCCTGAGTGGTATACATTGTGTTGGCACTGTCAAAAGGAATGAGAAGTGTAACACCGCTTGGAATTGTATAGTCACCAGCAGGGAGTGTACCGCTGTTCATAAGAACAATTGCCTTACTTGTAGAAGAAGCAGCAGCCGCTGTAGCATCATTCAGGTTATCAAAAATATATGAACCACTAACTGTGTAGTAGTAGAGCTTTGAGAGACCTAAGAAACCTGAAGACTGTGACTTCTGTGTTGCAGAACCTAACATAAAGTAAGGAACTGAATCAGCACCGATGAATACAGGTTTTACTGTAACATCATCAGCAGGAGTGATCTTGTATGTAGCTGCAGTTGAAAGAATCTGGCCATCAGATGTGTCAACCCAACCATGGAAAGTAACACCGCTTTTAGCAGTTGCAACGAGTGTTGCGCCGTCTGTGAGACTAACTTCTTTAACGTCACCACTGTTAACAGCTGTGCCATCTACAGTAATCGAACCCTTAGTGCTATCAAATTCAAATGTTACATTTGAGCTTGTTTTTGCAACAACCAAACTGAAGTTACTGAGCTTCAATGTAGCAGTTCCGTTACCAGAAAGAGTACTATTAGATGTGATAGTAATAGTAACTGAACCGTTAGGAGCCAAAATAGCTGAATAATTACCACTAGTACCTGCAGTCTGA
This sequence comes from Ruminococcus sp., assembly GCA_045124035.1. GTDB lineage: Bacteria > Bacillota > Clostridia > Oscillospirales > Acutalibacteraceae > Ruminococcoides. The sequence goes on along the minus strand of JBGVLC010000021.1, from coordinate 42,898 downwards.
CCATTGATCTTAAATGCACTAGTAGCAGTAGCTGTATAATCAAAGCTCAAAGTAGCTGTATCTGCAGTTTCGTTAACAACAGTAACTGTATTTGACTTACCGGAGAAAAGGCTACCTTTTATTGTGGATGTTACTGTGCCACTAGATAATTTTGCTGTATTAGCTGTGTCTGTAACAGAAACCTTGCCTGCAATCGCCTCAACTGTTTTGATTGCCATAATAGGTGGGTTTATCATCTGGTCGAGAGTGTTGTATAAAACGCAGAAAATCTCAAAATTTTCAAAACTCTCGAGTACAGCGAACTCCTCTTCGCTCATGGTGCTTGCAGTCTCTTCGAGTGCGAGAATATCTCCCCACACCTTGTAAGCTGTTTCGCCATCCATTTTGTAAAGCTGCTCTTGTACACCCGATTCATCCATATCGTTTGTGATAGAGCGGTCGTCAAGAATTGCGTTGATTTCGGCTTTCACCTGTTTTAAAAGCTCGGACTCAACGCCGCTTGAAATTGTTTCGTCTTGTGTGTGTTCGTGTGTGTCTGCCGCAAATGTACTCATAGGCACTATTGAAAGCAACATAACAAGCGCAAGAATCACGCAAAGACTTCTTTTTGCAAATTCTTTGAACATTTTTATCCTCCATTCAAAAAAATTTTATCTATATAATACGCCAAGCGTTTTATTTTCTGTTACGCCTGAAACGTTAATTTTAAAAGCTATTTTTTCTGCTTACAACCGATGAACGGAAGCGCTAAAACAAAGTAAATCATATATGCTGAATATATTCGAAGTGAAGCATTATAGAATGACAGTATAATGCACATAACCGACATCGCTATGCCCATCTGACTAAACAGCTTGTTCGAAGGATTTGTTTTGAATTGCTTTATCGAGAAGATGAAACAACCGATAAAGAACGATAAAAACAATGTTAAACCTACGATTCCCGTCTCTATAAACACCATTACAGAAGCAAACCACTCATAGTGCAGATATGAATGTGTTTGGTGGAAAGTAGAATGGAATATATGAACGTCGGATACGTCACAGTTACCTATTCCCATTCCAAACAATCTCTGTGTAGGAGTTGTCAGTATAGTATCAGAAAGCGTGAATATTGCAGACAGTCGGTTTAAATCTCGGGTTGATGAATAGTTCTCTTTTGTCGCATATTCAATGAGACCTTCCAGCGTGAAAAATCCTTCAAAACCGAAGATACTCGTCAAAAGTACTGAGCCTACTGCAACACCTATAATACTCAAAATAATAATCCAGAATTTTCTCAACGAAAACTTTGTTACTATTGACGCAATAATTAAGACAATGATAAACACGAAGTAGAAGAACTTCATTTCTGCCAAAGTAGCTACCACAAGTGCCGCAATGCACTTGATAGTGCAGTACCACGCGGTTTGAGTACCATTGAAATTCGAAAGTAGGGTGTAGATGGTAACTATACACAAAAGCGCCATAGTATAACCATTACTTCCGATAGCAGTTCCAAAAACGCCTCCAAGGTAGTCCTGCTTAACCCCCAATACATAATACTGGAATACTGCACAAACAAAGTTTATCCAGAAAACTATATCCAGAAACTTGAAACAAGTGTCGACATCATCTTCGTTAAGATAAGCTATGAAAGCAAAAAACGCTATATAAAAACTAAAAGTGTTTCTCGTACCCCATATATAAAATAAAGGCGATTGAAAATGAAATAAATACGAAATTAGCGTATACAGGAAATACAAAAGAACTATGGTTATAAACGGTTTGAGTTTTTTGTCTATAAAAACATATTTTTTCTTAATAAACAAAACACAGAAACATAGAAGCAAAAACTCTATCGAGAACTTTATAATTCCCGGAAGTCTGAACACTTCTATCAACAGCGCAAACGTAAATGGCAAAACAAGAACAAGCAGCGCCATCCATTCCTGCACACTTCTTTTTTTGATATGTAATTGTACTAATTTTCTGTTTTGTACAAAGTTCATCAATTATTTCTTCTCTTTCTAAATCTCACTTGCCTATTCCGACAAGCTTTAACACTTTGACTGCAAAACGATTTTGCTTTGCAAATTCACGTATATATGTAATGAAAAATACTCCCATTATATTTTTTGAGCGCATCATTTTCATAAGCACCCGCATAGACAAAATGTATTTTTCGATTGGATATTCTGCAAGACAACTGCTGACCGTTTCGTGATTCAGTATCATTCTGATTTTTGAAATCTTTTGTGACAATTTTAAATCAGATAAAGCTATCAGCCTGATGGCTACTCTGATTTTCATCAAAAAGCTTCTTTCTGCTCTAAATCCCACCTTGTCAGTCAGCGAATACTTTTCTATCAACTTTCTCATCTCTGTGTAATAGTTGATAGTTCTTTCGAAACGCTTTTCATTATACTTTCTTGATGTAGAAGAGGTATTTTCAAAATAGCAATATCCGTACTCGTTAACTGCAACAATTTTATCAGTATGATAAAAATATTCAATGTTGAAAAACTGATCCTCAGCAACCGCATATCTTTCACTTTTAAATCTTAAGTTATTCTCTTTGATTATTTTCATCGAGAACAGATTCATACAAGCACTTGCATCAACTTCAACATCGTTGTGAAAGTCAACATCCGCACCGATAAGCGGGATCACAATCTGCTCAAGAATTTCCTCATCTTTATACAAGCCTTCCCTGTGAAGAATTGGTCGTTGTGTGGACTTCAGGTTTTTATCAACGGAAGTATGAGCTCCGATAACAGCCTGCGCATCATTTTCTTTCAAGGCTGTATAAAGGTTTTCGATATGATTTTCGGTTATATAGTCATCGGAGTCAACAAAAGTAACATATTCGCCTGCAGCTATCTCAAGACCACAGTTTCGAGCGATACCCTGACCGGCGTTTTCTTTATGTATAACCTTGACTCTTTTGTCTTTTTGGGACCACTCATCACACATCTTAGAGCTTGCATCTGTTGAGCCGTCGTCGACGAGTATCAGCTCAAGCTCGCTGTATGTCTGATTCAAAATGCTCTGTACACAACGTTCAAAATATTTTTCAACATTATATACAGGCACGATTACGCTGATCAATTCCATCTCCAAATACCTTTAACAAAATTATTTTCTCATCTTTTTCGCAAAGTAAACAAAAGGTTTGAGCTTTTCTATCAGCATATCTTTTTTAGTAACGCTGACATATTTCTTTGCGTTCTCTTCAAATCCGAGTTTTTCAAGATCAATATAAAATGTGTCACGCTGAGCCTTTCTTTTTATCGACTTTGACTCCATATCTCCTGTAAACTCAAACATCTTATCAGCACTTGCGCTATATATTTGTATGTCACTCAGCTTTGAGAGAAGTTCCTTTCCCTTTTTGCTGTGTGCGATAACATTGGAAAATCCACGATCATCATCAACAAGTTTCTCAAGAGCTACTTTCTGTGGTTCCCAACAATCAAATACTGTGAAATCACTCGAACGATGTTTGGTTTTGAACTTACAATCATAACACGAAGGCCTTGAACAGATGTCCTTGTGAAATGATTTCATATAATAATCAACGCGGTTGCTGCCTGAATACTTCTTTGAGTTTTCAAACTCAATTTCAAGCGTTCCGCTGTGATATCCATAAGTTTTTTTTCGACAGGTTATTTTTTTTACCCTGCTTTTGTGTCGGGTTTCCTGCCATTTTATATATTCACGCCACAATTTCGGACTTGGTATACTTCTGCAAACAAGGTCGACAGTAAAGAGGTTCTCGTAATCCTTTCTCAAGAAAGTTTTGAGTCCCGCTACCTGACACGGCGTGCCAACAAACAGCACGGTCTTCTCGTTTTCAAGCAGAATTTTCATATCTGAAAATGTATCTGCAAGCTTACTTTGAGCGTATTTTGAATTTCGAAAGCCTGTTGCTGTTTCATAGTCGTTCGTAATAGTATGAACAGGCATAAACTCATCGTCATATGAAACACCAACACCAAAACCACCAAGTTCCACCACAACATATCTGTACAGCGCATCTATAAAACCACCCGATGTGCTTTCACAAAGCACATCAAAACTTCGGTTTCGGGCAACAACTTCAGCTTCATATTTACAACTTAAGGCTGGTGGATTTTCAATCGGGCAGGCCTGCACACACATACCACACTCAACACAACGTGCTTTGTCTATAACAGGGTACTCAAATCCCTCGCTGTCAGGTATCATCTCTATTGCGTTTTTAGGACAAATGCTGTAACACGCTGTGCAACCACAACAGTTTTTTACTGGTATATCAGGCAACAAATCCACCTCCTCGATTTATTTAGAAAATGCGTTTTTCAAGTACTCCTTCGTTTGCTCACGATAATTCGAAGTTTTTTCTCGGACACTCTCATAGTCAATATCCTTATCAACCGCCTGCAAAATATCCTTTTTGTCTGAGAAACGTCTGTCCTCAAGACCAAGATTCTTGCATACAGAATCAATTCTAGAGTTTTTCGAGTTACCCGAACTGTCAGAATATCTGTCAAACACGAGAAACTTTTTCTCACACAAAACTGAGAAAGCTGTTCCGTGGAACGAATCGGTGAGCACATACTGTGCGTTTCTGAGGATATTCAAAAAACGCTGTGGGTCAACATCATACGGAGCATAATCTCCGAAATTTTCATCAAAATCGACATATCTGTCGAGATGACGAAGTGTGACGATTTTCAATCCTGTTAATTTCTGAAGCTCTAACGCTTTTTTTCTGTGCTCTTCATTATCACCCAGAAAATAACAGAATATATATGGCTCAAATTCAGCAGGCTGATATTTCACCAAATCTTCCCACTGAACTTTGTCGAAAACAAAAACAGGGTCAAGCAGAACAGGAACATCTTTTCCTGTCAACTCTTTCACAATCTCAGCGCCACGATTTTCGCGCATACTGATATGCTCAATACGATTGAGATAACGAGCTGTCCGCTTTTTCTGGTACCAAGGAATATTGCTCACACCAAAGCTAGATGCCCACGACACTTTTGTCATATCGTCTGGTGCAAACATAAGGTTATAAAACCCGGAACCCAATGCCGCTGGCGACCACAGCTGGTCGCTACATGTGAGCACCTTACTGTATTTGTTTTTGCATTGCATTTTCAACTCGTCATAGCTTTTGTAAAACTGCGACAAGTGACTTTCAAACTGTTTGTCGAAGTCAGAAAACATCTCGTTGCGCATTTGAACCTGTGACAAAACCTGCGGATGCCTATTAAACTCGATTTTTCTTTGAATCTGATCGTATCTGTCGTTGAGAAAAACCAGATTGAAACATCGCATAAGATATTTGATAATGAATTTCAGACTTTTTTTGTTGTATCTGATTATTTCATAGTCAAGCGACATATTTTCAAGCATCTTGACTGTTGCGAGTGCCTGAAGCTTACTGCCGTAATTTATCTGTTCATATTTAAGGCAAACACCTATCATAGAAAACTCCGTCTTTATATTTAAATCAGTCTCTTTTACACATTTCGCAGGTTGAGCATCTGTCGAGCTCATCCTTTGTTATTTTGCCGTCCCTGAAGTCACGGACTACCTTATTTTCATACATTGAGTATTTCTTCTTTTTGAAGAATCTCAGGAACTTGTGCTTTAACACCCAGAAGAAAGGCACCCATATATATTTGTGCATGGCAGGGGAAACCGAACCAATCATCCAGCAGTTACGGTCACAACAACGAACTTTTGCACGAACTTCTTCAGCCTGCTCGCTATGCCAGAGTTCTTCAAAGCTCTGCTCATTTAGGTTACCCATAACTTCCTTTTCTTTGGTACCGTTACATGGCATAACATCGCCATATGGGTCAATAAAGAAAGTGTCAAAGCTCATATCACAAGGAAGCAAACGCTTCTGTGAGAAAATATAGTTAATCAGACCGTGGTTGAAATAAGCTCTAAACCACTTCTTCGGTGAATTTGAATCAAGAAGTTTATTGACGAGGTTCTCAAAATTCTGAGCAACCATAAGTCTGTCGTGAATGATGTTGTTCGACTCAACAAAGTAGAAACTGTTGTGCAGTGAAGCGGTCGCGAACTCCATCGAAAGCTCATCGGAAATATCATAAAGAGCGCACAAATCAGGAGCATTCTTATCCTGAACTGTCATACCAAAACCGACATCCTGCATACCCATTTCTTTGAGCTTTTTGAGAGTGCCATAACCTTTCTGGTAACCATCATCAAGACCTCTTATTTCGTTATTTGTGTTCTCAAGACCCTCGATAGAAATACGAATACCAATTTGCGGAAACTCTTTGCACAAATCAACAATCCTGTCTGTGAAGAATCCGTTTGTAGAAATAACAATACGATCGCTTTTTTTGTAAAGCTCACGCACGATATCTTTCAAATCTTCTCTGATGAACGGCTCACCGCCTGTGATGTTAGTAAAATACATCTGTGGAAGTTTTTTGATTGTCTCGATTGAGATTTCCTCCTCAGGACGGGAAGGAACCTTGTATCTGTTGCACATAGTGCACTTAGCGTTACAACGATATGTAACAATAACTGTACCATTCAATTTTTTAGCCATAATTCAACCTTTTTTCTTAAAGATATATTTGTTTGGATACAAAATAAAATCCAAATATTTAACTTTTGACATAACAATCGCAGCAACAATCGGTCCAATAAAACTGATTGATATACCTGCCACAATATGTACAAAACTATTAACTATTGAGAGTTTGAACAAAACAGCCCTGATTCCTGCTGCAAAAATCGTATGCATCAAAAACACAGGAAGAGTATATTTATATAATTTTGAATTTAGTAAATCAGAAAACTTACTTGATTCAAAATAGATTGCGAAAATCATAGTCGAAACACAAGCGATTACACCCAGCGAAAATGCCACCAATCCATAACTGATGTGGTAAGCGTAAACAAATATACTACTCACAACAAAAGCAATAGCAAGAGCAACCGCTACAAAAAGCATTTTTTTATTACCACATAATCTATTGAGCTTAAAATAACTGATACACATTCCAAAAACAAACCATATTTCGTTACTTAAGATGGTCTGGATTGCGTAAATCCCACACTCAAATGATGTAAAGCTTACAAACTTCAGCGCAAGCGCCACTATCAATAAGAATATAGCACTCTTTTTGCTATTAAATGTTAAAGTAATCGAAAACAAAAAGAACAAAGCGTACAAATACCAATATGGCGCGATAGGATTCAGAAATAAAGTCTCAAAAAAGCCATCAACTTCGTTATTAACACTCGAAGAAAATACGCTTTTCATAATCCAGGTGATAATCGAAAACACAAAGTACGGAATTCCGAGTGACACAACTTTTTTCAGCACATTACTTTTCCACTGAGAAAAACTGTTAACTTTAGAATATTTTTGATACAGATATCCGCTACATATAAAGAACAAAGGAACATGGAAATAATAAATCGTTTTATTGAACCACTGAACAAAAAATGTTTCTTCAAGAATAGAAGCAGTCGTCATACTCTGTATGAAATGTCCAAGAACAACTAAGACGCACGCATAAATTTTAACGCTGTCTATAAATCCGTCTCTTGATTTCGGATTTTTTATTCTTTCTGTATCACGATGATCAGCATCACAGCTTGTACAATTTAACGCTATTTTCACCCGATAACCCCATTTATCTTATTTTTTCAAAAGCGGTGTTGAAATCAACTTGCCTATCATATTCACAAATTTTGCAAACAAAATCGTTGCAACTAATCCAACAAGAATAAATACGCCTGAGTTCGTAACAAAGCCCAATTCGCTGAGTATGAAGAAAATATGGCTGTGTATCAGATATACTTCATATGATATTCCTGACAGAAAACGACTCGCAAAGTTCGAAAACGATAACTTGCTGTTTGCAAGGAGTATCACAAGGATGATACCTAAGCCGAGCAGTAATTTTAACAGGTAATCGCCAACAAATACCACACTCTTGAACTTGAGATACATCACCCCGAACACAAGCGACAGCACAAACGCCACAGCACACTTGAATACCCACTTTTTCGAAGCAAATGATACAAATTTGTCTCTGAAAGTCGCAAGCAACAGGCCATAAACAAATCCAAGAGATTCTGTTGGCCAGCCAAAAATCAGAACATCTTTGAATTTGGTAGCAAGCAAGCTATACACAAAAATCAGCGCGCACACTATCAGCACTTTGAGTGTCATTTTTGATTTTGTAAAGCGGAACACAAGCCAGTATATAAAATAGAAAAGTACCAACTGTCTTACCCATCGGTTTATGCTTATCAATGCCGAGAAATCCCATTCTTTAAGGCATACACACGTGAGAATGAAAACAACTATATTGACAAGCACCATAGGCACGAGCAATTTCACGATTCGTTTACCCCAGAAACGCTTTATGCTATCGGGATTTCTCATATATGTGAGCATCAAGCCGTACGCCGAGGTCATAAAGAAGAAAGTCACACCGATATACGCAAAACTTCCCACAATATCCTGAATTGGATTACGATAGCCCTCAGGTATATGCACAAGAACTATCACTATACTGAAAACGCCCCTGATAACTGAGGTGTTATCAATATCGAAGAAGGTCTTTTCGTTACCTTTTTTGCAACCTGCCAATAGCACGGTTGCTAAAGATGCAACAATGAAAAGCATTATTATAGAAGTTGTCATTGTTCCTCCCGCAAAATTATTGGTTAATCACTACGGAAATCTTCTTTCCCATACTTTCTCTCGAAAAATTCTCGATAAAGCTCTCACGCGCCCTTTCGCCCAAGTCCTGATATTCCTCGCTGAGCGCTTGTTTCACAACGCCCGCAAAAACCTCAGGATTTTTCTCAGACAGCAACGCGTTTTGCTTATCTTTTATATACATCTCACTTAAAGTACTTGGTTTTGTAACAATAATTTTTTTCTTCAGGAACATCGATGTCAACAATACGGTGTCACCCGAACAAATAGCAGGGTCGTCAATCGGAATAACCATAAGTGAGCAATTAGCTATATAAGGGTATGATTGTTCACCCGCAACATCAGTCAACAAGGTTATGTTTTCGTCACAAACTTCACCTTTGAATGTATCGCTGATAATAACAAGAGGGTAATCCACTTTTTTCCAGGCATCAATAAGGAATTCGTAGTCACGATTTGAGCGCCCGATAGCAAGTGCATAACCGTCGCTCTCTAGTCCTTGTGGTGGTTGAAGTTTACTCAAGGTCTCAAATTCATCGTTAACACCAAATGTCGTAACGATAATCTTTTCCCTTGGAAAATCAAAGCTACAGCTGATGCTGTCAGCGTACTCTTTAGACGGAACGTGGATATAGTCGAGATATCTTTTGTCAAGACATTTACTCATAAACCACTTATATATTTTGAATACCTTGCCTTTCTTCTCTTTGTATGTGAAATTCAGCGCGGTAACCATATTGGTTTTTTTGACTTTAAATATTGAGCAGAAAAAGCAAAGTATAAGCGCATAAAACTGTTGCCAACCTACGATTTTGTTATATTTTTTTCGCTGTAAAAAATATTTGAAGCCAACGAAAAAATAAATGAAATATCGTTTCAGTTCACTCAGCTTTCCTGTTCTCTTAAAATTCGAGATGTGCGACTTTATCTCATAAGACTCACTTTCTGTTTGCAACGCCTGTACAAAACTATGAATCTCATTAGCCTCACAATCAGCCAGAACAATATTTTCTTTTTGAGTGTTAGACATCAAATTCTCCTAAAATTCAGCAAATTTACTGCTGATATATTTCAACAAGCTTAGAACAGTACTCATCGATTGTATCAAAGCTGAGGTTCTCACAATTCTTCGAATACTGCTGTGTAAGCATTTCATCATAGTACAGCTTCTCGATTTTTTCTTTCAGCTGTGTAGCGTTACCGCTTTCGAAAAGCTCACCTGTTTTTCCTTCGTCTATAAGCTCAGGAATTCCTCCGATATCAGCACCGATAACCGGAGTGAGATACAGCTGGCTTTCCATAACAGAAAACGGACAGTTCTCGTACCACTGTGACGGATAAATAGTGAATCTTGCTTCACTTATAAGGGTCTTAAGCTCATCACCTGTTTTAAATCCTACGTTCTTGATATTATCGATGCCCGAAATGGTCTCTTCAAGAGGGCCGGTACCCGCAAAGATAAACTGTATATCAGGAAGGCTCTTACAAACTTTGATAAGTGTATCAACGCCCTTTTCCTGAGAAAATCTGCCAAAATACAGAACATAATCCTTTTTGTCTGCCTTTATGACATCAATTTTATCAACAAAGTTGTGCAAAGCTACTGTCTTCTTCGCAAAAAGCTCATTCGAGTCAAGCTTGGATTTCATAAAATGTGAGCAACAGATAAATTTATCAATATACTTGTATGCACCATTGAGTTTCCAGAAGCTTGCTTCAAGTGTGCCGATGAATGATTTTATTAAACTTCCGTGAATACATCTGCCTTTTGTACAGTTAAGGAAACTGCCACCTAAGCACTTTTCGCAGTTATCATCACCATTTCGACACATATGGTTAGGACAAACGAGCTGATAATCGTGCGCTGTATATACAATCGAGCATTTTTTTCCTTCTGCTTTACGCCACTTAACAATTTCAAGGATAACGCTCGGTGTCAGCTGATAATTGAAGTTATTCAGGTGACATACATCAGGCTTGAAATCGTCAAGAACCTTTCTGATTTGTTTTCTGGCTTCACTTGAATATATTGTTTTTATCGGATAAGTAAGCTTGGAAAGCTTTGAGCCACCGTGAAAATCCATATCCGAGGTGTAAGCATCAACATTATTTCCAACTATTCTGCCTTCGTGCTCCATTCCGAAGAACTGCACCTCGTGACCTAGTAGCTCGAGCTGTTTAGCCAGTTTGAATATGTATGTTTCTGAACCGCCATTTGGGTGCAAAAACTTATTTATCATCAAAATCTTCATAAAAATCTCTTCTAAATTTATTTTTCATAAAGGGCGAGGGTTTTCTCAACAACATCGTCCCAGTTATATTTTTTGAGTATGAAATCTTTGCTGAAAGATTTGTATTCATTCACCAGAGTTTCATCATCACAGAGCTTTTGTAATGTCTGTGTAAGTGAAGTCACATCGCCTGCTTTGACAACAACAGCCTTATCCTCAACAACCTCAGCACACTCAGCGATATCAGAAACCACACATGCGTTTCCGTAGCTCATCGCTTCAAGAAGTGACAACGGCATACCCTCAAGCAGAGATGGGAGAGTATAGATATATGCGTTAGAATAAAGCTCCTCAAGAATCTGTCCCTGCTGGAAACCTGTGAATATAACCCTGTCATCAGAAAAAGCCTTGTCGTGCAACTCTTTTACGTAATCGAAAGTATCGGATGTACCACCTGCAATGACAAGCTTCTTGTCTGTTTTCACATTTTTGAACGCATCAATCAGCAGATGCACTCCTTTTTCGGGAACAAGCCTGCCCAGAAACAGAATATAGCCGTCTTTTTCAATCGAAAAGTGCTCGGTGATAAGTTGCGCCCTCTTTATCTCAGGCTCATTCACTCCGTTAGGAATGAAAACTGTTTCGCGATTGTATGTATCTTTAAAATATTTTTGAACACGACGGCTGAGCACGATGATTTCATCAGCGTATTTGACCGCCATTTTTTCGCCGAAGCGAATGTATTTTGAGGCGAAACCTTCGCTCCATTTATCCCTCTGCCAATCCAGTCCGTGAACCGTAACAACAACACGCTTTCTGAAAAGTTTCAGAAAAGGAGTCATAGCAGCAGGGCCCTCGGCGTGAACATGAACAACTTTCGCTTTGGAAAACACACACTTGAGTGTCGCGAAAAAGCTGGAAGTAACCGCCGCCAGTCCTTTTTTGTCGATAGTAAGCACCGACTTGATTTTTACACCCTGATACTCGCTGAGTTCCTCGGTTTCTATACTCTTATCGCTGACGTGCTTTCCGCGTCTGTTATACAAAGTGACATCGTTTCCCATTTCGGATAGTCGTTTTGAAAGCTCTTCAACAACGATTTCGACGCCACCTTCACGAGACGGAACTCGCTTATGACCAAACATAGCAATATTGAGTTTTTCTTTAGTATTGCTAACGCTCATAAAGACCTCCACGCCTAAAAAAGGACATACTTCGCCTAGTATGGCTATTATCACATTTTAATTATACTATAAAACAAAAAAAAAGCAAGTTTTCGAGATATAAAAAATCTACACGCTAAATTAGTAAAAACGCCTGTTTTTTGTGATTTTTTTAACATTCTCTGTCACACAAAAGAGCCTTCCTGAAGTAGCGTTCAGCCACTCAGAAAAGCTCTGTATCATTTGCTTTTATTCTAATTTTCCAACCTTCTTGTTTAGCTTAAACATCAGTCGCGACAACGGATAAATCAACAATCCTGCAACAAGATTTCCGACAGCGTGGGTAACATCAAACGGCAAACCTGCTATGACCCAAGCGACAGTTTGTTCAAATGTCAGCGAGAACATAACCGCCTGAGCAGGCGCATAGAGCACCCCATAAAACAATCCGTGCATAGCGCAAACTAAAGGATAAACCACCATCTGCACACCTTTTGGCATATTTTTCGGTAGCAACATTGTGGCGCCCCAGAGCACCGCCCATATATATGTGTAAGGCACCCACCACATATTAAAGCCCGCAAATATGCCGTTGAGCAGAACATAAAGATAAATGGGAACCAGCGCTTTTTTACGATACACCACCGTGAGCAACATCGTGAACATACCAAGCAGGTGGATATTTGGCAAAAATTCCATCACTATCTTTGAGATAAACATCATCGCTGAAAACATCGCAAAGAGTGTCATCTCAAATAAGGTGAGCTTGTAGCCTTTTATTTTTGTCGTTCTATCCTTAGTCATCACTTTGTATAAACAAGCTCAAAATTGTCGCCCGAAGTAATCTCTACTGTATTAGCACCCTCCATCATATACTCACCATCTTTGTTGATAGCCCAATATGACTGGTCGATATCATAATCTGCGAGAATACCGTTAACAGTCTTGATATAAAGTCCATACTCACTTTCTTCACCCTGAATAAGGTCAACTGATGTCAGCGCATCCTGCAAAGTTTTCGCATCTGTGTTGATTGTGACAACAATATTCTTCTCACCTGCACTCACAGCGACAAAAATCTTTGTTTTTCCCTCACCCAAGGTCACGTCTTCCACATAGGTAGCGTTCTCCCACAGCTGGTCTGTTGCGCTTTTTTGAGCTTCAGTTACCGCCTGAGTCTCAACCTGATTTGCACTTGCGTCAGCGTTTTCCGAGCTACACGCACAAAGCGAAAGCATCGACAGACACATCAAAAGAGCCAGCATCATCGACAAAATTCTTCTTTTCATTTTACATTCCTTCTTTCATTGAAATATGTCTCAATGAATAAAACAAACGCGCCCTCCAAAGAGGACGCGACTAAACACAAAAAACGCGCAGTCCTCCGTTGCCCGAAAACCGTTTGCAGTTCGCGATATGACAAGCATTCCGACTTATCGAAAAACGAAATACGGTAATGGCTGTTGCGGTGGATTCTCACCACGCTTCCCTTGTCCTCTCACATACAGTCCGGCTGTACGCTCGAGTGTGCATAGCACCAAATCGCGTTTATTCTATTGTGAACAGCAATATTATACAAGCATATACTATTCATGTCAAGAACAGATATATGACGATATAAAACATAAGGCGGTGCACCGAAAAGGCACACCACCTGTAAACTCACTTTATTTCCTGTTCGAGGTTATCGAATATATCGCTATCAAAAAATTCTCTAACGCTTATTTCCAATCCATCGCAAATCTTTTTTATTGATACTACTCCTGGATTTTGACTTTTTTCATTAAGCATACTGTAGATAGTCGAGGGTGATACACCTGAAATATTTGCTAAAGCGTTCACAGCTAAACCATTACTCTCGCACAGTTCAACAATTCGCTTTGCAACAGCTTCTTTTGTGTTCAAATAAATCCCCCTTTACGATATATCATTAAAATAAGTTTAACCAAATTTGCGATAAATCGTGTGGTATATATCGCAAATGCACAAGATTTATGTTATACTCACGATATATCCCATATAGGAGGAATATTATGACCTGTACATTTTTCGGTCATCGGGACTGTGATGAAAGTATCAAAGAAGATTTAAAGAAAACTGTTATAGACTTGATAGAGAACAGGGGAGTTATGCGGTTTCTCTTAGGAAATCACGGTAATTTCGACAGACTCACACTTGATGTTCTGCGTAAATGTAAACGTGAATTCCCTCATATAGACTACTGCGTTGTGCTAGCTTACTTGCCCGAAAACAAACATTTTGATTATGATACACTTTATCCCGAAGGGATTGAAAGTGTACCTAAGCGATTCGCGATTTCATACAGAAACAATTATATGGTTGAACAAAGTGATTTCGTTGTTGGCTACATCCAAAAGCCTTTCGGTGGTGCTCACAAGTTCTTTAAAACAGCACAAGACAAAGGAAAAACCTGCATAAATCTCTACAAAACATAAGGCGGTGCACCGAAAAGGTACACCGCCGTTATTATTCAGCGTATTGAATCTTATTCAATTATTCTTTGCCAGCACGCTTAGCGAGTTCCTCATATCTTGCCATAGCTGTAGCCTCAGCCTTGCCAAAGAGCTCTTCTGCACGCTCTGGGAATGAACGTGTGAGTGAGCTGTAACGAGCTTCGTTGAGGATGAAGTCACGGTAAGATGCTGATGGAGCCTTTGAGTCGAGGATGAATGGGTTCTTGCCCTCTGCCTTGAGCTCTGGGTTGTAACGGAAGTTGTTCCAGTAACCGCAAGCGATAGCCTTCTCCATTTCCTTCTGACAGTTGATCATACCGCCCTTGATTGAGTGCATCTCACAAGGAGCATAAGCGATGATGATAGATGGACCCTTGTAAGCTTCAGCTTCTCTGATAGCCTTAAGTGTCTGGTTCATATCAGCGCCCATAGCGATCTGAGCAACATAGATGTAGCCGTAAGACATAGCAATGTCAGCAAGGCTCTTCTTCTGGATAGCCTTACCAGCAGCAGCGAACTGAGCAACCTGACCGATGTTAGAAGCCTTAGAAGCCTGACCACCTGTGTTAGAGTAAACCTCAGTATCGAATACCATGATGTTTACATCTTCGCCTGTTGCGAGAACGTGGTCAACACCGCCGAAGCCGATGTCATATGCCCAACCGTCGCCACCGAAGATCCAAACTGACTTCTTAGATAAGTACTCTTTTGACTCGTAGATAGACTTGCAGTTGTCGCAGTCATCCTTGATAGGCTCGAGAGCCTGAACAAGAGCCTTAGTAGCCTTAGCGTTAGCCTCACCATCATCTACTGTATCGAGGTAAGCTTTAGCTGCAGCCTTAACTTCCTCAGTAGCACAATCAGCTGTAAGGAGAACCTTAACCTGCTCAATGAGTCTGTCGCGGATAGCCTTCTGACCGAGATACATACCAAGACCGTGCTCAGCATTGTCCTCGAACAGTGAGTTAGCCCAAGCTGGACCATGACCCTCTTTGTTTGTTGTGTATGGTGATGTAGCAGCAGGACCACCCCAGATTGATGAACAACCTGTAGCGTTAGAAACGTACATTCTGTCACCGAAGAGCTGAGTAATGAGTCTTGCGTATGATGTCTCAGCACAACCTGCACATGAGCCTGAGAACTCGAGGAGTGGCTGTTTGTACTGTGATGTAATTACGTTGATGTTAGCAGTTGTCTCTGGCTTTTCTGTAACATTAGCTACACAGTAGTCGAACACTGCCTGCTGTGCATCCTGAGTCTCACGAGGTACCATAGTGAGTGACTTTGTAGGACAAACGCCGATACAAACGCCACAACCCATACAGTCAAATGGAGAAACAGCGAGAGTGTACTTGTAGTTTGTCTTAACTACAGGCTTCTCACAAACTCTCATATCCTCAGGAGCGTTAGCGAGTTCTTCATCGCTTAATGCGAATGGACGGATAGTAGCGTGTGGGCAAACAAATGCACACTTGTTACACTTAGCACAAGTAGCCTCGTTCCACTGTGGAACCATAACAGCTACACCGCGCTTCTCATATGCAGAAGCACCCTGCTCAAATGTACCGTCAGCATGATCCATAAATACTGATACTGGCAGTGAGTCACCCTCCATCTTGCCAACAGGGAGCATGATGTTGTCAACCATCTTAACAAGCTTCTCTTTACCAACAGAAGCTGTAGCTTCGTTATCGTCAGTAGCCTCAGCCCAAGCAGCTGGAACATCGATCTTAACGAATGCTGATACACCTGCGTCGATAGCCTTGTGGTTCATATCAACGATGTCCTGACCCTTCTTGAGGTAAGACTTAGTAGCAGCGTCCTTCATGTACTGTACAGCCTCTTCAATTGGCATAACCTTTGCAAGAGCGAAGAATGCAGCCTGAAGGATAGTGTTAGTACGCTTGCCCATACCGATTTCAACAGCAAGGTCAATAGCGTTAACTGTGTAAAGCTGAATGTCGTTTTCAGCGATGTATTTCTTAGTAGCAGCATCCAAATGCTTGTCGAGTTCTTCTGCGTTCCACTGGCAGTTGATGAGGTAAACACCGCCTGGTTTAACGTCCTGAACCATCTTGTAACCCTTGAGAACATATGAAGGGTTGTGACAAGCAACGAAGTCAGCCTTATTGATGTAGTATGGGCTCTTGATAGCGCTGTCACCGAATCTCAAGTGAGAAATTGTGATACCGCCAGTCTTCTTTGAGTCATACTGGAAGTAAGCCTGAACATATTTGTCTGTATGGTCACCGATAATCTTGATAGAGTTCTTGTTAGCACCAACAGTACCGTCACCACCAAGACCCCAGAATTTGCACTCGATTGTGCCTTCTGCTGCTGTGTTTGGTGATGGCTTCTCAGAAAGTGAGAGCTCAGTAACGTCATCAACGATACCGAGTGTGAACTGAGGCTTAGGAGCGTCTTTAGCGAGCTCTTCGTAAACTGCGAAGATTGATGATGGTGGTGTGTCTTTTGAACCAAGACCATATCTACCGCCAACAACAGTAGCCTGCTTACCACACTTTGCAAGAGCTGCAACAACATCGAGGTAAAGTGGCTCACCAAGAGCACCAGGCTCTTTTGTTCTGTCAAGAACAGCAATCTTCTTAGCAGTAGCTGGGATAGCTTCAACGAGCTTTTCAGCGCTGAATGGTCTGTAAAGTCTAACCTTAACAAGACCAACCTTCTCGCCTGCTGCGTTCATATAGTCGATAACTTCTTCAGCAACGTCACAGATAGAACCCATAGCAACGATAACGCGCTCTGCGTCTTGTGCACCGTAGTAGTTGAAGAGTTTGTAGTCTGTGCCAAGCTTAGCATTAACCTTGTCCATGTACTCCTCAACAATACCTGGTACTGCATCGTAGTACTTGTTACAAGCTTCTCTGTGCTGGAAGAAAATGTCGCCGTTCTCGTGTGAACCACGCATTACAGGACGCTCAGGGTTCAAAGCTCTCTTTCTAAAGCCTGAAACTGCGTCCATATCGCACATTTCTTTGAGATCGTCATAATCCCAGATTTCGATTTTCTGGATTTCGTGTGAAGTTCTGAAACCATCAAAGAAGTTGATGAATGGAACTCTTGACTTGATAGTTGCAAGGTGAGCAACAGCACCAAGGTCCATAACTTCCTGTGGGTTTGTTTCAGCGAGCATAGCAAAACCTGTCTGACGGCATGCATAAACGTCAGAATGGTCACCGAAGATGTTGAGTGCGTGTGAAGCTACGCAACGAGCTGATACGTGGAAAACTGATGGAAGCAGTTCGCCAGCGATTTTGTACATGTTAGGGATCATAAGGAGCAAGCCCTGTGAAGCTGTGTAAGTGGTTGTGAGCGCACCTGCGTTGAGTGAGCCGTGAACTGTACCTGCAGCACCTGCTTCTGACTGCATTTCCTCTACCTTAACTGTTGTGCCAAAAATATTCTTGACACCCTGTGCTGACCACATGTCAACATAGTCTGCCATTGGACTTGATGGAGTAATAGGATAGATACCTGCTACCTCAGTAAACGCATATGAGACATAAGCCGCAGCGTTGTTACCGTCCATGGTTTTCATTTTTCTTGCCAATTTAAATTCCTCCCTTTAGTGGTGCCACTGTAAGATGAGCTCTTTCTTACACCGGCTATAGAATTATTTGTATAGTTTGTCGAGAAAACATCTTTTCTCGCCCTACCAAGGTTCATAATAGCACTTTTTTTCACCTATGTAAAGTGAAATTTCTGTGAATTGTCACAAATAAATGTATTTTTATTACCTCTATGTGGTAAAAAAAGCACCACACACAAGATGTGGAGCGTTTTGTACTAATTGGACTCTTATCTATAGTCATATCGCAAAATTAATTTTTTCTAATAACAAAACTGTCATTTGACATCACTACTATTATTTTGTACACTTACAATGTATATGAATACAATTTTGAAAGGATGACGAATATGCCTGACGATTCAGGTAGTAGTAAGTTTACTAAAAAAGCCCACGGACTCAAGCACCTGCTTTTCAAGAAAAAAACCGACACTCAAATGGTGCAGGAAACCGAGGAAGAAATCCTATCGCTCGTTGAAGAGGGACAGGAAAAAGGACTCATCGGTAATGACACCAAGAATATAATTGAAAACATATTTGATTTTGATGACACAGTAGCTTCCGAAATCATGACCCACCGCAGGGATATTGTTGCAGTTGAAGACACCGACACCCTCGAACAGGTTGTAAGCACCGCTGTCACCTCAGGCTACTCTCGTATTCCTGTTTACAGCGGTGATATCGACACCATCGTCGGCGTGCTTTATGTCAAAGACCTTCTCAAGTATATCTGCACCGACATTCCAAAAAATTTCAAGATTTCTGACATAATGCGTCCTGTACTTTTTGTACCTCGCACCAAAAACTGTCGTGCACTCTTCACCCAGATGAATAAGGAAAAAACCCAGTTTGCCATCATTCTTGATGAATACGGCGGCACCGAGGGGCTTGTGACGCTTGAGGATCTGATCGAAGATATCCTCGGAAACATTCAGGATGAGTACGACAACGAAGAAGAGGAAATCAAACAGATTTCTGACAAAAAGTTCCATGTGGATGGCTCTACATCAATCGAGGACGTCGAAGAGCTCATCGGTGAAGATATCTATGATGACGATTCTGACACTATAGCGGGCTTTATGCTCACTCACCTCGGACAAGTTCCGACAACCGACGAACACCCTGAGGTAGTACACAAGGGATTCAGATTCACAGTTCTCAAAACTGAGGATAGACGAATCGAAGAAATTCTGATTGAAAAAATTGACTGATAAACTAAACTTTATGTTGAAAACAACACCCCTTAGTGATACAATGACTTCATCACTAGGTGTTCTTACAGGAGGATAATTATGAAAAGAATTTTCTGTGCCATAGTTGCATTATTAATGGTAGCTGCACTTTTTACAGGTTGCAAAGTTAAGACAACCGTTGACCCAAAATATGTCGATGATTTTGCAAACGACTATGCTGAAGCTACTGAAGTAGACGAAAACGGTAACGTTTCATACGAATTCAAAGGCGATAAGTACGAAGAGTTCATCGATGACTACTACGATGTAGTCAAGGAAGATTCTCGTCTTCAAATCAAAAGTTCAGGTCAGTATTCTTACTACAACCCTGAGATTACTGAAATCGTTGTAGGCGTCACACCTGAGGCATATGACGAACTTGGAGAAGAAGAACTCAAAAAAGAAGCTCAGGCAGTTGGAGAAGAGGCTTTGAGATTCCAGATGAACACTGAAAAACCAAAAGGTGAACTCACAGTCACATACCGAAACGCAAACACAAGCGAAGAATACTTCACAATTACAATTAAAGCTTAAAAAATCAGCTCTCTCACAAGATAACGTGAGAGAGCTTTTTGCAAAAAAATGGCACACAAACCCGTGTGCCATTAGTTTTATATAATTATCACTGACCGATAAAAAGCTGTACAGAGCTATAGTATCCAGGATACTCGCCTGTCTCGACCATAGCAATTGCAAGATGGGTGAAGCTTGGTTCCAGAATGTTAGCGCGATGGCCAGGAGAGTTCATCCACGCCTCCATAACTTCCTGAGCACTTGTGTGATTATATGCGATATTCTCACCCGCTGCATAGTAACCTGTAACATTGAACTGATCAAATACAGTGAAACACAATGTACCATCAGGACGAGTGTGAGAGAACAACTCTTTGCACTCGTTAGCTCTGACTATTGCGCACTCATAGAAATGATAACCAAATTCAAGCGGAGCCGCGCCAATCTTAGCACGCTCTTCGTTTACGATTCTCAGAACCTCAAGCTCCATTTCACTTGGTGTAAGCTCTTCAGGCTGTGTTGGTTCCTGAGTCTCCGGTTCTGTTGGCTGTGTTGGTTTAATATTCGCTGGAAAATCAGGAATGAGCTCAGCGATAAGCTGCTGAATAGTTGTACAGTCGACTATCGTGAGTCTCAAATCACCATCAACATCGCTACATCTGATGGATTCTTCGTCGAGTCCTTGAATCTGAGCCAGAGCCAGCTGGATGGAAGTGGCATCAAGTATGTCGATCTGTCCGTTGTTATTTGTATCGCCCAGCATTCTGCCGTCAGCAAAAGCGACTGTCATACTGCAAACCAAAACTGCAATAACAACTGTCAAAGCAATCAGTTTTTTCATAATGATCTTCTCCAATTCAAAAATTATACCCGAGTATTTTATCACAGGAGTATACAATTTTCAAGAAGTAAAATGAGGAAAACAAATTCATATAGTCTCAGTAATATTACAATAATCATTAGCACTATTTTTGACTTTGTTTTAAAAACAGAGCTTTTCTTTATCTTTATGCTGAGATTTATTGAACTTGTGTAAACACACTGTTATAATCAATTTATTAATTATAGGATTTTGGAGGACGTGTAAATGAAAAGATTGAAACAACTCATATCTATAGCAATTACACTCACAATACTCATTTCTTCTTTTCCGCTTAGTGCAAACGCACTGAAAACTTTCGAGAAAGAAGCTTCACCAAATCAGCTTTGTGACATTGAAACAAACGGTGAATTCTCAAATTTAGGAACAGGCGATTTGGGAGTTGACACAGAAAACCCTGACAATGCGAAAGTTATCTCATCGGTCAGCGATTATCTAGAAATAACAAATTCAAACAATAACAGTAAAAAAGATATCGCACAAACATCAGCATCCACACTCCCGACTTCTGTGGATAACAGCCAATCTCCATACTTTCCAGAGATTGACAGCCAAGGTTCGCTCAACTCGTGTGTACCATTTGCATGTACTTACTATCAGTTCACTTACGAAATGAACAGATTAAGAGGTGTTGAAACAACCAAAGATAATATATTCTCTCCAAAATGGACATTCAACTTTTTGAATCACGGTACAGGCTCAGGCACCAACTACGCTTTGGTATACGGCATATTAAAGCAACACGGATGTCCTTTCAACAAGTCCTTTCCATACGATGCAAAAGACTATCTGAGCTGGAGCACAGATGAAAAGGTCTGGCGTGAAGCGATGCGTTATCGTCTCAAAGACCATCAGCTTTTTGACAGAATCGGTACAGAAGGCTTGGAAATCACATCCCCTGACGACGCTGATTTACTCCCTATCAAAACTGCACTAGCAAACGGCGACGTCCTCACCTTTTCATCATTTATTACAAGTGTAGAAAAAGGCAAGAAAAAAATCACAAGCAATCCTGACGCTCCTGAAAACGATAAATTCCTAAACGAACAGTATTTAAGAGAACTGCCTGCAACTGAGGGCGGTCATCGTATGACAATTGTCGGATACAACGACAACCTCTGGTGCGATATTAACGAAAACGATAAAGTAGATCCAGGCGAAATGGGTGCTCTGAAAATCGCAAACTCATGGGGTAAAACCTATGCAAACAAGGGCTTTTTGTGGTTTTCATATGACTCGCTCAACCACGTTTCATGTGTTGAGGGTGTTGCGCCAAATCCAAAAAGATATCACGCTATGACCGAAATCACCAGAATGGAAGTAAGTGCCAACGAGGGTAACGAAATTTACGCGAAATTCACCGTCAACACCTCAAACAGGTCCAAGTTTTATGCAGTTTTTGGAGCATCATTACACGGCACCGAATATAGTCGCTATATGCTCGACGACGCCAGACATTTCGGCACCTCAGACAACTACGCTTTTAACGGCACCAAGAACGCGTGTGATGCAACCTTTGTTTATCCACTCAACGACCTGTGTCCTAATCTTACAACCGACAATTTTGAAGACTTCGACTTTACGATAACTATCAAAGACGGCGTTTCGGACTCCAGCACCGTAGTAGTTAAAAATGCATCGCTTGTAAACGAATACACAGGCAAAGAATACAAGGTTAACGCAAATTATCCGATAACTTTGAACAAAAGCGATTGGAACGCAACTCTCAAAGAAAAAACAACAAACAATGTCGTTGTTTACTACATCGGCTTTGACGAACCTAACTTGCACTATAAAAAGCCTGGTTCCTCTACATTTGCAAAAGTGAAAATGGAGGAAAACGACGAGCGTCATGGATATAAGTACAAATACGTATTGGAAGATACAAATCCTGATGCACAGATTTATTTCAGCGATGACTCAGGCAAAGTTGATAACAACTCAGGCTCTTACTACACAACCAAAGTTGGACTCAACTACTATTTCACCAAGGGTCAGCATGATGAACTGAAAATCACGGACTTGAAAGTAACAAACGGTACTCCTGACATACACAAACAATGCAAACTCGAGTTCAACACAACAGGTGGCTATGAACCATATCAGTACAAGTACACACTCGAGGATTTGAACACAGGCACAACAAAAACTATTAATTACACCACTCCATACCAAAACAGTCCATTCAAATACGAAAAAGAAACTACATACAAGCTTACTGTTGAAGCTATGGACTACGCAAAACAGACCACAAGCACCTCAATTCTGATTGAAGTAACAGACCAACCGCTTGCGATAGTATCACTTGCACCTGACAAGAAAAACGGCCTTGTGTCAAAAGAACTCACTTTCACAAGCACAACGGAATTCGAAGGACTTATGTCAGGACCTCATAAACCTGAATCACGTTTTGTTATCAAAGACAGCAGCGGTAAAGTTTGTTTCGACGAAATAATCGGATACTCAACCGCAAACTATCTTATCAACAGTACCACAACTGTTTGTAATTTCACTCCGCAAAAAGCTGGAAAATACACTCTCACCGTATCTCTGACAGACTGGTACAAAGAGTCCACAGAAAAAACAATCAGCTTTGATGTTTCTGATATGATTTATGGCGACGCTGACGGAAATGGCGCTATAAATATCATCGATGCAACCATCGTCCAGTATCATCTGGCTGACCTCAAGACCAACAGCGATTTCTATGCTGACCTAGCTGACTGTGATATGCATGAGAGCGTGAACATTCTTGATGCAACCACAATTCAGCTCTATCTTGTTGACAAAGTAAACAGCGACAAAATCGGAAAAGTTGTTCAGTACATTCCACCTACCGAACCAGAAACACAGCCACCAACCCAAACTCCAACTACAGCAACAACCAACAAGGTTACATTCTCAAATTCGCTCAACTGGAGTGGCACAATCTACTGTTACTACTGGAAAGATGCAAACACCCAGATAGTATCATGGCCGGGTAGGGCTATGACAAAATCAGGTACAAATGAATACGGCCAGAGCTTGTATACATTCAACGTACCAAGCGGTGTAAAATATCTCATATTCACAAACGGCTCAAACCAGACAGTGGACATCAGCTACCCTGGTGGCGAAGTCAAATACTACGCACTTGACTCAAAAACAGGCAACGGCTACAATGTCGAAACCTGGAAATAAAAACAAAGCAAAACCCATCAAAGGAGACAATCTCCTTTGATGGGTCTTTCTTTTATATCTGTTTTATAAATAATAGTTTATCAAACTGCTTCGCGTACTCAATCATAGATTTTGTGCCCCTGCTTTTGGAGTCCCAGAAACATATAACAAGGTCACACTCCTGAGCCATAAGCTTATTTCTCTTAGGTCCTGCGCTTTTTCCATATTTATCCCACTGAGGCAAAAACAACTTTACCGGAAATCCGTTTTCCCCAGCGTATCTTATGCCGAGTTTGTCCGCACCATTAGCACCACCCGATAAAACTACGATTGAGTTTTCGTTTTTTATATTCGAAAGACTATCATCGATGAATTTCTTTGCTTGGTGTTCACTCAGAAACTGACCGATAATACCTAACAGATGGTTTGCGGTTTTCTCTGAGATAAACTTTGCGGTATATACACACTCAGCCAACAGATGCAAGTCTTCTATCTCAAATTGTCTCTGATTTACATAAAAACCTTTATGTGTGGGATGTAATTCCTTGTGCTTGTCAAAATGGATTGTTTTATAACTTTCGTGCTTAGCAATTAACTCTCCTGCATCTTCAAGAGATATTCCCTTGTCTATTGCTAAAAGAGTTTTGTTAATCTGGTCAATATCAGTGTAAATTGATCGTCTTTCTGCGGAAACACCATACTCGTCCTCAAGTTCCGCACACACATCATCCGCAGTCATTGAGTGTTCAGTATCAGTTTTCTTCATAAGTATGTGGTAAGTCAGATAAGGTTTCATCTTTTGGTTTTGCTTTCTACCATTAGTACCTTTTTCTTTGTTTTCAGCCATTTGCACAGCCCCTTGCATTTAGTAAGTATAGCAAACATTATTCAAATGTAAAAGCCCTGTGAATCGAATTACAGAGCTTTTGATAATTAAATATGAAATTATAATGATGGAATTAACTGAGCAATAAACATCTGAATCAGTGTAGCATCCATAATGCTTATTACTTCATCGCTATTAGTATCTGCAACTACCAATGATTCTTCTGTGAATTCTAATTTTTCTACCAAATAATGTTGGATAAACGTAACATCGAGAATTGTTACTTCTCCGTCACCATTAACATCGCCCATTGTTAAAGCTGGAATAATCTCCTGTTTTATAAGCACCTTGTTGCAAACTGAACAATGTGAGCCATCTGTCAAGCCTTCACTATCCACAGTCGCATCATATCCTTTGTCAATAACTTCGGTATGACCTGTTGCAGGAATAATCTCGCCTACAATATATATTTTTCCACAGTATTCACACTCAGAGCTACGAGTTTTTCCTTCAGTCTCGCATGTTGCATCAACGGCAGGGATGATAATTATTTTATGTCCTGTAGCAGGAACAATTTCCTGTTTAACCAAAACTTTGTCACATACTGAACAATGCGAGCCTTCAGTAAGACCTGTTTTTTCACAGTCAGGTGCTACCGCTTCGTCAACGACTTCTGTGTGACTATGTGCTGGTGAAATTACTTTTTTACACACTGTGCAAATTTGATCTTTCGTACAGTCAACCTCTGCACCAATGGTATGACCTAAAGCTGGGATAACTTCTTGTTCTACAAGTGTTTTACCGCAATCCTGACAGTAATAACCGTCTGTCAGTCCATCTGCCTCACAAGTAGCCTTGTAGCCCTCAACTAAAACAGCATTATGAAGAGGTGGAACAACTTCTTGCTCAAGAATAACAATTTTGCACACTGAACAGATAATGCCATCTGTGAGACCGCTTTCTGTATCAGTAGGAGGAACAGCATCGAGAAATTCATATGTGTGGCCGTTTTTACATAAATACTCAAAGGTTATACCATTAGACT
Organism: Ruminococcus sp.; assembly: GCA_045124035.1. Taxonomy (GTDB): domain Bacteria; phylum Bacillota; class Clostridia; order Oscillospirales; family Acutalibacteraceae; genus Ruminococcoides. The sequence goes on along the minus strand of JBGVLC010000021.1, from coordinate 17,092 downwards.
TTGCATATTCTTCGGCTGTTGAACCCTCAAAGCAATATATCTTAACATCACTATATTCTGGCAAACTATCATTACCAAAACTACAATCTTTGCTGTGTATTGTGATAGATGTAAGGCTATAGCAACAATAAAACGCATAATTACCTATACTTGTAACACTATCAGGTATTGTGATTAATGTAAGGCTATCGCAATAATAAAACGCAGAATCACCTATACTTGTAACACTATCAGGGATTGTGATTGATGTAAGGCTATCGCAATTAAAAAACGCAGAATCACCTATACTTGTCACACTATCAGGGATTGTGATTGATGTAAGGCTTGAGCAATCAGAAAACGCATAGTCACCTATACTTGTTACACTATCAGGCATTGTGATTGATGTAAGGCTTGAGCAATTATAAAACGCATAATCACCTATACTTGTCACACCATCAAGGATTGTGATAGATGTAAGGCTTGAGCAATTATAAAACGCCCAATCACCTATACTTGTTACACCCTCAGGTATTGTGATAGATGTAAGGCTTGTGCAACCAAAAAACGCACCATAACCTATACTTGTTACACTATCAGGAATAGTGATGAATTTAAGGCTTGAGCAACTATAAAACGCAGAATCACCTATACTTGTAACACCATTAGGGATTGTGATTGATGTAAGGCTTGTGCAACCAAAAAACGTAGAGTCACCTATACTAGAAACACTATTTGGTATAGTGATAGAAGTAAGGCTTGAGCAACGATAAAACGCATAATCACCTATACTTTTCACACTATCAGGGATTGTGATAGATTTAAGGCTATCGCAAGATTGAAACGTAGAATTACCTATATATGTCACACTATCAGGGATTGTGATTGATGTAAGTCTCTCACACCAATAAAACGCACTATCACCTATACTTTTCACACTATCAGGGATTGTGATAGATTTAAGGCTATCGCAATTATAAAACGCATTCTCGCCTATACGTGTAACCTTATAGCCATTGAGTGTAGATGGAATATTCAGCTCAGATGCATAACCTGCATAATCTGTAATCTCAGCAGTGCCATCAGATAATATAGTGTATTTATAATAACCACTGGTATATGAAGCTGAGGTTTCAGCCTTGTCAACCTCTACAGCACCAGCTTCAAACGGCACAATCGAGAACACGCTCATTATCATAACTACTGCTAAAAACAATGACAAAACTTTTTTCACAGCAATTCCTCCTAAATAAAAAAATGCGTAGCCGAAGCTACGCAGAAAAACACATAGCTCCTTTGTCGCGAAACAAAATCAATTAACCTCAAAAGTCGTATTGAAAACAGAGCCTGTATTTTTACCTAAATAAAAATACAAACTTTGAGGTTAGAAAATTAAATTTTGTTTCGCACTTTCATCATAGCACAAGAGAATTGCAAAATCAATTGTTTTATAACAAAAAAGAGGGGTACGCAACCCCTCAAATTATGTTGTATTACTCCAAAAGAGAAATGTATTTATAGACTGTTGTTCTGCTGAGTTCGCATATTTTCGTGAAATTAAAAGCATTAAATCAACACAAAAAACTAGACCCATCATTAAGGAAAAACTCCAAAATGATGGGTCTAACATTTATTTTTTGTAAAGTTGTGATTTTCTTATCTGAAAATCATCAAAAGATGTTAAGATATTGAAAAAACGGCTTAAAACCTTGATTATTTCATTGCGTTGTAAACTGCAACAGCACAAGCAACAGTAGCACCAACCATTGGGTTGTTGCCCATACCGATAAGACCCATCATTTCAACGTGAGCAGGAACTGAAGATGAACCAGCGAACTGAGCATCACCGTGCATTCTACCCATAGAGTCTGTGAGACCGTATGAAGCAGGACCAGCGCCCATGTTATCTGGGTGGAGTGTACGGCCTGTACCGCCACCTGAAGCAACTGAGAAGTAGCCTACGCCGTTCTCGTTAGCCCACTTCTTGTATGTACCAGCTACAAGGTGCTGGAAACGAGTTGGGTTTGTTGAGTTACCTGTGATAGATACGCCAACGTTCTCGTGCTGCATGATAGCAACGCCCTCACGAACGTCGTCTGCACCATAGCAACGAACAGCAGCTCTCTCGCCGTCTGAGAATGCCTTCTCTTCAACGATCTTGAGCTCGCCTGTGAAGTAATCAAATTCTGTCTCAACGAATGTGAAACCGTTGATTCTTGAAATGATGTAAGCAGCATCCTTACCAAGACCGTTAAGGATAACTCTGAGTGGCTCTTTTCTAGCCTTGTTAGCGTTTCTAGCGATACCGATAGCGCCCTCAGCAGCAGCGAAGGACTCGTGACCTGCAAGGAATGCGAAGCACTTTGTCTCTTCTCTAAGGAGCATAGCGCCGAGGTTACCGTGACCACGACCAACAGCTCTCTGCTCAGCAACTGAACCAGGGATACAGAAAGCTTCTAAGCCTTCACCGATAGCTTCAGCAGCATCAGCAGCAGTTGTAACACCCTTCTTGATTGCAACAGCGCAACCGAGTGTGTATGCCCAACCAGCGTTTTCAAAAGCGATTGGCTGAACTTCTTTTACGATGTCATATGGGTTGAAACCCTTATCTGTACAAATCTGTAAAGCCTCTTCGAGATTAGCGATACCATACTGAGCAAGGCACTTCTCGATTTTAGGCATTCTTCTTTCGATACTTTCAAATTTAACTGCCATTTGAGATTCCTCCTTGCTTATTCTTCTCTTGGGTCAATGTACTTAGCAGCGTTGTCGAAACGGCCGTACTGACCAATGTTGTTCTTGTATGCCTCGTCAGGTGACATACCGTGACGGATATCCTCCATCATCTTGCCAACCTTAACGAACTGATAACCGATAACTTCGTCGTTCTCATCAAGAGCAGTCTTTAAGACATAACCCTCAGCCATTTCCATGTAACGAACGCCCTTAGCCTTTGTTGAGTACATAGTACCAACCTGTGATCTGAGACCCTTACCGAGGTCCTCAAGGCCAGCGCCGATTGGAAGACCATCTTCTGAGAAAGCTGTCTGTGAACGGCCATAAGCGAGCTGCTCAAAGATGTTTCTCATAGCTGTGTTGATAGCATCACAAACAAGGTCTGTGTTAAGGCACTCGAGGAGTGTCTTGCCAGGGAGAATTTCAGCAGCCATAGCAGCTGAGTGAGTCATACCTGAACAACCGATAGTCTCAACTAATGCTTCCTCAACGATACCGTCTTTAACGTTAAGTGTTAACTTACAAGTACCCTGCTGTGGAGCACACCAGCCAATACCGTGTGAAAGACCAGAAATGTCTTTGATTTCATAAGATTTTACCCATCTACCCTCTTCAGGGATAGGTGCAGGACCGTGATGTGGGCCCTTTGCTACAGTACACATTTTTTCAACTTCGTGTGAATAAATCATTGTACTAACTCCTTTCAGAATTTCTTGATGAGACAAACTCATACGGCTATATTATAAAACACATCTCAAATTAATTCAAGATGTTTTGTGACGTGTTTTGGAAAAATCGTGAATATTTTATCTACTTTTGCGCGCTAAATATAAGACAAAAAAGCAAAAACCTCCACAAAGGGAGGTTTTAGCTGGAATTTTATAAACGACTTAACAGTAAAGAGGTTTCTTTTTTGCTTTCTTATTTAAATGTCTTATGGTCATACTAAGTGCAATAATCAAAAACACCTGCAAAGCCACCGATATCAGTAAGTACGGTACAAAAATAAGGATAACACTCACAATTATATTTATACTGACTAAAACAATAAAACAAATAGCCACATATTTTCCCCACGATTTGTACAGTCCGAGTGCTACAAATATGAGAGCAAGGCTAACAAAAAACACCACTATCTGGATTGCAATATTTCTCTGTTGCATCGCAACAGATGGGTCAAGATCCATCAAAAACATATCTGTTATCATAAACCTGTAATGATAGCAAACTGAGAATAGTATATCCTCTATAAAGCTACCACTCATAAGTGAAATCAAATAACCCTCAAAAAAGACACCACAATAACATACAGCTGTATTAAAAAACAAGAGTGCAATAACAACAAAACTGATGTGTTGCCATATCGAATTATTTTTGATTGTTTCTTTGATTTTCATAGCGCACCCGCCTTAATCAATAAAGCACGGAAAAAATGCACCAAACTCACCCAAGATAGAATGGAGCTGGTCTATCTCCCAGTCTTCGAGCTGAAAGATCTTATCGTTATATTTAATATATGGGCTACCATCACACGCGATATAAAATAATTTGGTTTTGTTTCCATCTGCAAAGCTCAGATAATTCTCAGCGTTGAACTCAACATCAGGAGTTTTTCCAGTGATATATTTTTCTTTGTTGAACATCTGGACGATAATCGCGCTTTTCTCATCAGAAAGATTTGTGGCAATAAGTATATCGTCACTATTATAACCGTAGTAAAACTCGCCTTTTGCGTCCTCGCCTAGTCTGACTTTGCTTGTGAGCACCAAAGAAAAAATCACAGCCGCACAAACAACAACCGCAATAACCGATATAATAATTGCCTTTTTATTTAATTTCATAAAAATCACCCCACTTTGAAGCTACACAAATTATAGCATACTCAAAGCAGGGTGTCCATTACCATTATATTAATTTTACTTTTTGCTCAACGCCTCGTTTGCTTTCTTTTCGTTGATTTTCATACTTACTGCACCAATTACAACAATCGCAACATAGACTGCGATAAATACAGGTGCTACAACCTTGAGAAGCTCAACGAAACTCTCGGCATATCCGATGATTCCACAAGCACCAATTGTAATCAAAAAACAACCGACACAGTTCAGAGTGGTTGACAAGATAGGATTCATTTTTTCACTACTGAATGTAAACACTGACAGCACACCGAAAAGTGCTGATGCAACCGTCCACACCAGAAACTCCATAACGGTGCTGTTCCAACTTCCCAGACAAATCATACAAATAAGTGCTACCGGAATACCAATACCGATACCTGTTAAAATAGCAAAGACAAAATTTTTAAATTTCATAATAACACCTTCCTTAAAGTTTACTTTTAAACTCTTTAAAATATTTTCTTGATATTGTCAGAATTTCTTTACTGTTTTTGAGTCTCAGACTATAGTTACCTGAAAACTCAGCGCAAACCGATTTCACAAAATCAATATTCACCAAAGTGCCCTTGTTTATCTGAGCAAATGATTCATTTTGCAGCATTTCCTTGAGCTCATAAAGCTTTTTCTTTGAGTCAAAACGATTGTTTTCAGTCGCAACCTCAACCTTTGAGCCCACAACTTCTACAAACACAATTTCTTCAGGTTCAACAAGGAACTGCTCGTCTTCTTTGAACAAAATCAACTTTTTTGAACTACCCAAGTTCTGCGCTTTCACAAATTCAATCAAGGCTGTGACCTGCGGGTCGGTTATGTCGCCTTTTATGATAACTTCGGCTTCAGATAAACTTGCCGATTCAAATGTTACTTTCATATTTTACCTCTCACGCCTAATATGGGTTCATTATACTATATTGTGCTTTATTTGTCACTCACCCCTTATCCATAATATGTGCAGCCCCGCTTGACGCACAACCGATACCAAGCAATGTAATCGCTGTGGTTGTGTCTAATTCATTCATAATCGACAGAGCAACAACCGCTACACCTAACGCCAGCGCAACCGCCTTGAAAATAATATGAATCAGCTTTTTGATGTTCGTTTCTTTCATTTTCATAACCTCCAAATATCTTGTTCGTTTGAACTGTCATGAGTATATTATAAAATTTCGTTTTTGTGACTAAGGTTGCACCAAGTGGTCAAAAATAGCTCGCAAGATGCATAAATAGGGAGCTAAAAACAAAAAAATCATATTTTTTCGGAAAATCCCCCTGCGTAAGGTATTGCTTGTAACCCTGCGTAATAGGCTAAAATGGAGGCATCCAAGGAGGAAAACACAATGAATAAAACAAGCAAATACAAAAAACCATTATTGTTCGCCCTTTCACTTTTACCTGTTGGTATCATCGGTGGTATATGCACAGCATACTATCAGCTAGGCACCTTATCTGCCGATATGGTGAGTGATGTTATCGCTCAGGTCGGTAGCTTAGGAGCATTTATCGCTATCACAACACTACAGTCAACACTTTACGCTATACTATTTGGTTTCATAGGATACATACTCACAAGAAAAGTCGGCCTTTTGAAACCTTTTACATTAAATAAAAAGGGCATGGTAAGCTCTCTGCTCGTTGGTGCGTTAATCGGTACACTTTTGTGTGCTGACCATTTTGTAAGCGGTTCTATGTATCCGGAAATACAGAATGTTAACGTCGTCTCATTTTCAGCAACCGGTGTGCTTGCTTCCGTTTTTTATGGTGGTGTTATCGAAGAAGTGATGATGAGACTTTTTTTGATGTCTCTCATCGTTTTTATCTGCTGGAAACTGTTTTTCAGGAAATATACAAGCGATAACATTCCAAATAAGATATATATAATCGCAAACATCATCACAGCTTTCGCATTTTCAGCAGGACACCTTCCTGCAACAATCAGCATATTCGGTACCCTCACTCCATTTCTGCTCATCAGATGTTTTTTGCTCAATGGTATGGCAGGATACCTGTTCGGTGAACTTTTCAGAAAACACGGCATCTCATATGCTATGATTGCTCACGCAACAGCGCATATTGCAAAATTCATTCTTTTCGCTATTTTTCTTTAATATATCTGACATTTTGAAAGGCTCTCTGTTGTGCATAACAGAGAGCTTTTTACTTGACAATTTATTCTTTCAATGATAAAATACAGTTGTAATCTATAAACGGTAGACTCAACATATCAATATAATTATGGAGGTTTGCTATGAAAAAGATATTATCTATTGTTTTAACTCTTTGTGTGTTGTTAACTTTGAGCTGTGTCACATCATTTTCTGCAACCGATGCAGATATCACAACAACAGGCGTTCGCGACTATCAGGTGTCAGACGACTCGGATATGACAGCTGTTGACGGTTATGTCTATGGTATTGTGGGCGATGCTGACTTTGACGACAAAGTTACTATTCTTGATGCCACAAATATTCAGCTTTATATAGCTCAGCTTCATCCACTTATCGCAACTGCACGTCTTATCGCTGACGTTGACCGTGACAATCAGCTTACCGTTATCGACGCAACCCAGATACAGATGTTCATTTCTCAGCTTATTGAGTCCGACACTATCAACCGAGTTCTTTACACTCCTTTTGATAATTTCGACCCTATGCTCGAGACTTTTGAGGATATCTCAAGCTACCTGCTCGAAAACGGATTCCCATATTACTATACTAAAGACCCTGTGTATTCTGTTCACGACACTTATGAGATTGAGGGAGTAGAATTTGAAGTACATGTAAACTATGCTCCGCATACTGATACAATCAATATAAGTTCAGAATATGTTGATGGAGGCTTCCTGATACAAAGTGGTCTTACTATCCACAGAGGTGACCCAAAATTCATTTATATGGTTGATATGTATAATGGAGACTTCAGTTTCCACGACTCAGGTGAAGGTCTTCTCTCAAATATAAGTGATGAAGGCTATGCTACTTTTGACCTTGACTACAGCAAATCTGCTTTGGAAGAGTTTCCTGAGGATGTGCTGTACGCAACAATTGCACCAATATGCTTGATGAATCTGACTCTCGCTGAATACTACTTCGAGGACATTATTGTCGGAACTGTTCTCGATTTAGTATATGATGTTACAACTCTTATTTAACTAACCACCAAAAGGTCGGCTGATTTTTCAGCCGACCTTTTCTTTTTGTCATTTTTTGACTTGTGAAAAATACACAGGATAAAAAACAGGTAGGATAATTTTTCGCCATCACTTGTTCTTTGTTGACTTCTTTTTGTCTACTCCTACAAAGAAACCGAAAAAAATATGTATACAATGTTTATAGAAATATTTATAACTTTTATATATACTTATATTGTACAGTTATAGACTGCGAAGCTGTGGTTATCTGAGCTTCGTTGTCTTATCAAGCTCAACATTTTAGAGGTGATTTTATGAAAAAGTTATTATCCTTGGCTCTGGCACTGATTATGGTTATTTGCGCTGTCGCAGTATTCCCATCATCAGCACTCGACACTCCTACTTTCAAAGAAGGTGACACACTATATATGAAAGTGATTTCACCTTTGGGCTGGCTCGACTCTAACCCTATTATGTATGTCAACTTTACCGAATACTCGAGAGCTGACAACAACAACAAGTCGATCGTTTTCGCACAAGCCGACAAAACAAAGTACAACCCAAGAACAGGCGTAGAATACATCGAAAACCGAGATATATACAAATACACAGTAACCGCTGAAGATGCAGGCGCTACCGTTATGCGTTTCTGGCGTGGCAATATCGAAAAGCTGTGGAACTGTTCTATCACCCTTTCAGCGCAAGACTATGCGAACGGACTGAATATGGTCACTGTTGATGGTGGCACAACATGGGATGATACAGGCGAAAAACTAACATATTATTCATATGATGTTGAACCAAAACTCACCTTGTCATCACACAGTGGTGAAATCGGCGACACATTTACTGCGACTGTTGAGCTTGAAGAACAAAACGGAATCAACTACTCCTACGAAATCACTGCAAATGATAAAGTAGTCAGCACATCAAAAGAGTATACTTTCACAGCAGATAAAAACGGTACAGTACGAATCACAGTAACCGTCACAGCAACCGACGAAGAAGGCAATCTGCTTGGCAAAGGTAGCGCTACTGATGCAGTAGTTATCGGCGTTCCTTCTGTTACCGCCGCTACAACACAGGCGCTCTACGCTCACGCATACTCAGGAAGCGAGAAAGAAAGCGAAGCGTGGGTTAAGTGGTACGAAAAAGGTGGTGTGAGATACTTCCTTATGCCAACTTGCACAAACAAGGAAGAAATCGAAATTTATAACTCCTACTCCACACAAACTACAATTAACTCTGTAACAATCGAGCCCGACTCAATCGCTGTTGTTCCTTACAAGGAGGGCACAGAATACGAAGTAAAGGCAAACAATAAAACATACAAAGTGGTATTTATGCTCTCAGACGCTGAGGCGGCTGTGTTCATCAACAACCCAACCGATTTCAACGGACAGGATTTGTGGACTTATCTTACAGACGATAAGGAAAACTACGCATCAGCTACAGCAGCAGCACTTGATGACGAGGGCAACCTCGACACAACTTCTGTCAAAAAAATCAAGGGCAGAGGCAACACCTCGTGGAATGCTGACAAAAAAGGCTTCAACATAACCTACGATTCAGCTATTTCCTTAGACGGTATGCAAAAGTGCAAAAAGTTCTCTATTATCTCTAACTTCCAGGACCCTGCACTCTCCCGTAACCGAATTCTCTATGACCTAGCTGACGAAATCGGCGTTCCTTACGCTTCCGACTCAAGATTCACGGAAATATATATCAACGGCGCATACATCGGTAACTATATGATGTGTGAAAAAGTTGATGTTGGCAAGAACACTCTTATGCCTGATATCGATGACGAAGCTTATCTTGAATACTGCGACGGCAGTGCGAAAGATTTTATGTTTGTATGCGAAATTGATAACGCTCCATCCGCCGACGACTTCACAGTCACAGCAGGCAACAAAAACAAGCTCACAATGAAAGCTCCTGAGCTTGAAAAAAATGACCCTAACTACAACACTGTCAAGAACTATATCAAAGATAAATACGACACAATGTGGTCGAAAATCACATCAAATGCCAGCGATGTCAACGACTATATTGATGTCGAATCCCTCGCTCAGGTTTACCTCATCAACGAGCTTGGAAAGAACTGGGACTCAGGTGCAGGTAGTTTCTACTTTGCGTTCAAGCCTGACGAAAATGGGCACTACAAGTTCTTTGCTTCTCCGGTTTGGGACTATGACAACTCACTTGGTAACGCAAACGGTGTAAGCTCAGACCTGAAAAATCTTGGCATCAACGATTACACAAAGCCAACAGGCTGGTTCTCAAAACTCAAAAACGGCTACGGCGGCCCTAACTTCCTGACAGACTCAATCAAAAACTGTGATGCCTTAAACAAAATGGTTCCAACAGTTTGGTTTGAGCAGTTTGTTCCTGCTATCGAGAACAAGTTAAACGGCAAGGGTCTTAACAACACCGAGCTTTATTCAAAAGATGTATACCTTTCATATCTGACAAAAAGTGCGGATATTAACTACACACGTTGGGGTATGGTCACAGACACATCCTGGATTGCTGACCACACTTCTCTTACTCAGAGCCACGCTACATATTCATATAACAACTACGGCCAGGTTACTGCTGTTCAGTATTCTCAGGACAAAACTGCTACAAGCTACGAAAAGTACAACTTCACAGCTGAGTTCAACTACATGATAGACTGGACTAACTCAAGAGCTGCTTGGCTTTCAAGTCAGTATATTAACGATTACACTCCAAGCGAGATTATCCCAACCGAGCCTCCTACCAACCCACCAACTGAGCTCCCTACAACTCCTGTTGTTCCTGACAGCGAGCCACAGCTCGACCTTACCAATGCTATCGCTGCTTGGCAGTTTGACCCTAACGGCAAAATCGAGGAAGAAAAGCTAACTGAATACGGCACAGGCGATGACGGATATCTTGCTACATACGGCAACGGCAAAATGAGTGGCACAATCGACGGCGTGAATATGCGCTCACTCGAATGGTCAGCCGCTGAATACGGAACAAACGGTATCAATATGGTTCCTATTATGCCTGCAGGTAAAAACAACCTTTGGGGCACACCATATGTTCAGTTTGAGATTTCAACAAAAGGTTATGAAGATATCACATTCTCAGCATATATGGCTGGCTCAAAGAAATGTCCTGCTTCATGGAAAGTTCAGTACAGCGTTGACGGTGAAACCTTCACCGATGTCGAAAACGCTGTAGCAACAATCGAGATGTCAAAGCGCAAGCTTATGACTCAGTATCTAAACGGCGTTGTTCTCCCACAGCAGGTGAACAACAAAGAGTCCGTTATCATCCGTCTGGTACCTGTTTCAAACACAACCGTAAGCGGTGGCACCACAGACGACGACAAAACCGGCGGTGAGCTTGCTATCAATAACATTCTCATCAGCGGTTCTAAAACTAAAGCTCCGCTTATGGGCGACTGTGACTTAGACGGCTCCGTTACTGTTTTAGACGCTACAATTATTCAGCATCACCTCGCTTCTATCACAAACCTCAGCGATGAAGGAATGGCAGTCGCTGATGTTGACTACGATAACTTTGTCACCATTGTAGATGCCACAAAAATCCAGATGTTTGTTGCTCAGCTCATTGACAAGCTGTAATTAATCACTTAAAATTGTCAGCTGTGGTGATTTGCCACAGCTGATTTGAAAGGAAGATATATAAATGAAAAAACTATTGAGTATACTGCTTTCAGCCGTGCTTGTTATGTCACTGTGCACAACCGCACTAATAACAGGCTGTGCAGAAAATTTACCTGTCGATGAATACAACAGCCGTGTGACACCTGCAACAACACAAGCGCTCTATGCTCACGCAACCACACACGAAAGCGACTCTGAAGCATGGGTCAAATGGTATGAAAAAGATGGCACAATGTACTTCTTCATGCCAACTGCAACAAACGCGTCAACACTCGAAATCTACAACGCTTTCTCAGATAAGGCTGTTATCAACGGCGTTACTATCAACCCATCCGAGTCACAAACTATAAGCTATCAGGAAAACTCAAAATTTGAAGCTTCCATAAACAACAAGAACTACGATGTAATCGTTATGCGCTCAAGTGCTGAGGGTGCGGTATTCATCAACAACCCTGATAGCTTTGATGGTATGGACCTTTGGGGCTACCTCACAGATGACAAGGAAAACTCAACTTCCGCTACTTCTGCAGTTATGGATAGTGAAGGTAACCTCGACAATACCCCTATCAAGAAAATCAAGGGCAGAGGTAACACTTCGTGGAAAGCTGACAAGAAAGGTTTCAACATCAATTATGATGGAGCAATTACAATCGGCTCAATGCAGAAATGCAAGAAGTTCTCTATTATCTCTAACTTCCAGGATGCGTCCCTCGCTCGTAACCGAGTACTTTATGACCTTGCTGATGAAATCGGCGTCCCATATGCTTCAGACTCACGTTTCTGTGAAGTTTACGTCAATGGTGACTACATCGGTAACTATCAGGTATGCGAAAAGGTTGATGTCGGCAAGAACACTCTTATACCTGATATCGACGACGAGGACTACCTCAACTATATTGATGGCACTCAGACCGCTTTCGAATTCGTTTGCGAAATTGACGCTGGTCCTGACAAAGACGACTTCACAGTCACCGCCAGCAACGGCAATAACCTCACTATGAAAGCCCCTGAGCTTGAAAAAGGCGATGTTAATTACTTAAAAACACAGCGTTTCATCAAAGCTAAGTATGACTTGATGTACCGCAAGCTCACCCAGAACGCTGAAGATGTTAACAACTACATCGACATTGAGTCGCTCGCTCAAGTTTACCTCATCAACGAACTGGGCAAAAACTGGGATGCAGGCGCAGGCAGTTTCTTCTTTGTTTACAAGCCTGACGAAGAGGGCAAATATAAGTTCTACGCTTCTCCTGTTTGGGACTATGATAACTCACTGGGTAACGCTAAAGGCGTTGAAGATGACCTGTGGCGACTCGATATCGAAGATTATGAAGAGCCAACAGGCTGGTTCGCAAAATACAAAAACGGCTATCGCGGTCCTAACTTCCTCAAAGAATCAATCGCAAATTGCGATGCATTGAACGATATGATTCCTGTTGTTTGGTTTGAACAGTTCGTTCCTGCTATTGAGAAGAAGTTAAACGGCGAGGGTCTTAACAACACAGAGCTTTATTCAAAGGATGTTTACTTTGAATATCTCAAGAAGAGTGCTGATATGAACTTTATCCGTTGGGATATCATTCAGGAACCTCAGTGGATTGCTGACCACACAACACTTCAAAAATGTCACGCTGAATATACATACAACAACTTCGGTCAGATAACAGGCGTCAACTACTCTCAGGACGCAACTGCAACAACTTATGACCAGTATGTGTTCTCAGCTGAGTATCAGTATATGATTGACTGGCTCAACTCACGAGTAGCTTGGATGTCAAACGAGTATATCAAAGACTACACACCTCAAACTCCTGATGGTATGAGAGGCGATGCTGACTTCGACCAAAAGGTCACTATACTTGATGCAAGCTCCATCCAGCTCCACCTTGCAAAACTCATAACTATGTCTGATGTAGCTGTAGCATACTGTGATGTTGACGATGACAACAAGCTTTCAGTTATGGATGCATCAAAAATCCAGTTATTCATCGCTAAGATGATCAACGAACTTTAATGTAAACAAAAGTCCCGTGAAATTCACGGGACTTTTATATTGCAAAAAACGAGCAAAAGGGGTATATTATTTCTATATGCTTCGGAGGTCTATATGATTATTGACACACATACTCACATCGGCACAACACTCGGCTTTAATATGAAAGAATCGGATATTATGTATATGATGCGTGCGTACAACATCGACCATTGTATAGTATCAAACATCGAGTGTGTCACTCACGACCACAAAGGTCGCAAAATTCCATTCATTTTCAGAAAAGACCATACTAAATCGAATGCCCGTGCTATCAAGTTTGCAAGAGCCAACAAGGAAAGAATTTCTGTCGCATTGTGGGTCGACCCGTATCAGAATCCGTCAACCATTGAAACGTTGCTCGAAAATAATCTCGATGTTATCTGCGCTATGAAATTTCACCCGTTTCATTCAAAAATGCGCTTTGACAGTGATGAAATAGAAGCATACCTCAAGCTTTGTGAAAAGCACTCCTTGCCTGTTGTTACTCATACAGGAAACGGAGAGTGCGATAACCCTCGACTCGTTTATGAAGTTGCGAAAAAGCATCCCGACATCAACTTTGTTATGGTTCATATGGGCTTAGGCAGCGACAACCAAGAAGCTATTGAATTAATAAGCAAGCTTCCTAACCTTTACGGAGATACAACTTGGGTCAGCATAGAGAGTACTATGAGATTTCTCCATGTTTGTGGTGACTCAAAAATCGTCTTCGGCTCAGATGCTCCGATTGACGGCAAAGACACCTATCTTGATAACGGGAAAGGCGAGCGTAGCTTGTATCAGGCATATTTCAACGAATTCAAAACTATGGTATCAAGTGAAACTTACGACAAAATTATGTTCAAAAATGCTCAAAAACTCTTTAATATAAAGGAAAACTGATGAAAAGACTAGCCATAATTTCACTCATCTTATTGCTATGCCTGTCGCTGAGTTCGTGTTCGCGATCCATCGCTTTCATAAAAGGTGCTGACAACGCTGACTATATGGCGATAACAAAAATCAACCACTGCGTTGTCGAGCCTGATGACAGGTTACATATGAACGATGAAGATTTTCGTTACTATAAAAAGCTGATGAACGCGATGCTAAACAGAAAAGAAAGCGTCAAACTAGGCAGCGATGAAAAACAAAATGAATATTATCTCGACTTGCTGATGCAAAGCCCATATTTTTTCTTTGTCAAAACCAGCAAACTCAAAGGCGACACCATTCACTTCACTTACAAATACAGCGAAAGCCAGCAGAATGAAATGCTCCAATTCATTGACAGCAAATTCCTCGAAATCTGCAACACCAATGCAAGTGAAAGCGATAACACCCTTGACACAATCCTGAATATCCACGGTGCGGTGGGCAGAATGATGACCTATGACCACAGCCGTACCGATAACAAAAAAATCGACTCTCCGCTTTTTCTTCATCCGGATGATGAAATTTACAAAGCGCTGAAAGACGAAACGAGTCTGTGCTATGGCTTTGCGTACACTTTCCGTTTTGCGTTGCTCCAAATGGGAATCGACTGTTTTTGCGTATACGGTCCGTGTAGCGACCGCAACGAAGCACATATGTGGAACATTTTCAAGTACAATGGTGAATTTTATACCTGCGACCCTGCTTGGGACAGAGCAGAAGATGAATATGTTCATCTCTACCATTTCGGAAAAACCGACAAAGAACGTGCCACAGACTATTTAGAAGAGAGACGATTCAGCTCGACTTTCTTTGAAGAATACGGAAAAGTTGAATGTACCGACGATACTTTCAAAATTTTTCGCGGATTCTCTCGTTACTCTTATGTCAACACCCACACCTACTATATGGAAACATTCGACGGGGAAGAGCTCATCTTTGACACAGAAACTTTTGAATTGAAATAACAAAACGGCACCGAAAATAAATCGGTGCCGTTAATTTTTACTTATTTTTTTCCTTGGCGTTTGTAGCGGAAAAGGGTGTTTTCTGCCCACTCGCGGTCGATTTTCAAAAAGCCTGAGAGCTTTTTGTCGTTCTGACAAATTTCAGATACTATCTGTGCTGAGCGTGCGTATACTTCGAGTCTTGCTGACTGGACATAAGGTTCGTGTTCCTCACCTACAAAGAATGTGAATCCCATCGTGTTATTCTCGCGATTATACATCGAGAGATATCCCTCTTCAACTTTCTTGAGTCCATACTTCTTCGCAACGGTTTCGCTGATAGCAAGCTTAGTCAGCTCCACAGCCATATCGTCTAACCCCGACTCAAAGATAAAAACTTTCTCTTTGAACGAGTTGAAGTCAGGAGTCGCACGCTTGGTTATACCTTTAAGATTGCGATAATCGTCCTCGAGATTTCTGTCCTCAAGCTGAAAACGGTCAATCTGAGGAATAAGATATATCATAAATCTGCGTTTCATATCATTGTATAAAAGCGGATAGGTAAATCTGCCCTCATAACCGCAATTTTCACACTTCCATCTGAGCAGCTTTTCGCTGAGCAAATCTTCTCGAAATTGCGGGTCATTTGTCGCATTTATGCTGATATAAAGATGTTCGTTCGAAACCTCGCTGCATTGAGGACACGCAACTTCTTTTGAAATAACATTGGACATAATCACACCTCCACTTTTCTAATTATATCATTAAGATAAGATATTGCAAGAAAAATAGTATTGATTTTATCAAAGCTATCTGCGATAATATGAATGTATACATACTAGGGAGGTAATCTCATGGATATTAAAAATGAAATTAAAACCGGAGTTAAACTCGCAGCCGATGCTGCTACAGATATTGCGCAGAGCTTGATGGAGAAAAGCCGTATGCGTGCAAACGCAAGTCGCATCAAGCAGGTTATCAAAGGCGACACAGAGATGAGAAATCAGGCTTACATTGAGCTTGGCCGTTATTTTTACGAATATCTCAGAGAACAAGCTAACGAGGAACAGGAAGCTCTTTGTGTTGTTATCGACAAAACTTCTGCTCGAATCTCAAAAGCTTCGAAAAAGTATCTTGAGCTTATAAACGGCGCAAGTGAATTGAACTTAAGCTCTGAAAACACCGAGAAAATCAAACAAATCGTCACTGATAAAGCAAAACAGGTGAAAGAGAGCGCCGACGCAACCGTTGACGAACTCAAAGAAAAAGCAAAAGCTACCTCAGAGAAAGCAAGAATCAAGGTCGAAGACCTGTCAGATATGGCTGTCATCAAAGCTCAGGACTTAAGCTTCAAGGCGAAAGAAACCGCCGCTGATCTTGCTGACAAAGCAAAAGATAAAGCTGAAGACTTCAAAGCGTTCATCGCTCCTGATGAAGACATCGAGGAACTTATCAACGAAGATTGCGTTTTTGACGAAATCGAGGACGAAGAAATCGTGGAAGAAACACAACCACAGGTTGAAGAAATTACACAAGAGCCTTCTGAAGTTGAGCTTGAGCTCGAGACTCCACCGACTTCTTACTATAGCGATGACGAAGAGTCACCTGAAGAATTTGAATTTTAATTGCAAACGAAAACCGCCTGCATTTCACAATGCACTGCTCCGAATTGTGCGGACAGTACAAAAACGCCCCTAATGGTAGAAAATATTAAAGTTTAAGCAACATGCTGACATCGCTTTTCGAACGGTGTCAGTTTTGTTTTTAGTTGAATTCTCTGATTGTTGTAAAAGTAG
>JBGVLC010000020.1:0-96108 GCA_045124035.1 Ruminococcus sp. | reverse complement strand
GATATGGTATAATGATTACAGCAATATACTGTATCCGATTGTCGGAAAGGAGAAAATTTTGAATAATAGACAATCAGAACAGAACAAAATCACCGCTCTTTACTGCCGTTTATCCCAAGATGACGGGCGTGAGGGCGAAAGCAACAGTATAGTCAACCAAAAAGCACTCTTGAACGAGTATGCACGAAAGCATCGTTTCAAAAATCTGCAATTTTTCGTGGATGACGGGTATTCGGGAACAAATTTTGACCGCCCCGGTTTTCGCAGAATGGAGCAAATGATTGAAAACAAAGAGATTGGAACAGTCATTGTCAAGGATATGTCCCGACTTGGCAGAAACTATTTGCAGGTCGGTATATATACGGATATTGTATTCCCCGAAAACAAAGTGCGTTTTATCGCTGTCAATGACAATGTGGACTCCGCAGTACAGACAGACATTGATATGACTCCGATTCGAAATTTTTGTAACGATCTTTATGCAAGAGATACCGCAAAGAAAATAAAATCCACCCTTAAAATGAAGGGTGAAAGTGGAAAACACTTGTCTACCATCCCACCCTTTGGATACGAAAAGGACAAGGAGGATAAAAACAAGTGGTTAATTGATGAAGAAGCCGCAAAAACAGTACGCTATATCTTTAAACTGTGCGCGGATGGTCTTGGTCCTACTCAAATCGCAAAGCGGTTACAAGATGAAAAGGTACTGACACCTACGGCATATCAATTGCAGAAAAGTGGAAAGCTATTACCACTAAATCCGTTCAAGTGGGCACAAAACACTGTAGCAAGAATATTGGAGCGAGTGGAATATATCGGGCATACTGAGAATTTCAAAACTTGCTTAGAGAGTTACCGCAGTAAAAAACGAGTATGGAACGACAAAGAAAATAGGAAATTGTTTGAGGATACTCATCCTGCTATTGTAGATAAGTACCTTTTTAACACGGTACAGGAAATCCGAAAGCACAAGCGCAGACCTACCGCTACGGGTAAAATCAGTATCTTTGCCGGAAAGGTTTTCTGTGCGGATTGCGGAGCAAAACTCCACTACTGCACTGCTAACGGATTTAAAAATAATCAAGACTTCTTTGTATGTTCCAATTATCGCAGTAACACGGGGACTTGCACAGGACACTATATCCGAGCAGTTACACTTAACCGAATGGTGTTTCAGCACACAAAAAATGTGCTGTCATATATCCAACAGTTTGAATCAACTTTCGTTAGGAAAGAACGAGAAAAAGTGGATAAACAGCACAGAATGTCAGTAGATAAGGCGAAGGTGGATATTGTAACACTCAAGCGACGTGATGAGGATTTAGATACCCTTTTCAAGCGTATTTACGAAGATATGGTTTCGGGCAGACTTTCCGCAGAACGCTTTGACAAGTTATCTACGGAATACGAGGAAGAACAACGACAAGTAAAACAGACTATTATAGAACTGCAAAATCTCATCGACAATGGTGAGCAGACTGAGTTTGATTTACAGGAATTTCTCAGAAACGTACGTAAATATACCGATCCTAAAGAACTGACCGCAGAATTACTGAATGACTTGGTTGACAAAATTATTATACACGCTCCCGACAAAAGTAGCGGGAAGCGTAGACAAAAGATTGAAATTTACTACAAGGCTGCCGGAATCATCAACATTTATTCGGATGATTGTATTGCTGAGGATGGTAGAAAAGAGCGTTGGCAAAAGAGCAAAACCGCCTAACAACGCAGAATGGCGGTACAGCTTATCGCTGTACCGCCACACTACATAAATACTTCGTTATCGCACCTCGGCTAAACAAGTGCTTCCTTTTTTTACATATAAGACATTTCTGTCTCAGCACATAAAGCTTTGATTTCTCGCATAATTAATATCAAGACTATACCCAAATCCGCATACAATAATTATTTTATAATAATACTGTTAAAAAATTATACATAAACTGTATAATACCTGCTATAATGAGACAAGAATATATAATGTTACAAAACATAAAACGAGGTGCACCTTATGATTTACACAGTCACACTTAACCCTGCTATTGATTACGTCATAAATATGGATAATCCCGTGCTCGGTGTTATCAACCGAAGTGATAGCGAAAGCATTCATTGTGGCGGAAAGGGAATCAACGTTTCTTATGTCTTAAAAGAGCTGAATGTCGATAGTATAGCAACAGGATTCCTCTCAGGCTTCACAGGCAGAAAAATCGAAGAAACACTCACAAGCGATGGTATAGAAAATGACTTTGTACATCTTGAAAGTGGTTTTTCACGAATCAATGTTAAAATAAGAAGTGACGAGGAAACCGACATCAACACAAGCGGACCCAAAGCTTCCGACTATGATATGCATTTGCTGTATAAAAAGCTTGAAAACCTGAGCGAAAACGATGTTCTTATTATCTCGGGAAGTGCGCCAAAGAAATCGAGCGACGATACTTACTCAAAGATACTCTCAAAAGTGAGCAAGTCGGGTGCTCTCACAGTTGTTGACTGCAGTGGCAAAATGCTGCTCAACACTCTTGAGTATGAACCATTTCTGATAAAACCTAATGTGCAGGAACTGTGCTCAACATTCAACACAAAAATCACAACTCTCCACGATATCGAAAAGTATGCGATTAAACTCCAAACCTTGGGAGCGAAGAATGTTCTCGTTTCTATGGGAGAAAAAGGTTCGGTGCTTTTCACAGATACAAAGCAGGTTATCATGCAAAGTGCACCCAAGGGCGAAGCCAAAGACACAGTTGGTGCAGGAGACTCGATGGTCGCAGGATTCATCGCAGGATATCTCAAAACTCACGATTACAAATACGCACTCAAGGTAGCAACAGCGTGTGGAAGTGCAACAGCATTCTCAAATACATTGTGTAAACAAAACGAGATTATGCACACACTAGAGTTGATCGAAAATTAAATTATATAAAAAGGCTCGCCGTAAAAAGCGAGCCTTATCTGTTTATATTATAAAATCGTTGCGCCACCGAGAACGCAAGAGCCGTTGTACATAACAACAGCCTGACCCTTGGTGATAGCGCGCTGTGGTTCATCAAACACAAGCCTGATTTTTCCATCCTCAAGTGGATAGAGAGTAGCGCTTGACTGAGTGTGCTTGTATCTTATTTTTGCTTCGCACTTCATCGGTTCTTTTAATTCTTCTATAGAAATTAAGTTAACCTCATCAGCTACAAGTTCAGTTGAAAACAGCTCATCGTTGAGACACAAAGTCACGGTGTTTGTTTCTATATCCTTGTCGCAGACATACATCGGACAAGGAAGCGACAGATTGAGCCCCTTGCGCTGACCGATGGTGTATCTGATAATACCTTTGTGGATGCCGAGTCTCTCACCCTTGAGATTCACAAAATCACCGTCAGGAAAACTCCTACCCGTATAGCTTTCGATGAACTGAGCATACTTTCCGTCAGGTACAAAGCATATGTCCTGACTATCCTTTTTCTCTGCGTTAATAAAGCCGTTTTCTTCTGCTATTTCGCGAACCCTAGCTTTTGACAGCTCACCGAGTGGCAACTTCAGGCGACTTAGCGCGTCCTGAGTGAGTGCATACAAAACATAGCTTTGGTCTTTTGATTCATCAAGACCTTTGAGAAGATTATATCGACCTGATTCTTCATCGAACTTCACCTGAGCATAGTGACCTGTCACAACATAGTCGTATCCCTCATCACTCGCTATATCAAGAAGCTTTGAGAACTTTATGAAGCGGTTACAATCAACACAAGGGTTCGGTGTGCCACCGCTGATATATGACTCAACAAAGCGATCAACAACAAAATGCTTGAAGTCGCTCTGCAAATCAACCACTCTGTGCTCTATACCGAGCTTATCGCACACAGCTTTGGCATCTAAGATATCCTGAGTTGTGCAACAAGACGGCTCAAGTTCTATATCATTTTCTGTATGAAGTCTGAGGGTGATGCCGACAAGTTCATAGCCTTTTTGTTGCATCATAAATGCCGCAACCGAGCTGTCAACACCGCCACTCATCGCAATTATAGCTTTTGGCATAGTAAACTCCTTTTTCGTTATAACCAGAGTATAACACTAAAGCGTGATAATTTAAAGAGGTTTTATTTGTTATTTCTTTTGAAGAACAATAATCCGTTTGAATACATAAAGCTAACAACAGCCATCGACACAATTATCACATAACCGATGACGCTGTACACATCAGGAACCTGTGAGAAAACAAAGAAGCCTAAAATGGATGCAAAAATCACCTGCGAAAAATCGTAGACTGATATTTCCTTCGATGGTGCGTGCTTATATGCAAGCGTTATCATAAACTGACCACCTGCTGCACTCACTCCGGCGAGTAACAACATCACAACCTGATAAAAACTCATCGGCTCAAAATATATGATAGTCAGCGGCAAAACAGCAAGTGTGCTCACAGTCGAAAAGAAGAACACAACAAACGCGCTGTGCTCACCACTTAAGGTGAGTTTTCGAACGCAGGCATATGCAGCGCCCGCGAAAGCTCCGCCTAAGAATCCAACGATAGACGGCAATAAATCGGCATTGAGAAAGCTCGGTTTGATAACAAACAGCGCACCGAAAAACGCTCCACCTACAACGAGAATCTGGGTGATAGTCGGTTTTTCTTTCAATATGAAGTACGAGAATATCACAACAAAAAACGGTGACATTTTGTTCAGGATTGAGGCATCGCTTAGCAGTAGTCTGTCAACAGCATAAAAGTTGCAGAAAACACCCATAAGTCCGAAAAATGTACGAAGCAAAAGAAACGGCAGGTTTTTCATATTACTCGGTCTGACGGGAGTTTTATTCTTCACAAGAACTATAACAGCAATAATCGCCGCTATAGAATTGCGGAAAAACATCTTCTGGAAAGTTGGCAAGTCACCCGAAAGCCTGACGAACATATTCATCAGCGAGAAACAAAAAGCAGATGTTATCAGAAAAAGTATCGCTTTGTTTTTAGCTTTAATTTTCATATTATCACTTCCATTTTGTATTATACAACAATTTAAATGAATTGCAAAGAGAAAAGCATTTCGATTACATTTTGCTACCATATAACATCATCATTGAAAAAAATGAAAAATATGGTATAATCGTTTAGATAAATTTTTGGAGGGTAATTATGGTAACTATACTGAAAAAGCTCTTTTTGAAAAACACAGGTGACCAAAATGAAGACAGACGCAAACTCGGTGTGCTGTGTTCTGCGCTTGGCATTATGCTCAATATTGTTCTTTTTGCGATAAAATACTTCGCAGGTGTCATCAGCCACTCTATCGCAATCACCGCTGACGCGTTCAACAACCTTAGTGATGCAGGTTCGTCCTTCATTTCGCTCATCGGCTTCAAATTTGCAGGTATGAAACCTGACACAAAGCATCCGTTCGGCCACGGTAGAATTGAATACCTCTCGGGACTTGGAATTTCTATCGCTATCATTGTTGTGGCGTTTGAGCTGTTCACAACATCACTCGATAAAATCTTCAACCCTCAGGCGGTTGACACAAGTATGCTCGCTATGGCTATCCTTGTGATTTCAATTCTGATAAAGCTTTATATGTTTTTCTACAACAACTCTATCGGCAAGAAAATCAACTCCGCAGGTATGAAAGCTACAGCTATGGACTGTGTCACAGACTCGGTTGCAACATTCGTTGTACTGCTCTCTCAGGTGTTCACAAAGCTTACCGATATCAACATCGACGGCTACTGTGGTATCCTTGTATCGTTGTTCATTTTCTACGCAGGCATCAATTCAGCGAAAGACACCCTCGCCCCACTCTTAGGCACAAAGCCTGACGAGGAGCTTGTTGAAAAAGTGCACGAGCTCGTTATGAGCTACGATATGGTGCACGGCATCCACGATATGGTTGTACACGACTACGGTCCTGGCAGACAAATCATATCGCTTCATGCAGAGGTTGACGGCAGCCTGAATATCTACGAAATCCATGACTGCATCGACACTATCGAAAAAGACCTTTTCGAAAAGCTTTCAATCGAAACAACTATCCACATGGACCCTATCGACATCCACAACGAAAGCACAAAACAAACACGAGACGAAGTCGCACAACTTATCACAAAGCTCCACAAGGATGCAACCATCCACGATTTTAGAATGGTTCCGGGAACTACTCACACAAACCTCATCTTTGATGTTGTTGTTCCGTTCGAGCTGAAAATGAGCAACATCGAAATCAAAGAGTCAGTGCAGAAAATCGTATCAGAAAGATGGAAAAACTACTTTGTTGTTCTGACTATTGACAGAAGCTATGTTTAATTAATCACAAAAGTAACTGCGTAAAATATTATGTACTATGGAATAAAGAAAATATTTCTGACAAGACTATTAGTACATTAAATTATTCGGAGTGAAAACAGCTTGAACATTAAGCGAGGAGATATTTTTTACGCAGATTTGAGCCCTGTTGTTGGGTCTGAACAAGGCGGAGTGAGACCAGTACTCATCGTGCAGAATGATGTCGGCAACCGCTTTTCGCCCACCGTCATCGCTGCCGCTATCACAAGCCAGCAGACAAAAGCGAAACTCCCTACCCACATCGCAATCGGTGCACAGACAAGCGGGCTTTCTAAAGACAGCGTTGTGCTTCTTGAACAGGTGCGCACAATCGACAAACGCAGGCTCAAAGAAAAAATGGGAACAGTAGACGATAATTCTATGAAAGAAATAAATAACGCTATCTCTGTATCTTTCGGACTAGTTACATAGGTAACTAAGACTAACTCAAATGTAAAAATTTAATAAATATTTCTGAAAAGTTGCATAGTTTTATGCAACTTTTTTCTTTTTTTACGGGATAAGTGAAGGGGTATTTTTAACCCCAAATTTACTCATAAAACGAGGTATTGCTATGAAAAAACCAAAGTTCTTCAACTGTTATTTTGACAACGAAATCATGCTCAATCATCTAAGCGACGAACAGGCAGGCAAGCTGTGGAAAAGCCTTTTTGCGTTTGTAAACAGAGACGAACAAAGCCATATCGACGACCCTGTTGTTGCGCTTGCTTTTTCTGTTATGACTCAGCAGATAAACCGAGATTTCGAAAAGTACGATGAGAAGTGTGAAAAGAACAGAACGAACGTAAACAGTCGTAAACGAGCGTTATCGAACGTTAACGACGGTAACCAAGAAAAAGAAGAAGACAAAGACAAAGAAGAAGACAATGAAGAAGACAAAGAAGATAAAGATAACGATAAAGAAGATAGATATATTGTCGAGCAGGACTCGACTACACATACTCCAATTATCAAAGATATTGTTTCTTATCTCAATAGCAAAACAGGTGCTTCATACAGAGCTACCACCAAAAGCACCTCAAGGCTTATCAAAGCACGTATAAACGAAGGCTTCACACTAATTGACTTCAAGCGTGTTATTGACAACCGAGTGAATGCTTGGGGCAAAGACAAAGAAATGAGGCAATACCTACGCCCCGAAACGTTGTTTTCAACAAAATTCGAGAGTTATCTGAACTGCGAGAACGTGATATCAACAAACAGCTTTGAACAAACATACAACTATGACGAGGAGTTCTGATATGAATATTGCTAACAAAATCATTGAAAACACAGCAAATAAGGCTGAACAAAATACTGACGCAATAGTAGACAAACAGGGATTTCTTATATGTCCAAAATGCAAGCAAAGAAAAGAAACCGAGCTCGAATACCCTGTTGGTAGCGGAAAAAAGCGGAAGTTTCCTATTGCATGCAACTGTGTTATAAAAGAGCAGCTTGAATTTGAACAGCGTCAGGCAAGAATGAGATTCGAAGACAGACTAAAAAAGTTATATGAATGTGGCCTTTCTGACGAAGCTTATCGCAAAAACACCTTTGACAACGATGACAACAGATGCAAAGAGCTGACTCTTCTTTGCAAAAAGTATGTAGAAAACTGGGACAAACTGAAAGAAGAAAATTGCGGAATTCTTTTCTATGGTGACACAGGTGGTGGCAAGAGCTTTTACTCGTGCTGTATCGCAAACGCTCTTATTCAAAAAGGTGTCAGAGTGCTCGTCAGCAGGCTATCCGATTTAGTCCGAAATAGAGTCGATGAAAGCATAAAGCCACTTGATGTGAAAAGTTTTGACTTGATTGTGCTTGATGATATCGGAGTGGAAAACTACACTCAGACAGCATACAACATCATCGATGATATATATCGAAGCGCTATCCCTCTTATCGTCACAACAAACCTGACACCATCTATGCTCAAATCATCCGACGACCTTGAGAAAAAGCGAATTCTGGACCGAGTTCTCGAGATGTGTTGCATCACAAGGAAGGTTGATGTTACAAAAAGCCGTCTTGATATCGCTAAGAAAAAACGCGAGAAAGCTCTTAGTATTCTTGATTTGTGAGTAAAATTGTGCAAACGAAAAGGGAGAGCATCACACCCTCCCTTAGAAAAAACTATTCTTATTTTACAGCGTCTAAAAGTGCTTCCACCTTGTCTGTGTCTTCCCATTTAACGCCGAGTTCCTCACGACCCATATGACCATATGCGGCAAGGTCGTAGTACTTAGTCTCTGTAAGCTTGAGCTCTCGGATGATAGCTGATGGTCTGCAATCAAAGACCTTCTTTACAGCGTTTGCGAGTGCTTCGTCTGAATACTGTGATGTGCCGAATGTCTCAACCATAATTGAAACAGGAGCAGCAACACCGATAGCGTATGCAAGCTGAACTTCACATTTTCTCGCAAGCTTTGCAGCCACGATATTCTTAGCGATATAACGAGCAAAGTATGCAGCACTTCTGTCAACCTTTGTTGGGTCTTTTCCTGAGAAAGCACCACCGCCGTGGCGTGAATATCCGCCGTATGTATCAACGATAATCTTTCTGCCTGTAAGACCTGAGTCACCAACAGGACCACCGATTACAAAACGACCAGTAGGGTTAATGAAGTACTTTGTGTTCTCGTCTAAGAGCTCACTTGGTACGATAGGCTTGATGACATACTCGAGGATATCCTCTCTGATTTTCTCGAGAGTTACATCGTCGTCGTGCTGAGTTGAAACAACAACTGTGTCGACTCTTACTACCTTATCATCCTCATACTCAACTGTGACCTGAGATTTACCATCAGGACGGAGATATGAAAGAGTGCCGTTTTCTCTGACTTCCTTGAGCTTGTATGAGAGCTTGTGAGCAAGAGATACAGGAAGCGGCATAAGCTCTTTTGTCTCATCACAAGCGTAGCCAAACATCATACCCTGGTCGCCTGCACCAATCTGATTAAGCTCCTCTTCTTCGCCATCTTTGAGCTCGTATGAGTTGTTAACACCCATAGCAATATCAGGAGACTGCTTATCAAGAGCAACATCTACAGCACAAGTGTTACCATTGAAGCCACACTCATCGTTATCGTAGCCTGTCTCACAAACAACCTTTCTGATGATAGACTCAAAGTCAACATCAGCTGTAGTTGTAATCTCGCCCATAACATGAACGATACCTGTTGTTGCTGTTGTTTCGCAAGCAATGTGAGCATTCTTGTCCTGCTCTAAAATTGCATCTAAAATTGCATCGGACACTCTGTCACAAAGTTTGTCAGGATGGCCGTGTGTTACTGATTCTGATGTAAATAAACGCTTTGACATATTATCATTTCCTTTCCAAAGTATATGTGAATTTTTTTGAAACATAGTTTATCGGCGCTTGTGCACATTTGATTTGTCGAGGGCTACGGACCTCGGACGCACTAAGCAATCACGCCTCGTTGTCCTCCGCTATTCCTCGAAAATCTACTTGCTTACTCGACAATCTCAATCGACTTTGTCGATTTTCGTTATCATCGTGCGCATTTGATTTATCGAGGGCTACGGACCTCGGACGCACTAAATAAAAAACCGCTCGGTTCTCCAAGCGGTTTAAAAATCTCATCTCTCGGATAAACCGCAGGATTTAGCACCTTACATTTCGCAGGTTGCCGGACTTCAAAGGGCCTGTCCCTCAGTCACTCTTGATAAGTAGTATTCATTTGACCAGACAACATTATAACATAAACACGTCAGTTGTCAACAATTTTCGCTCAAATTCAAGCAATTTCCTCAAGCGCACAATCGCATGCTAAAGAATGTGTCACTCTGTCCTCAACTTCAGCACGTTTTCCGTTGTTGAAACGGTCAACTGTACCAACAAGGTAGCCTGTGATTCT
This sequence comes from Ruminococcus sp., assembly GCA_045124035.1. Classification (GTDB taxonomy): domain Bacteria; phylum Bacillota; class Clostridia; order Oscillospirales; family Acutalibacteraceae; genus Ruminococcoides. The sequence continues at coordinate 85,914 of JBGVLC010000020.1, read as the reverse complement.
TCTGATGCGCTCAAACGGTACGCTATCATATGTGTACTTTAAGTCAACATACTCGCCGTCAACGGTGAAGTCGATAGTTTTGATATACTTGTCAGGATGAGCAGCCTTGAGATTAGCTACATAAACGTCGATTTCATACTGCGAAAGTGTTCCGCCTGTTACATTGATTTTCATAAAAAACACCCCTGTATCGTAAGTTATAATTCTTTTAAAACACATTATTTAGAAGTCCAAAGAAATCTTAACACAATATATTGGGGTGCGCAAGTAACAAAGTGGATATATTGGTAACAAAAATTTAACCTTTAATTTATAATTAGAATATAGATGTAACCCTAATTTCCTGGCGCGAAAATTAAAATCTCAACTACTCTTTGTAAAGTGAGATTTTAAGCACCTTAGGTAAAATTATCCACACACAAAGCGCTGTAACCATTCCTGTGACAATTGAACAAAGTGACAATACTGAAAAATAAGCAAATACAGTTGCGTCGGTCAGAAGAGACGCAACGAGAATCTGACCCAAGTTGTGACAAAAAGCGCCACCAACGCCGATACCTAAGTATCCAAATTTCTTCATTCGAATTAAAAACCACATGGCACACAGACTCAGCACTCCCCCGCACAGGCTCATCAGAAAAGCTGTGAACCCTCTCATCAGCAAAGCAAACACCGCCTTTGTCATACAAACAATAAGTGCACTCGGAAAACCAAGAGTACACAAAGCGAACATCGTCGCGACATTCGAAAGCCCGAGCTTCATACCCGGCAACACAAACGGCATATCAGGAAGTGACATCTCGATATATGACAGCACAAGCGCAACCGCACTTATCATAGCAGTACGGGTGATTTTCAGACTATACATTTTCTTCATCCTATCACCCCACAACAGCATCAAGCTCGTTGTTGTTACTTTCAAGCGTGATGCTCACCTTCGCAGGCAAACAAACGATAGACTGACCACTTCTCGAAATCTTGCCCGTGTGCTCACAAAGCTTGTCAGGACAGCCTGATGCTCTCACAAAAACTGAGTCAGGCTCAATCATAACAGTAAGAGGGATATCACCCTCAACCTCATACGAAATCGGCGAATCAAGCTCGCTGAGGGATTTTGAGAAGACCTGCTCACCTTGTATTCTGATCACACAAACGAGTGAACTATCTGTGTTATTAAATTGATACAAGACAGCAACAACTGAAGAAATGAGTGCTATCGCAATAATAACCAAATCAAGAGGCTTGAAATATCTTCTGTTTTTCAAGTTCATATCCTACCTAAAATCAATATATATTTATAGTAACATAAGATAATACAAATTTAAAGCTATATTTTAGCGTTTTTGGGAACAACGATGTCATCCTCCCCTACAACCGATGATATGTTCCAGACTTCTGTACAATTAGCACAACAATCAAGTTAGCAACAGCTAACCGATGCGAAAATTTTACAAAAATCATTATTTATGCTGTAAAATGTTGACAAAACAACAATTCTGAGGTATTCTATATATGCGGTTAGCTCGAGCTAACCATTAATTTAAACATTCCAGTTAGCAACCGCTAACCACAATAACCATTGTAATTTTTTCTATTTACATATAGGAGGAAAAACTATGAAAACTCTCAAGAACGCTAAAATCGGCGAAAAAGTTTCTGTTGTGAAACTTCACGGTCAGGGAGCTGTCAAACGCCGTATCATGGATATGGGTATCACAAAGGGAGTCCAGATTACTGTCAACAAAGTTGCACCTCTGGGTGACCCAATCGAAATCACAGTTCGAGGATATCAGCTTTCACTTCGAAAAGATGATGCAGAGATAATCGAAACAGCGTAATCTATTTTTTGGGGGCTTTGCCCCTATCTTTTTGACTACAAGTTAGCCAACGCTAACATACGGAGGACTAAATGAAGAACATCACTATTGCTCTTGCGGGCAACCCAAACAGCGGTAAAACCACACTGTTCAACGCACTTACAGGCTCAAACCAATATGTAGGCAACTGGCCGGGGGTTACTGTTGAGAAAAAAGAAGGTAAATATAAAAAGGACAATAACATCACTATCACCGACCTTCCGGGTATCTATTCGCTCTCACCTTACACACTCGAAGAAGTTGTAGCACGAGAGTATCTACTCAATGAACGCCCTGATGTTATCCTCGACATCGTTGACGGAACAAACCTCGAGCGTAACCTCTACCTCACAACCCAGTTTATGGAGCTTGGTATTCCTGTTGTTATCGCCATCAATATGATGGACATTGTTGAGAAAAACGGCGACAAAATTGATGTTGATGAGCTTTCAAAAAAGCTCAAGTGCAAGGTTATCCCGATTTCCGCACTCAAAGGCGACAGCATCTTTGAAGCCTGCGACATCGCTATTGAAGAAGCAAAGCTTATGCGACCTATCCCTCAGCATATGTTCTCAGGTGAGGTTGAACACGCGCTCGCTCATATCGAAGAAGCCTGCGTTCACAATATGGAAGATGAACGCCAGCGTTTCTATGCTGTAAAGCTTTTTGAACGCGATGAAAAGGTGCTCAAACTCCTCAATCTCGACAGTCAGATAATCAACCATATCGAAAAAGATATTGTTCATGTTGAAGAACACTTCGATGATGATGCTGAAGCTATCATCACAAATGAACGCTACGAATACATCGAAAAAGTGCTCAAGACAGCGTACACAAAACGTGACCGAAACAAGCTCACACCTAGCGAAAAAATTGACAAGGTGCTCACAAACAGAATCCTTGCACTTCCTATCTTCGCACTTATTATGTGGGGTGTGTATACACTTTCTATCGGTACTATCGGAGCGTGGACTGTTGACTTTGTCAACGACACACTTTTTGGCACTTGGATACTTCCTTTTGTGACAAGCTTTTTACAGGGTGTTGGCTGTGCCCCATGGCTCACTTCACTTGTCGCTGATGGTATAGTCGGCGGTGTCGGTGCGGTACTCGGCTTTGTACCACAGATGTTCATTCTCTTCTTTATGCTTTCAATTCTGGAAAACATCGGATATATGTCGAGAGTTGCGTTCATTATGGACCGAATTTTCAGAAAGCTCGGTCTTTCGGGCAAGAGCTTCATTCCTATGCTTGTAGCGTCAGGTTGTGGTGTACCGGGTATTATGGCGTCACGTACAATCGAACAGGACCGTGACCGCAAAATGACAATTATGACTACAGGTTTCATTCCTTGCGGAGCAAAAATGCCTGTTGTTGCTTTGATTTCAGCCGCGTTATTCGGTGGTGCCGCATGGGTTGCGACTCTCGCTTACTTCATCGGTATTGGCGCAGTTGTCTTATCAGGCATCATTCTCAAAAAGACTAAGCTTTTTGCTGGCGACCCTGCCCCATTTGTTATGGAGCTTCCATCTTACCATATGCCAGTACTGAGCAACATACTTCGAGCAACTTGGGAGCGCGGCTGGTCATTTGTAAAGCGTGCAGGCTCTGTTATTCTGCTTGCGAGTATCGCAATATGGATTCTCAACTCCTTGTCATTCGAGGGTGGATTCCACTACATTACTGATACAAACAGCGGAGCTTCTATCCTCGAAAACCTCGGTAGCATTATCGCCTGGATTTTCGCTCCTCTCGGCTTTGGCAACTGGCAGTGCGCTGTTGCAACTATCCTCGGTCTTATGGCTAAAGAGGAAATCGCTGGCGTGTTCGGCTCACTTTCAAAAATGCTCGCTTCAGCTAACCCTACTGCTGCGGCTGACCTGCTTTCTGCTATGGAAGGCGATGTTTCAAGTATCGCTTTGATTGGTGAAGAATTCTTCGGTGGTTCAAAACTCGCAGGTATGTCATTCCTTATCTTCAACCTTCTTTGTGCTCCTTGCTTTGCCGCTATGGGCGCAATCAAGCGAGAGATGAACAACTTCAAGTGGACAGCTTTTGCTATCTCTTATATGTGTGTATTCGCTTATGTGATTTCTCTCATCGTTTACAACATTGGTATGCTGTTTAATGGAGTTTTCACTATCTGGACAGTATTCGCTTTTATTGCACTCGCGGTGTTGTTATATTTCTTATTCAGAAAAAACAAATACGAGAACAATCTCAGAAAATAAGCCTTTACAGAAAGGATAATCTATGATTAACTTCCTAACTCAGAATTTAGCGACTATAATTGTGTTTTTGATTGTCGCCTTGGTAGTCGCTTTAATCATCATCAAAATGGTTAAAGACAAGAAAGCAGGCAAGAAATCGTGCAATTGTGGATGTGGCGGTTGCCCAATGAAAGACAGCTGTCACCAGAATAATAAGTAAAACTAAGAGGATGTCTCACTTTTTGTTGAGGCATCCTCTTTTATATTAATGCGGGTATTCACAAAACAGACATTATAAAAAAGAAAAAGTAGCTATAACTAAGTCCGTTATAGCTACTCATACTGGTGCGGGTGACAGGTGCTCAATATACATTGAGAGTTATCTCGTCTTACCCTCATTGTGACTCATAGAAGCTCATCATCGCTCTCGCTAAAAACGTCATACTATGACGTTTTATTAACGCTCGCCTTCAAGTCCTTAATTAATATAAAAAAACTAAAGGGCACATCATCTTTGATGTACCCTTTAGCTTTGGTGCGGGTGACAGGACTTGAACCTGCACGGGGGTGCCACCAGAACCTAAATCTGGCGCGTCTGCCAATTCCGCCACACCCGCTTGTATATATTTCAACAAGAAAAACTTGTGAAAAAACAAAATATTAAATTTTATCGATTATTGTCCACGAGGTATATAAGCCTGAATTCGGCGCGTCGTCCGGTCTGAAAAATAGTCGTCTAAGCTTCGCACTGAAGTGCTCGCTTATACTCGTTATTTCAGACAGCATTTCGCTCCCTTACTCTGCCACAGGCAGCGGTCGCTTCATTACCAATTCCGCCACACCCGCGTATGATATTTGTGTGATGTATGAACACACAGTTTCTCAGCAGATGTTATTATACACCATTTGGATTATAAAATCAAGATGTGTTTTTATTTTGCTATTTAGTTGAAATTTATCCCATATTAAGCTGTTTTATTGACTGATAAGCTTTGCTGTGATATATTCGAAACGAAATATATTTTAAGGGGAAAAAAATGAAAAAATTAAGGCTTTTTAATCTTGCCTGGCCAATATTTATCGAAACAGCATTGTTCATGTTGCTAGGCTTTGTCGATGTGTTTGTGCTCAGCAAATATGACGATTTAGCAGCCTCATCAGTCAACACCGCGAATCAAGCGGTGTCCATAGTGACGATAGTTTTCACTGTTATATCAGGAGCTAGTGCCGTACTTATTTCGCAGTACCTCGGAGCCAAGAAGAATGAGAACGCTTCGCGTATCGCGGCAATTTCGATATTTTTGAATCTTGTTTGCGGTATAATCATCAGCGCTTTGCTGGTGCTTTTTAGCAAACCAATCCTCACATTCATCGGTGCACAGGGAACCATACTTAACTTTGCAAGTGAGTATCTCAAAATTGTCGGCGGATTTTTGTTCTTACAAGCAGTGCTTGCTGCTATGTCCGTTGTTGTCCGAAATCATGGTATGACACAGATATCAATGTATGTCACAGTTGGTATGAATATAATTAACACCGTTTTAGATATTGTCTTTGTTCTAGGCCTTTTCGGTGCTCCGAGACTTGGTGTTATGGGCGTTGCGATAGCGACAACATTCAGCCGTATCGTTGGTACTATTGTTCTAGGTATTGTACTGTTCACAAAAATCGAGAGCATCAAAATATTCAAGCTACTCAAGCCATTCCCATGGAGTGATATCAAGGATATCCTGAAAATCGGCGTACCATCGGCTCTTGAATCATTTTTGTATAACCTGTCTCAGCTTGTTATCACTTCAATTATACTGAAATTTCTCACCGATAATGAACTTATCGCTAAAACATATGTTCAAAATATCACTATGTTCTTTTACATATTTGCTGTAGCTATCGGTCAGGCTTCACAGATTATTATGGGTCACCTTGTTGGTGCAAACAAATTGGATGAAGCCTACAAACGCTCTATGCGCGCGTATAAGTTTTCAATGCTCATAACAATGTCAGCGTGTACTATCGGACTTATTTTCAGGAATCCACTTATGGACGTATTCACAAACGACAAAGAGGTTATTTTGCTTGGTGCATCAATTCTTTTTGTGGATTGGTTTTTGGAGCTTGGTCGAACTACCAATATCGTTGTTATTGCTTGCTTACGAGGAGCAGGAGACGTCTACTTCCCTACTATCTGTGCGATTGTATCCATGTGGCTTGTCAGCGTACTGGGTGCATATATTTTCGCTGTTGTACTCGGTATGGGAATTTTCGGTTTATGGATTGCACTCGCACTTGATGAAATTCTTCGAGGAGTGCTCATGGTCTTCAGATTCAAAAGCGGTAGATGGAGAACTAAATCTATCATCAAAACTTAATCCAGCGAGAACTACAATATTTCGCAATATATTCATAAAAAAAGCTACGGTCGCCCAACGGTACCGTAGCTTTTTAGCTTTATATCAAATTAATTTTGTGATTAATCTGAATTACAATCTGATTTTTGACTTTGAAAATATTTTCATAAGTATAATTGCCAGAATCATTCCGACAGCACCCTGAACAGCATTCGGCAGAACATTCACAAGCGATGGTGCAAAGCCATACAAGATACCCTCAAACAAAAGGTATCCTCCAACCATAACTAATTCAGCACAAGCACAACTGAGTATTCGCGATGGAAAATCCCCCATCTTTTTATTCATAATCTTGTAGCCATAAAAAGCGATGAGCGCCATAACACCCTTTATCACAAAAGTAGCAGGAGCATACAAAGCATAACCAGAGAATAAATCCGCAAGTGCTGAACCTATTCCAGCAGCCAGAAAAGCATATCCGGGCTCAAGCATAAAAGAAGAAAACAGCACAATACCATCGCCGAGATTCAGATAACCTTTGAATGGTGACGGAACTTTGACCATCATTGTCACAACGCAGGTCAAAGCACATAAAAGCGCTGATATAACCAATCTTTGAGTCCTTGTTTTCATATTATCACTCCTAAAAAAACATTGATAATATTTTACACTCGTAGGCACTTCATTTCAATATATTAACTACAATTTTGTTGAAACATATAGTTATTTGTTATTTAATAGTCTATATTTATTTAAATATCACATAAGGCAGGTATACAACTTGACAACTACCACAAAAGAAGTATTTGAAAAATATGAAATAAGAAAAACAAAAAAGCAGAGACAAGCTTTCAGAGATTATGTCCAAAGTGTTGCAAGCAAACACGGATACAAATCTTCCACAGAAAAAGTCAGTTTTGGTGGCAAAAATATCATTGTCGGTGATGTTGATAAAGCTGAAGTTTTGTACACAGCTCACTACGATACCTGCGCTAAAATGATTTTCCCAAACTTCATCACTCCGAATAACATTTTCATTTATTTAGCATACCAGATAATTATTCTAATAGGTTTTTCCGCTGTCAGTATACCATGTGGACTTTTACTTTCATCGATTCTGATAGCAAGTGGAGTTGAGTCTTACATAGCAACTGACATTGGCATCAACTTTTCGTTTGCAGTATACTGGGTGTTGCTTTTCCTTTTGATAGCCGGTCCTGCAAACAAGCACACTGCAAACGACAACACCTCCGGTGTCACAACTTTGCTTGACATTATGACAGTTTTACCACAAGAGAAAAAAGACAAAGTTGCCTTTGTTTTCTTCGATTTGGAAGAAGTCGGACTTATTGGTTCATTTGACTTTGCAGCAAAACACAAAGATATTAAAAACAACAAGTTAGTTATAAACTTTGACTGTGTATCAGACGGAGAGACGATTTTCTTTGCACTCAAGAAAAGCACAAAGAATTACAAGGCTCTTCTTGAAAAATCCTTCATTTCAACAAAAGATGTCACTGTTGAAATAGCCGAAAAAGGAGCTTTCTACCCATCAGATAACGCAAACTTCAAAGGTGGTATCGGTGTTGCCGCACTCAAGCGTTCCAAGTTTATGAATATACTATATATGAACAGAATCCACACCAAGAGAGACACCGTTTATAGAAAAGAAAATATAGAATTCTTAAAAAACGGAGCTATCAAACTCCTTGAAATAATGTAAAATAAGTTAAAAAAGTGCAGTTAAATGGCTGCACTTTTTCTTTATTTCGCTTTTTGTTGAAACTACACAAACTTGGTGCTATAGTTAAGATATATAAGCAATTTTACTTTAGGATTTTCGGAGGAAATTAACAATGAAGTTTAACATCAAAAAGCTTTGTGCAATGATGCTGATACTGACGATGATATTATCCGTCTTTGGTACATCAGCTATCAACGCAAAGGAAACAAATGAAAACGATATCGTCTGTCAATCTGAACAAACCTTCACCTCAACAAGTGACAAGGAGACAGCACAATACATCGGCGTGACAGGTAACGAAGAAATCGGCACAGGTGGCGAGCCTGATTCAATAAAAGTTATAAGCTCGCTTGAGGATTACAACAACCTTATAAATAAAAGTGGCAGTTCTAAAAAAGAACTTGCTGCAACATCAGCTCAGGATATTCCTGACTCTGTTGATAACAGCCAGAAGAAATACTTTCCTGAAATCGGAAATCAGGGTAGCCTTGGTTCTTGCACATGCTGGGCTCAGGTTTACTATCAGTTCACTTATATGATGAACAGAGACCTCGACATCACAACAACCAAAGATAACACATATTCTCCACAATGGTCATACAACATCATCGCTGGTCCTGAAGGGTCAATCGGCCCTTATTACGACGCATACTCGTTCATGATGAAACAAGGTAGCGTATTTTTGTCTCAGGTTCCATACACTCAAGACACAAGCTCTTTTTCCCCGTCAGAAGAAGTTTGGATGACCTCAATCAAAAACAGAATCGACAGCTTTTACAAATTCGAAGATATCGGTAAAGATGCTTCAAAAGTCACCTCACCTGATGACGAAGACCTCGCGCCTATAAAAGCAGCACTTGCAAACGGAGAGGTCCTCGCCTATTCCACACACATCAGCAGCTGGACAGACACAAAGCTGAAAACAAATGCATCAGCTCCTGAGAACAGTAAATACAAGGATGAATACGCAGTAGTTGCACAAATCGGCAGAGAAGGCGGCCACAGAATGACTATCGTTGGCTACAACGACAATCTGTGGATTGACATAAACAATAACGACAAAGTTGATAATGGCGAAATGGGCGCCTTGAAAATCGCAAACTCATGGGGCGATGGATACGGCAACAAAGGTTTTGCATGGGTAGCGTATGATGCTTTAAACGCTGTTTCCTGTGTTGAGGGTGTAAAAGAAGAGAGCAAACGCGAACCTATTTTCACTGAGATTGCGGGTATCAAAGTCCTAAAGCAGGGTACTAAAGCTGACCTGTACCTGAAATACACCTTAAACACCTCAGCAAGAACACAGTCAATGGTACTCCTTTCAGCTGAGAAAGACGGAACCATCTACTCCCGTCAGGCTTACTCAAATATCAACAAAGGACCACACACAGCATACGACGGCAGCAAAGACGCAACCGATGCAACAATGGTTCTTCTTCTGAGTAATGCGGATGCAAATTTAACGTCTGACAGTTTCAACGACTATAGTATAAATGTCAGTTTTCAGGACACAACAAAAGACTCCAACATCTTAACCGTCAAAAACGCTGAGATTGTTGACGAAACAAAAGGTGTAGTGTACAAGCTATCAGAACCATTTCCTTTCACTTTGGATGGTGATGAGAAAGAACTCAGCTTCACTAAATCCGATTTAAACCACGCAGTTATATATTACAGGGGTTACTACTCTCCTATGTTCAACTACAAATTGGAAAATGGTAGCTTTGTTTCACAAGACGGAATCAAACTTGAAGAAAACACAGAGCGTCGAGGATATACCCACAAGTATGTTATCGACCTTGAAAATAACGACACAGCTACCTTGTACTTCTCAGATACACAGGGTAATGTTGACAACAACAGCGGTCAGTATTTCACAGCTAAAAAAGGTCTCAACTACTTTGTTACCCAAAACGTATCCACACCTGTCTCGATTTCATTATCAAACAACGTTGAGAGCGTTGCCGATGTTGATAACTGTTGTGATTTCGAAACTGTAGCAAGCGGTGGCTATGCTCCGTATATTTACAGCTATACAATCACAGACCTTCAGACTAACGAAGAAATCAACGAAGAATACAAATCAAATCCAAAATACTTTTACTACTTCCGAAAAGAAGGAAAATTCAAAATCACAGTTAATGTAAAAGACTACTCGGATGCAGTATACAAAGCCGAAAGCGTTATTGAAATCAAAGACATTCCGTTTTCTTTCAAATCCTTTGAAGTCGGAAATGGCCCAAAGCTGGTTGGGGAAAGCATCTCTTTAAATGCTGTGACCATGAATGAAAAAATCAAATACACAGGTTATCCGCACAATTCATATACTTTCGTTATAAAAGATGAAAACGGTAATATATGTCACGAAAACACCGTAAAATGCAATAAATATAATTTGAGTTATCGTTATTGTGAAATCACAGAAAATTTCATTCCAAAGAAAGCGGGAAAATACTCAGTCACAGTTTCATCAACAGACAGTAACAAAGAATACGCTGAAATCTCACTTTCGTTCACAGTATTCGACAAAATCATCGGAGATGCTGACTCAAGCGGTATCATCAACATTCTTGATGCAACAAAAGTCCAGCTACATATCGCAGACCTCGAAAAAGGACAAGATATCAACAAGGAGCTTTCTGATGCTGATGTATCGGGTGCAATAAATATTATCGACGCTTCAGTTATTCAGCGCTATCTCGCTTCTCTCCCTAAAAGTGGTCAGGTCGGTAAAATCGTCGAGTACATCCCTCCTACCGAACCTGAAACACAGCCTCCTACAGAAAAACCTACCGAAAAGCCAACCAACCCTCCTGCGACTAAGAACACAGTTACTTTTACAAACTCATTTTCTTGGAGTGGTCAGCTTTACTGCTACTACTGGAGTGAGTCAAACACAGCTATGACCAGTTGGCCAGGCAAAGCTATGACAAGCACAGGTAAGAATGATTTCGGCGAAACACTCTACACATTTGAAGTTCCAAATGATGTGACAAAAATCATTTTCACAAATGGCTCAGCACAGACTACAGACATCGACTACAATGGCGGAGAAGTGAAATATTATCCTATTTCTCAAACCGACTCAAGTGGTCACTATCTTGTCAAGACCTGGTAAATTGCCACTCACAACTAAAAAACACAAAAAACGGGTATTCCTTACCGGATATCCGTTTTTTATTATTTATATCCCTTGAATATATAAATTTTTAATGATATAGTTAATTGTGTATATTCATATACGATTTAAGATTTTCAGGAGGGAATTATATGAAAGGAAAATTGAAAAAGTTATGCGCGTTGATCCTTGCTCAGGTGATAATAATATCATCATTTAGCATATTCACAATCAGCGCAAAAGAAACCGACTTTTCAGACTACGAGTTTTCACAAGAACAGCCGTTTGTCGTTGTTAAGGAAAAAGACGGAACTTTCCGTTACTACGGTGCAACAGGTGAACTCGATAAAGATTACAGCGAAGCTGCTGCTGTGATTTCCACAAAAGAAGATTACTACAAGGCTCACAATATCCGAAAAAAAGATATTGCTTCACTAGGCTCAAATAATCTTCCGTCATCAGTAGACTTAAGTAAATCAAAATACTTCCCACCTATAGGCAATCAGGGAGGTCTGGGTTCATGCGCAACATTCTCAGCTGTATACTATCAGTTTTCTTATACAGTAAATCAGAAAAATGATATTCAGGCAACAGCCGACAACACACGCTCACCTCAGATTGTATATAATTTCATAAATGCCGGTGGTTCTGATGGCACATATCATGGAGACAACTTCGATTTCCTCAAACATTTTGGCGCTCCATCTATGAAAACAGTTCCATACACCGACCAGGATGACAGAAACTGGTACGCGTATGAAGGTGTATGGAGAGAGAGTATCCGCAACAGACTTGAAGATTACTTCATGTATGACGAAATAGGAGTTGATGGCAAAGAAATCACATCTCCTGATGACGAAGACCTAGTCGCAATAAAAACAGCTTTGAATGACGGAAAAGTGCTGGGTTACTCAACTTATATAAGCAGTTGGAAATATGACAAACTGAAAGCCAACTCAAACGCACCTGAAAACACAAAGTTCGTCGGAGAAGAATGTGTCACAGTTTGTGATGGTCAAAGCGGTGGTCATGCAATGACTCTCGTTGGTTATAACGACAACTTGTGGATAGATGTAAACGGAAACGACAAGGTGGACAACGGCGAAATGGGCGCATTCAAAATCGCTAACTCTTGGGGCGAGGGTTATGCCAACGATGGTTTTGCTTGGGTAGCGTACGATGCTCTCAATAACATAAGCTGTGTTGAAAATGGCCCTGAAGGTAACAGATATCCAATTTTTGAATATTTCAGAAGTATCACCGTGCGTAAGCAGGACGATATGTCAGATATCTATTTCCAGTATAAACTCAACACCGCAAAACGAACACAACACAAGGTTACTTTTACTGTCGAAAAAAATGGTACAGAAAAAAGCTGGCAGATGTTCTACGGCAGTGGTGGTGGATACACAAGCGAAAGAGCTGAAGGCGCTTTTGATGGTACAGAAGTTGCCTGCGATGGTGTGTTTGTTTGCCCTATCGACCTTATTTACTCTGATTTTAGTTATGATGATTTTGAAGCTTGTTCTTTCTCAATTGAAATCGAGGATACTAAAGCAGACTCAAATCCACTTACTATCAAAGATGTGCGAATAGTAAATGATGTTACAGGTAAGTCGTATGCTGTGACAGACAATCTCAACACATCAGTAGACGGAAACAAAATCAGCTATAACATCAAGGAAACCACACTTGAAAACAAGGTTATATATTACATTGGTTACGATAATCCTACACTTCACTACAAAATCGGAAATGGTGAATTCAAAGAAGTCAAGATGAACGAGTGTATGGAACGACTTGGATATAACACAAAGTATGTTTTGGAAAATGTTCCTGAGAACGTAACTCTTTATTTCTCCGACGAAAATGGTAACATCGATAACAACAACGGAAAATATTACACCGCAGATAACAGACTCAATTTCTTCCGCACCAAAAACGCCAAAGAAGCTCTCACTATCACTGATGTTAGGGTTCCGCAAGACTCTCTCGATCCAGGTATCCGATTCTTCTTTGAGACCGATACAGTTGGTGGATACGAACCATACAACTATCAGTACACTATCGAAAATCTTGATACTGGTGAGATAAAGTACATCTACTTTGAACATAAGTACGAAAAAAGTCATGTGTTTAACACTCCGGGTAACTACAGGGTTACTGCGGAAGCCAGAGACCAGGCAGGCGATATCATTTCATTCACAAAAGATATGAATATCATTGATATACCATTTATTTTCTCTGAGCTAACCTCAAATTCAAAAACTCATTTTGTAGGTAACACTTCAAGCTTTACTGCAAAAACCGAATGTGAAGAAATCATCTCACGTGGAAACGTAAAAAGCCTGTATAAATTTGACATAAAAGATAGCAACGGCAATGTTGTTTACACTCACACAAAAAAATCCACATCCTTCCATCTGTCTTATAAAAAAAGTGTCATAGACTTCGATTATATACCAACAAAAGCAGGAGATTACACCATCACCGTTTCGTCAACTGACGGAAGAAAGGAATACGCTGAAAAGACAGCTTCATTCTCTGTCATTGACAAAATCATCGGAGATGCTGACTCAAGCGGTATCATCAACATTCTTGATGCAACAAAAGTCCAGCTACATATTGCAGACCTTGAAAAAGGACAAGATATCAACAAGGAGCTTGGTGATGCTGATGTATCGGGTGCAATAAACATTATCGATGCCTCAGTTATTCAGCGCTATCTCGCTTCTCTCCCTAAAAGTGGTCAGGTCGGCAAAATCATCGAGTATATCCCTCCTACCGAACCTGAAACTCAGCCTCCTACAGAAAAACCTACAGAGAAACCTACTGAAACACCAACCACACCTGTAGCTAAAAACACAGTCACATTCACAAACTCGTTCTCGTGGAGTGGTATGAATATTTACTGTTATTATTGGTCTGATTCCAATACTGCGATGACATCATGGCCTGGTACTGCGATGACTCACGCAGGTGTCAACGAATTCAATGAGGTTCTGTATACTTTTGATGTGCCTGATGGTGCTCAATACCTCATTTTCACAAATGGTTCAAAACAAACAACAGATATCAAGTACACCGGTGGAGAAATCAGATACTACCCAATTTCTCAAACTGACTCAAAAGGTAACAACCTAGTTGAGACTTGGTAAATATATTAAGGATTAAAATTGTGAAAATTATATCAAAAAAGCTATGTGCGTTGATGCTCACGCTGACGATTTTATTATCATCAGCAAGCATAATTAAGCTAAGCACAAAAGAAACAAAAGCCGCAGAAAACACTCAGGCAACATCATGCTGTTTAGGTAGAACGGGTGACCTTGAGATAGGACAAAAAACAAACGAAGATATCCCTGTGATACATTCCCCTCAAGAGTACTACAACGTAGTATCCAAAGCTTCAAACAGCGGTAACAAAATAGATATCGCTATGACAGGTCTCTCACCTGATCTTCCATCTTTTGTCGATAACAGTACTTCAAAGTACTTTCCAAAAATCGGTAATCAAGGTGGTATTGGCGCGTGTGTTGTTTTCGCAACAGTTTACTATCAGTTCACATACACTATGAACAAGCATAGATCGGTTGCCACTACTGACGACAATATCTTCTCAGTAAAATGGAACTACAACTTTGTTAACAGCGGAAAAGATACCGGAAGCACCGCTTTCAGCAACTATGAATTGTTAAAACAACACGGCTGTCCATATGAAAAAAGCTTTCCTTTTGACGGCGTTGACTACAAAGGTTGGTGTCTTGATGAAAAAGCATGGCGTGAAGCTATGAGATATAAACTCAAAGATTACCAGGAAATCGAGGATTTCGGCAAAGAAGGAAAAGAAATCACATCGAACAAGGACAGCGACCTTAAAACTCTCAAAACCGCGCTGAACAACGGAGATATCATCAAATTCTCATCATACATATATGACTGGGACTATGACAAAATCAAAACAAACCCTGATGTTCCTGAGAACAACAAGTACGAAGGCGAACAGTTTGTCAGGGTTGTTAAAGGACACGAAGGTGGCCATGGTATGGTCATCGTCGGATACAACGACAACTTGTGGTGCGACATTAACAAGAACGACAAAGTTGACGACGGCGAAATGGGAGCTCTCAAAATTGCTAATTCATGGGGTGAAAGCTACGGAAACAAAGGCTTTATGTGGATAGCCTATGATGCCCTCAACAAAGTTTCGGTTGTCGATGGTACTGAGCACTATGACAACAAACCTGTCGGCATAGACGACTTGTATCGCATCGATGTGTGCGACCCTAACGAAGGCAAAGAAATCTACGCAAAGTTTACACTCAATACAGAAAGCAGAGCCGATATGCTAATCAAATTCACAGCAGACAAAAATGGTTCTGAATACCAAAAGTACTTTCTTTCAACTATTGGTTACAACACAACCGAAAACCATGTTGCCTTTGATGGCTCGAACAAAGCATGCGATATAACCTTTTTGTATCCGCTTTCTGATTTATCCCCTGAGATTTCAGCTGAAAACTTCGAGGCTTATAACTTCAACGTAACCATAAGCGACAGAAACGCAAACTCAAAACCACTTACAGTCAAATACTTCTCTATCGTCAATGAATTCACAGGTATTGAGTATAAAGCAAACGCTAACTTCCCTATCTCAGTTGAAAACAACGAGACCACCATAAATCTCAAAGAATGTACACAGAATAACGCAGTTATATACTACATCGGTTTTGACAACCCTATTCTTCATTTCAAAAAACCAACTGATTCACAATTCACAAAAGTACAGATGGAAGAAAATGATGAACACAGAGGTTCACTATATAAGTATGTTATCGAAAATGTGACAGATGATATAACACTATACTTCAGCGCTGACAACGGCAAAATCGATAACAACAACGGAGCTTACTACAAAGCTAAAGTCGGACTCAACAACTACTACACAAAAAACCAGCGAGAACAACTCACTTTAAACGATTTTGAACTTTCAAACGGTATCCCAGATGTTGGAAAACGCTGTGTGTTAGATATCGATACAACAGGCGGATATGAACCATATCAGTACAAATATGTTATCGAACATCTTGATACAGGTAAAGTAAAAGTATGTGATTATGACTACAACTTCATTATGAGCCCATACAGCTTCTTTAATGAAGGAACATACAGAATAACTGTCACAGCGATGGACTACGCAAAGGAAACATCCTCACTCACAAAGGAATTCGAAGTCATAAACCATCCTTTCGAAATATCTTCTGTCACCCCAGACCGAGAAGTTGGCATCGTTTCCAAAAACATCCGATTTGAAAGCATCACAGCTTTCGAGGGTATCGCATCATATGGTGGATACAGAGCTGAATCTCAGTTTGTAGTCAAGGATAGCTCCGGAAAAGTCTGGGCTGACCAGGTGGTGAAATACTCAACCTACAGTACTGTTATCAAAACAACCACCACACACTTTGACTTCATTCCGAAGAAAGCAGGCGAATACACTCTCACCGTTTCTTCTGACGACTGCAACCTTGAATACGCAGAAAAGACAATCAACTTCACCGTATATGATATGATTTACGGCGACGCTGACGGCAACGGAACCATCAACGTCCTTGACGCCACAAAGATTCAGCTTTTCATCGCAGACCTCGATAAAGGCAAAGATATCTTTAAAGATTTGGCTGATGGTGACGTGTCAGGAGGTATAACTATTATTGACGCCTCCATTATCCAACGACACCTCGCATCCCTTCCAAAAACAGGTCAGGTCGGTAAAATCATCGAGTACATCCCTCCTACCGAACCTGAAACACAGCCTCCTACAGAAAAACCTACTGATACTCCAACAACCCCTGTTGTGAAAAACACGGTTACTTTCACAAACTCATTTTCTTGGAGTGGTCAGCTTTACTGCTACTACTGGAGTGACAGCAATACAGCCATGACCAGTTGGCCGGGCCAGGCTATGACAAGCGCAGGTAAGAATGATTTTGGCGAATCTATCTACACTTTTGAAGTACCAAATGATGTGACAAAAATCATTTTCACAAATGGCTCAGCACAGACTACAGACATTGACTACAAAGGCGGAGAAGTGAAATACTATCCTATTTCCCAAACCGACTCAAGTGGCCACTATCTTGTCAAGACCTGGTAACACTTTAAAATCAACACAAAAAGACGGGTACCTCGATTCAGGTATCCGTCTTTTGTTATATATTATGCCATTGGTTATCAAAGTAAATCCTATTCATTCCATCAATCGCGATATCCTGAGTCTGGGTACCGTTTTTATTGTTGAAAATAATCATAGTCACACCATGAGGTACTTCAACTCTATACACAGTATCTGTGACCTTTTCCATCGGCGTACCCGGCCAACTTGTAAATGTAGTGTTGTCAGGATGCCAATAGTATGCGTACACCTCGCTCCAGTTATCTGTGTTTTTGAAATACAGGAAGTTTCCGTCTTCCACAGGTATCGTCGGAGCTACGAGCTGTGTCGGTGTCTCATCTTCCTTAACTTCAATGTATACACCGCACTTACTGTTATCGGTTTCAATCTGTGCGAGATATCGCTGGATCATACTTGCATCAAGAATGTTCACATCACCATTGATATCAACATCAGCACATAAAAGCGATGTCTCTGACAAAGCTTTAAGCTCAGCGATATGAAGCTGGATAGAGGTTGCATCAATTACTGTGATGTCACCATCCAAGTCGGTATCGCCGACAAGATACTTCACGGGCTCTTTTTCTCCCACCTTATCAATCCAGATAATCTCGCTGTCATACACACTGCTCATTCCCGTAACAGTAATACCGCTACTCATTAGCTGTTTTCCTGTAAGAGTGACATTCTGAGATGTTCTGTCCTGAAAGCTGAGCGAATACAAAGCGTTTTCTTCAAGTCCTTTGAGCTTGATGTTCTTGGACGAACCATCAACGCCACCAACATTTTTATCTCTAAAAATGAACACAGAACCTTTTTCAATGTTATTGTTATAAAACTGCATACCATCCCAGTTTTTGCCGTCAGGCATAGGCAGGATATGATAGACATCACAACCTTTAAGTATCGGACGTTGTTTTTCTTTGTAAAGCTTCCAGCCTTTTTGAAGCTCTCGCTTCTCTGAATCTGTGAGATATGAACCGACATTCTGCACCATCATAGCGCCCATCATCGCAGTACGCACATTGTAGGTATTCCATTTCTCGAGATTCGAATTGATATATCCGTTGTCCTGATCGCTTGTCCAGTCAAAACCAAGGTCAAATTTGAGCTGAACAGGATTTATCATATATGAGTTTGAATAAAACGCCATTCGGTGGTTGAGCGCTCCGCCCGAATCCTCCATAGTCATAAAGGTCATTCGCTGTAAGGTCGCGAAATCTTTGAGCGAACCACCTGCTGAACAATGTTCATAACGAAAGTCAGGGTCATTTTCGATAAGTGTGTCGAGGATATACATCAAACCCTCGTGATTTGCATAGTTATTCGGCTTTAGCACATCGAAATCCGAACGCCAATAGTCAATATTCCAGTCGTTCATACGCTTTGTCAAAGCATCAATCTGAGCCTGTCTTCCCGCTTTTGTGCCAATATCAACACCGTTATAGGTATCTGCCATATAAAGCGAAGTCTTGAGACTTGGAAAGTAGCTTTTCACAAGCTTTCCGTATGTCATACCGTTTGGCCATTTGCTTTTATCAGGATTCCACTGTAGCTCGAGGACTTCGTTGAAGTTGTTATCAGGCACTGTCCACCAGTAGTCCATTTTTGTAAGCTCAACCCCCATACTCTCAAGGTCAAAGGTGTTGAGATAATTTTTCAGATCGTTTTCCGAGAAAACAGGAACGTGAAATTCAATCAGCGGTTCATTTACATTCTCGCGAAGGCTTTCTGTCATCAGGTGATTATAAAACCACTTTTTCATATTGTTGCTGCCATCATCAAGCTCACCGCTGTACGCTCCGTAAAACACAGGAGGCACACGCAAAACTTCCCCATTTTCACGATTGATAACTTCTGTACTATCGCCCAAATCAGCAATAAAACGCAGAACAGTCTTATCGTTTTGAGTACGCATAAACATATCACCGTAGCTGTGTTCAAATCCTACATACAAGCCGTGACTATCACTACTCTGGAGAACCTCAAACGGCAGAGAGCCTGAATTTACAAGCCATGAATTTTCAACGCTTGATTTGAAGAACAGGTTGTTTGTAACTTTGTTTTCAAAGACACCTTTTGTAAAATCACCATCAAAACCGTTATTGTAACGCGAACGATTGAAGCTGTGGATAGTGACATTGTTTGGAATTTTCAGCAAGATATCACCTGCTGTGATGTCAGTTGACTCAAAGCTTACTGCTTTTCCTGTATTATTGATAACTTCGCTGTAGTGATAGATAGGACCAGTTTTGTACAGTTTCCAGTAGGATTTGAGAGTCAGTCCCGACATCTCACAAGAATAAGTGTTGACAAGTGAGTGACTTAAATCCTTGCCGCTACTTTGCATAACACTTTGGTTATCAAAGGTTGAGGAAGTTAATGTCCAGTTAAGCTTTCCACCCTGATAATTTGAAAGCAAAGGGATTTCAGTCGCCTTGTTTATCCAGTTATAATCATTTTCCTTGTTGGTGATAGCTGAGATGTACTCTTTGTTCTTATCTGTAGCAAGAGATACATAGATATCGTCATTCTCAAGAGCATAGTATTTCGCACTTGACGAAAGGTTTGCGGGAGTTTCGCTGTAGGCATCATAAATCACTTCCTTGAGTGAAATATCATCAAAGTATATATCTCCTGTGATACCCTCTTTTTGATGCTGATTAATCGTATAGTTAGGCTCAACAACAATTCGCACATTAAGACTTGTTGAATTACCGCTATTCCACACACCTGAAACATAATTAAAACTGCCGTAAGAGGAAATATCCAGAAGCTGAACTTCACCTGCACGGTCGTTCATATCAATATAAGCCCAAGCGCTGTTGTCGGTTCTATAGACATAACCCGATAGCAGGTAGTCTGTATCAGGTTTGACAGAAATAGTAGCAGTGTTGCTGACACAAACAGCTTGTCCGCGTGCGTTACACTTGAGCGAATACGAACCTGATTTTGTCTTTTCTTTAGTTCTGAAAAGATTTCCCGTAAATCCCCAGTTGTTAGAATTTTCAAACGACGGGTTATCAATCAGGTTGTTCCCATAAGTGACGCTTCGAGCAAAAGATACAGGCGCAATCGATAAAAACATTATCAGAATAAGTGCAAAACTCGTCAGTATACAAAGAGATTTTTTCAGCATAATAATCCCCCACAAATCTTATGTTCTCATTATAAATAGCAGTAAAAAATATGTCAACATACAAGTAAAATCTAGCTATGCACAGGTAGTATTTTACTGCATTTGTTATCACTATCGAAGGCTTATCTACACACAATATATTAAGATTTTGTTACGGTTTATGCTAAAACATTGACTTTGTTTGTCAAAACCACTACAATTTGTATATTAACCTTTCGGAGAAACCTATGAAACGCAGTATTATGTGTATTGTAGCGCTGATACTTACGATTTGCATACTCATTCCTGCAAACATAATAACAGCAGATGCGTCATCATCATTTTACAGCAGTGCTACAATCGCTCCAATAAAAAGCCATATCGAAGAAGACGCAGGGTTTTCGAACTATGTCACAGCTCAGGGCTCGTGTACTGATGGAAAGTACGCTTACTTTGCTATCAACAACGGCTACACAACTATCCTGAAATATGATGTCAATACATGGGAACTCAAGGACAGACAAAGCGGGCTGTATCTTGGACACGCAAATGATATGACATATAACTCAAAAAAGGATATCATAGTCGTTGCCAACAACGCACCTGACTATAACATACTCACATTTCTGGATCCTGATACGCTCGAGATTATCGGCACCAAGAAAATTAAATACAAAATCTATTCAATATCATATAACAGCCAGACCGACCAGTATGTTGTTGGTATCAGCGGTACTTATGACTTTGCTATCTTGAACAGCAAATTCAAAAAAGTGGAACGATATGATGGATATCAAAGCGGATATCTCCGTCAGGGTTGTGACAGCGATGACGACTACATCTACTTTGTTCAAAGCGGTGGTGGCGGAAATCTTATCGTCATTTATAACTGGAATGGTGAGCTTGTTGATACTGTTACGGTTGATAAAGCACTCGAGATTGAGAACATCTTTCACGTCAAAAACACCGTGTATATCACACTCCACCACTTCGGTAACTTTGTCCACAGAATCGGTATCAGCGACAAAACCGCTATCAAGTATAAAGTGAAGTTTGACCCAAATGGTGGCAATGGTGAAATGAAAAGCATCACCGTCACTTACGGCAAGAAGAAAAAGCTTCCAAAATGCACCTTTGAAAAAGAAGGATATCACTTTGGCGGATGGATCATCAAACGCGATAGCTACAAAAAGTACTTCGGCAAAAAAACACCGTACAGCAAAAACACCTTTCTCAAATGGGGCGATGTTTATGACTATGCCCTGCTCTCTGATGAAACAAAGGTCAGCAAGAACACAAATGTCGGTGATGTCACCGCAATAGCTTTCTGGATAGCTGATGAATACCGAGTGTACTATGACGCAAATGGTGGCGAAGGATATCTACCGCTTAGAACCGTTGCGTATGACGAAACTTTCAAGCTTGATAAGTCGAATATGACAAAGTCGGGATACGTTTTCCTCGGTTGGACTGCACAGCGAAAGTATGACGACAGAATTTTCGGTTACGCCAAGAAAAAAGACGAACCTAAGTGGCTTGATAAAGAAGACGTTTACAAGCCATACATCTTTGCTGATGAGCAGGAAGTTTCAAAGCTGACATATGACTTGGGTGTCACTTTCAAAGCGTACTGGGAGCTTGCGTTCAAGTTTACCGACAAAGGCAAAACACTAGATCAATATGTCGGTGTCGATAAAAATGTTGTCTTCCCTGAGACTAAAATTGAGGTCGAGAAAATCAACGACGAAGCATTCGCAAACTCAAAGAATATGGAAAGTATAACCATTCCTGATTCAGTCGAAACTTTGGGAGAAAACATTTTCAAAGGGTGCGAAAACCTCAGCGAAATACACTTTGAAGAGAAGCTTCCTCAAAATGTTTTAAAAACTACATTCGACTCTGAAAAGGTCAAGAAATTCTATCTTTCTACTGAAAAAGAAGACATCTTCCTCGGTTGGTACATGGGAGAATACTCATACCAATGTATGAACAATATTTGTAACGATTATTTCTATTAAAGAATAAAAGCATCTGTGTTAATTACGCAGATGCTTTTTTCTTCAGTATTCAAATGTTATATATGTATCGTTATACATAGGGCGAATCTCACGGATAAATCCACTTTTTCTATCAACATAAACCGAATATTCTTTCGGGGGAGCTTTGAGCGTATAAATATCAGATTCTTCGTTGTTCCTTGAATAAACAAGCTCGTGAGTTTCCATCAAAGAAAGTGACTGAAATAACACATCAAGTGCGCTGTATGATGGCAGATAATCGCTGACAGTGATGCATCTAAGCCCACCTGAATTAATATACAGCGTTGAATTGGACAAGGTGTATGTTATTCCTTTGACACTTTCAGGAGTTATAACTGACACAGTTATATTCTGACCCTGGGAGGAAGTTATTTTTGCTTCAAAAGAATTATCACTATTATGCAAAATGGCTTTTGATTCAAAATATATCTGCGGTTGTGCGTGATTTTCAACGCTACATCCCGAGAAAACAAGCATAAAAAAAGAAATCGCAAGAAGCGACAATGAAAACTTGCGCATAAAAGCCTCCAAAAGTTTAGTTCTTACAATTCCTGTTTTTTATTATTCAAATGTTTTGAATGTGTCACAAAGACAAGTTATGATATCACTCGGGAGCATAGCTGTTTTCGAATAACGAGCAGCTGCAATATCACCCGAAAGACCGTGAATATAAACTCCAAGGCACGCACTCTCAAACGATGACACACCCTGAGCCATAAACGAAGCAATAATACCAGAGAGCACATCACCGCTACCGCCTTTAGCCATACCTGAGTTACCTGTCGGATTTATAAGAAGCCTGTCACCATCTGTGACGACAGTATCCTTGCCTTTTAGGACAACAGTACACGAAAAGTTCTTCGCAAAAGTCATAGCAACTTCCTCACGATTTTGAGCTATCTCTTGCACACTAAGTCCTGTGAGTCGTGACATCTCTTTGACGTGGGGAGTGAGTACAACCTCAGCTTTCGTACTACTCAATATATCTATATTCCGTGCAAGAGCATTTATGCCATCAGCATCAACAAGAAGTTTGTTTTCACATTTACCGACAAATTCTTTCACAAACTTTATGGTGTCATCACAGAGTTTCAGTCCACAGCCGAGCAATACGCTATTAGCGTTTTTCGATGCATCAAGAAGCACATCGAGTGAATCCGGGCTTACCGTCCCCTCTTCGCTTTCATCAAGCGGAAGATACACCGCCTCGCAACAAGATGAAGCAACAATCGGATAAATACTTTTCGGCAAAGCAACTTTGAGCAAACCTACACCAGACCTCAACGCTGCAAGTGATGACAAAACACACGCACCAGCCATAGCATAACTTCCGCTGATGTTAAGCAGCGTTCCCATTGTACCCTTGTGAGCATCATCGGGACGTCGTGGCATATTTTCTTTGACGAAATCGAGAGTGATATAATCCATCAAACCACCTTAGAAGAAAAGTTTTCTGATTACCTCGTGTTTGAGATACGGGCGCATAGCATTGAGTAATTTTTCTTTTGGAGAAAAAACAACAGCACATCTGCCCTTTGCTTCACTGTGGAAAGTGAAAACATAATTGTCGCTATTGTATTCTTCAGTTGCGACATTGTAAACCTTGTTAAACTTACGGCTTGCCATCTCTTCGTCATTGTACTTAAAGATATCGTCGATAACTTTGACATCAAGCTTCAATACATTTTTGCGGTTACGCTTTGCGATGATTTTATCAACACGCATAGTACCTGATAAGAAAGAATATTCATACTCAATATTCAAACCTGTCACCAGCATAAAAGCTCCATAAATGCAGAAAAGACCTGCAAACAGCGCGATATAAATAACGTACGCTCTCTTGATGATAAGAGCCAAAGCTATAAGCGATGCAGGGATAGCAATAGCACCAAAAATAATCAAAGCCATATTAATAAAATATCGGCTTGTTTTCTTAACTTTTACAACCTGTTCTACTAAATTGTCCATAAATCAGTTACCTTCCTTAAAAACTATATTGTAACAATAGCATAAAGCGATAGATTTTTCAATAAAACTCTTGCAAAATTTACATTTAAATGATAAAATTAGCGAGATAACACGTTGACAAAGGAAGTAACTGTCAAATGGTTTTTGCAAAGAGATTTTTCGCCATAGGCTGAAAGCGAAAGACTGAAATCTGACAGCGAAGTTCCCTTTTGAGTGGCAAGGCTGAATGGAAACCTAGTAGGCTTTGACGGTTGACACCGTTATATGTCGCCTTGAGTGTCCGATTATTCGGAAATTAGGGTGGTACCGCGGAATTTTTCCCGTCCCTTTTGTGGACGGGATTTTTTTATTTTATCGGAGGATATTATGAGAGAAAAAATGGAACAACTGAAACTTCAGTTAGAAAATGATGTCAAAAGCTCTGCTGATTTAGTTGAGCTTGACTCTATCCGAGTTAAGTATCTCGGCAAAAAAGGCTTAATCACAGACCTCTTAAAGGGTATGAAAGACCTTTCAAATGAAGAAAGAAAAGAAGTGGGCGCGCTTGTGAATGAACTCAAGCAGTTTGCGGCTACTTTAATCGCTGAAAAAACAGAAGAACTAAAAGAAGCTGAAATCAGAAAAGAAATCGAGAGTATGCCTGCTTTTGATGTTTCTATCCCTACAAACCTTGAGCGTGGTTCATATCATCCAATCACACTCGTTCAGCGCGAATGCGAGAACATCTTCAAATCAATGGGATTCACAGTTGAGGATTACAGTGAGGTTGTTACTGACTACGAGTGTTTCGAAGCTGTTAACATTCCTAAGAATCACCCTGCTCGTGATATGCAGGACACATACTATCTTGAAAATGGTCAGTTACTCAAGAGCCAGACTTCTGCTGCTCAGAACGCAATCTTGAGAAAATACGGCGATGCACTCAAGAACGAAGGCAAGCCAATCAAGGCTATCTTCCCTGGCAGATGTTTCAGAAACGAAGCAACAGATGCTTGTCACGAGAACACATTCTTCCAGATGGAAGGTATGATGGTTGACAAGGATATCTCAATTTCTAACCTCATCTACTTTATGAAAACTATGCTTTCTGAGGTTTTCAAGAAAGATATCAAAGTTAGACTTCGTCCAGGATTTTTCCCATTCGTTGAACCTGGCTTTGAGCTTGACATCAGCTGTCTCATCTGTGGCGGTGAGGGTTGTCCTTCATGTAAGCATAGTGGCTGGCTCGAGCTTTGCCCTTGCGGTATGATTCACCCTGAAGTTTTGAGAGAAGGCGGTATCGACCCTGAAGAGTACACAGGCTTTGCGTTTGGCTTGGGCCTCACTCGTCTTGCTATGATGAGATACGGCGTTAAAGATATCAGAGATTTGAACAGTGGCAGTCTCAAAGCGTTGTCACAGTTTACAGATGACGAATAAGGAGGGCGCACAGTATGTTTATTTCAATGAATTGGATCAAAGATTTCGTTGACCTTAGCGGTCTTGACGAACTCAAACTTATACAGCAGTTTTCACTTTCAACAGCGGAAGTTGAAAACGACATTTTCTTCAAGGGTTCTGACATCAGCGGTATCGTTGTTGCTGAGATTATGTCAGTTGAAGACCACCCTGAGTCAAAGAAACTCCACCTCTTAAAGGTTGATGCAGGCGACGGCAAGCTCACAGACGTTGTTTGTGGTGCACCTAATGTAAGAGTTGGTATGAAGACAGCTTTCGCGAAAGTTGGCGCACAGATTGGCGATATCACTATTGCTCCTCGTCCACTCGCTGGCTTTGAGTCCTTCGGTATGTGCTGCTCTGAAAACGAGCTTGGCATTTCTGACGATAACTCAGGTATTATGGATATCGATCCAAGCGTAGCTAATGGTACAGATGTCAAAGACATCTTCGCTATTGATGATATCGTGTTCGAAGTTGACAACAAGTCACTCACTAACCGTCCTGACCTTTGGAGCCACTATGGTATCGCTCGTGAATTTTCAGCTATCTCAGGCAGAGAGCTCAAAGCACTTGAGATTGATGACCTTTCTCAGTACGATTCACTCCCTAAGGTAGATATGAAAATCGAAGACGAGCTTTGTCAGAGATATTCATGCTTACAGTTTGAGAACATCAAAAGAAATGTAAGCCCTGTTAATATGAAAATCAGACTTTTCTACTGCGGTCTGCGTTCTATCAACTTCCTCGCTGATATGACTAACTACCTCATGCTTGAGGTTGGTCAGCCAATGCACGCATTCGACTCAAGAAAGGTTGAGAATATCAGAATCAAGAGATTCGAAAACCCACTCACTTTCACAACACTCGATGGTGTTGAAAGAAACATCGACGAGAACACTCTTATGATTTGCAACGGCGACACTCCAGTTGCTATCGCAGGTATCATGGGTGGCCTTGACTCAGAAATCGTTGAGGATACTACAACTCTCACTCTCGAGTCAGCTACATTTGATGCGGCTTCAATCCGTAAATCAACTGTTCGTCTCTCACACCGTACAGATTCATCAATGCGTTATGAGAAGTCACTCGACCCAGAACTCACAACACTCGCTATCGCTAGATTCGTTAAGCTCCTCAAAGACTTTGACGAGAATGTTACTATCGTTTCATCTCTCACAGATGAGTATGCTTACCACTATCCACAGGTAACTTTAAGCTTTGACAAGGCTTATGTTGACAAATACACAGGTATCGAGATTTCTAACGACACTATCATCAATACGTTAGAGAGCTTAGGCTTCAAGGCTGCTGTCAATGGTGATGACTTCACAGTTGAAGTTCCATCATGGCGTGCTACAAAGGATGTCACAATGAAGGCTGACATCATCGAAGAAATCACACGTATTTACGGCTATGATAACTTCGATGTCAACACAGCAAAGTCACCTCTCTTCCCTGTAAATATGGAACAGGAAAAGTGTGACGAAGAGCGAGTTAAGGATATGCTCGTTAAGCGTTACAACCTCCACGAAGTTCACTCATATGTATGGAACTACTATGATGAACTCAAGGCTCTTAGCATTGAGAACAAGGGTGTTATCAAGCTGTTAAACGCTTCTAACCCTAACATCGAGACTATCCGTGAGAGTCTCATCCCAACTCAGCTTTGTCAGGTTAAGTCAAATGTCGGCTTTGCACCTGAATTCGGTATCTTCGAAATCGGTAGAGCTGTGACAGGCATCGATGAAAACAATCTCTGCATTGAGAAGAAGTTCTTAGGCACAACACTTTACAGCAAAACAAAAGATGTAAAGACACTTTACTTTGAGCTCAAGGATATGATTGAAACTGTTATTGATGAACTCAAGCACAAGGCTGTTACATTCGAAAAAGCAGAACCTGTATCAAACTTCGAGCATCCTGTTAACTACAACGCTATTATGTGTGATGACAAAGAGTTAGG
This sequence comes from Ruminococcus sp., assembly GCA_045124035.1. Classification (GTDB taxonomy): domain Bacteria; phylum Bacillota; class Clostridia; order Oscillospirales; family Acutalibacteraceae; genus Ruminococcoides. Next base: position 57,935 of record JBGVLC010000020.1, on the reverse strand, counting down.
TTTCATCGGTATTGCTCATCCAACAGTCAACAAGAACATCGACAAGCGCGCTGCTATCGTATTTATGCAGATTGATATGAGCGTACTCGCAAGCATTAAGAATGCGTCAATCACATATGATGAGCCATCAAAATTCCCAAGTATGGATATTGACCTCTCATTCGTAACTTCTACTTTCGCTCCTATCCGCGATGCTATCAAGAAGGCAGACTGCAAACTCATCAAAAACGTTCAGGTTATCGATATCTATGAGGACGAAACTTCTAAGAGTATCGCTACTCGCCTTACATTCTCACACCCTGAGAAGACACTCAAGCGCGACGAAGTTATGGAAGTTGCTCAAAGCATCATTGATGACCTCAAAGCTCAGGGTATTGAACTCAAGGGATAATTAAATTTGACTTGAATTTGCTCAGGCTTTATAGTATAATGCATTTATCGGAGGTGTTTCCATGTTAGATAAAACTATGATTTTCTCCCTCGGCGGAGACAGAGATGATGAAATTAAGGTGGCTTTGACTACCGTTTATGACGCGTTGCGTAAAAAGGGATACAACCCTATTAACCAGATTGTCGGCTACATTCTTTCTGAAGACCCGACCTACATCACAACATACAACAACGCTCGTAACATCATCAGCAAAATTGACAGAGATGACCTTTTGGAAGCACTTGTTAAATCTTACCTTAACATCTAAGAAAGGATGAATACAGTGGCAGAAAAAGAGTTTTCTACCTACAAGGGTAAGCCCCTTGTTCGCTGTGGTGATGAGCTTTACTACGGCAGTATGGAAGATCGCTTTGTAATAAGAATGCAGATTAAGACTAAAAAGGAAGTCAACGGTCTTGAGGTTGCTGACAAGGTTGCTATCCAGCTTCTTTGCACTGACCCTGACTTAAGCCCTAGAAAACAGCTTGTTAAATCAAGTGAAAAGACAGGTCTTTACCTTGCACTCGATATTGCAGACGTATGGCTCGAAAGAGCGCTGAAATCTTAAGATTAAATCGCAAAAGGACTGTTCCAAAACGGAGCAGTCCTTTTTGTTTTCATAAAATTTTAATTTTTTTGAAAACGTTGAAACACTTTGAGGGTGCAAAAGCGTTTTATATATGAAAGGGTATTTTCACACTATACCTTGCACAAAAATTGTGTTTATAATTTGTTACCATTCACAATTGAATAATCTTTCTAACGGATTTATAATTATAGTATAGGAAGATATTCTCTATTTCTTAACAAGGAGTTGATTTTATGAAAAAAGTATTATCCATTACTCTTGCTACTCTTATGATTTTGAGTGTGCTCACCTTTGCCCCGTTGTCGGTATCAGCTTTGAATATGAACACCATTTCATACAAAGCTCTTGAAGACAACACTTTGGAGATAACCAGATTCGGCGGTAAAGAAACTGTAGTTGAAATTCCGGAAACTATCAACGGTCGCGCTGTTACCTCTATTGGCAGATCTGCTTTTTATAAAATCGATTATGTCACAGAAGTGATTCTGCCTGACACCATCAGATTTATCAAGAACTCTGCTTTCCTAGGATGTAAGAATCTTACCAATATTAATATTCCTGACTCTGTAGAAACAATAGAAATGTATGCATTCAATCAATGTGAAAAACTTGAAGTGGTTGAAATTAACTCAACCTCTAAGCTTAAAACAATTGATAAATCAGTTTTTAGCGGATGTTCAAGTTTGGTTCAAATTAATCTGCCTGATACTGTTGAGAGTATCGGTGACACAGCATTTAACGGATGCTCAAGTCTTGAGAATATTAACCTTTCTGACAATATCACTTCTATTGGTGAAAGTGCTTTTTGGGGATGTATCAAACTCAACAACATTAACATTCCTGCAAAACTCACAACTCTGTCACCATATGTTTTCAATAATTGCAGATCGTTTACTAAAATCCATATTCCAGCTTCTGTAACCAGTATCCATGACAGCTCTTTTACACTTAACAAAAATTTAGATGAAATAACTGTTGATGAAAACAACAAGGTATACGACAGCAGAGATAACTGTAATGCTATCATTGAAACTTCATCGAACACTCTGCTTCAGGGATGCACTAACACAATTATTCCACAACATACACAAGCTATTGCTGATTATGCATTCTCAGGAACTAAAATAGCAAAACTTGATATACCAGATACCGTCACAACCATAGGCTCATCTGCATTTTTGAGTTGTGAAAATCTCACAGAGGTTGATTTACCAGATCAGCTTAAAACTATCAATAACGATTTATTCTATGGTTGCACTAACCTTGAAAAAGTTGATATCCCTGACACAGTAACAGAAATCAAGGGAAATGCATTTAATAGATGCAAAAGCCTTAAACACATAAATCTTCCTGAGGGACTTCAAACAATCGATATGTATGCATTCGTAAACTGCTCAAGTCTCAGCGAGATAACTTTCCCTTCAACTCTAACATCTATCGGTATGGACTCATTTGTAGGTTGCAATAACCTCACCAAAGCTACATTCCTTAATCCTGATTGCAGAATCCACACCGACGGCTTAAATGTTGAACCTATATCCAGTTTCCCACCAACAACTGTGATTCACGGTTACTACAAATCAAAGGTTAATGACTATGCTAAAAGCTATAATCATGAATTCGTAGCAATAAATCCACTCGGTGATGCTGACGGCGACTCAAAAGTTACTGTGATGGATGCAACTCAGATTCAACTTTATCTGACACTTGAGATAACTAAGGATGATATCCTCATTGAATGTGCTGATGTTGATAAAGACAATGACACAACAATTATGGATGCTACTATAATTCAACAGTTCATCGCTAAACTTGTCCCTGAACTATAACAAAAAGCACGGTATGAAGTTTAATCATACCGTGCTATATTATTGTGTATTTTAATTCTTAATCGGAATTTTCGTCGTATGTTTCAACACACCAGCGCTTTTTCTGACAACAAGTGCAAGTGAGCTTTCGTGTTTTTGGTGTATGGGTTGCAAAGAAGAACTCCCAGAACTTAGGCTTAAACACCTCGTGACAATCAGGGCAGATGTAAGAAATCTTCTTGTAATAATACGGCACTAACCACAAAGCTGCTACCAAAGCAGCACCAATATAGCACACTACAAACGGTATCCACATACCCTTTACAATCCACAAAACAGCTGTTGCTATTTCAAGTGCACCAAAACCGATTGCATAAATAAACATATTTCTTCTGACTTTTTTGATATTATCTTTATTTTTCATAATGCGTGCTATGTCACCAATTAAATTAACGGAGAAATTATCAAATGATGCAAGTTCTGATTTCAGCATTTTCACAGCGTCGAGCTTATTCTTGACTTCATCGAATTCAGCTTTGAGACTTTCTTCGTGTTGAGCTAAAAGCAAACTGATAACGGATGTCGGGTCTTCCTCCTTGAGTATCTCAGAGATAGTATTGATAGGCAATCCTATCTCTCGTAGGAAACAGATAATCTTAAGCTTCTTCAAATCTTCATCTGAATAAAGTCTTCTGCCACCTTCACTGAGTTCACTCGGGATGAGAATTCCACGGTTATCATAGTATTGGACTGTTCTGACAGTAACATTGCAAATCTTTGCGATTTCTCCTGTTGTGTATTTTGACACAGCTTTTCGCCTCCTGTGAGTCTAATATAGCTCATAACCTCGGGTAACAAGCAATACCTTACGCTAGGTGATTTTTTATATTTTAGCATATTTTTTATATAAATCAAAGAAAAACTCAATTTTGTTTCTCTTATAGAAATATAACAGCGGTGCTCTGTGAAACTTTTGTTTAGGAACACCGCTGTTAGTATTATCTATTATTCTGTTTTTGAATTATTGTTATTTCTAATTTCGAATTATAATTACAAAATATCAAAAACATACGCACCGTCACGATAGTCACAAACAATTTTTGAGCTGTTACTTGTGCTACCATCAAGAAGTTTCTCGGATAGTTTATCTTCGATGTTTGAAACGATTGCACGTCGAAGCGGTCGTGCTCCATATGCATCGTCAAATCCCTCGTCAGAAATCTTGCTTACGACCTCATCAGTAAACTCCAAGGTGATACCGAGAGCTGACACACGCTGTGACAGATTACTGAGCATCTTTTTCGCAATGAGTTTTATCTCATCTTTTTTCAGCTTATTGAAAACGATGATATCATCAACACGGTTGAGAAACTCAGGTCTGAAAACTTTCTTGAGTTCTCCTATCATCGTATCCTTGATATCAGAGTTTTCGTTCTCACTTTGAGTAAAGCCAAGACTCTGATGTTTATCCACAATGAGTCGCGCACCGACATTGGAGGTCATAATGATAACTGTGTTTTTGAAGTCAACTGTTCTGCCTTGTGAATCGGTGAGTCTGCCGTCTTCCAAGATTTGTAACAGCATATTGAAAACATCGGGATGAGCTTTCTCAATCTCATCGAAGAGAACAACTGAGTATGGTTTACGCCTCACCATTTCTGTGAGCTGTCCACCCTCATCATAACCGACATAACCCGGAGGTGAACCAACCAGACGGGAAACGGTATGCTTTTCCATATATTCACTCATATCAAGCCTGAGCATTGCATTTTCATCGCCAAACATTGCAGACGCGAGTGTTTTACACAGCTCGGTTTTCCCCACACCTGTCGGACCTAAAAAGATGAATGAACCCATCGGACGATTTGGGTCTTTTATTCCGACTCTGCCTCGTCTTATTGCCTTTGCGATAGCGGACACCGCTTCATCCTGCCCGACAACCCTTTGGTGCAAGATTTCTTCCATATTGAGCAGTCGCTGAGACTCCTCTTTTGTAAGCTCAACAACCGGAATTTTTGTCCAATCTGACACTATTTCAGCGATATCTTCTTTCCTGACTTCACCGCTGAAATTCTTCGATTTCTCTTGCCACTGCTCACGCATCTGAGTAAGCTCGTTTTTGAGTTCTTTTTGCTCATCTCTTAGTTTTGCGGCACGCTCGAAGTCCTGTTCGTTAACTGCGCTGGACTTCTCTTTTTCAAGAACCTCGATTTTCTCCTCGATATCTTTGATGTCAGGTGGAGCTGTGAGATTTGAAAGACGAACCTTCGAAGCTGCCTCATCAATCAGGTCGATAGCTTTGTCAGGCAGGTATCTGTCAGCGATATATCTGGATGACAGTTCAACCGCAGAAACGATAGCTTCGTCGGTGATTTTCACCTTGTGATGAGCCTCATATCTGTCTTTTAATCCTTTGAGAATAAGAACCGCTTCATCCTTAGTTGGTTCACCAACATTCACAGGTTGAAATCTTCGCTCGAGGGCGGCATCTTTTTCGATATATTTTCTATACTCTTCGAGTGTTGTAGCTCCGATGACCTGAAAATCACCACGAGCAAGGCTTGGTTTGAGTATGTTAGCTGCATCAGCCGAACCTTCGGCTGAGCCTGCTCCAATAATTGTATGAAGCTCATCAATGAAGAGGATAATGTCACTCGACTTTCTTACCTCATCAATCGCATTTTTGATACGGTCTTCAAAGTCACCACGATACTTTGTTCCTGCAATCATCGAAGTTAAATCAAGCGAGAAAACTCGCTTTGTCTTTAAATGTTCAGGCACTTCACCGTTAGCAATTTTGAGTGCTAACCCCTCGGCTACGGCTGTTTTGCCGACACCAGGCTCACCGATGAGCACAGGATTGTTCTTTGTTCTTCGTGACAGAATCTGGATAATACGGCTTATCTCATTATCCCTGCCGATAACAGGATCAATCTCACCGTTTCTAGCACTTTCGGTCAGGTCGCGACCATATTGTGAAAGTGTCTTAGTATCACTATTCTTGTTCTTTTTTGAGGTTTTCACATCTGTATACTTGTAGTCTGTGTTGTCACTTGAGTTACCGTCCTCACTCAATGATGATTTGAGTGCTGTTAAAACAGTTGCAGGAGTCACACCGAGTTCACTTAAGAATCTCACAGCATAGCTGTCACGCTCAGAAAGGATGGAGATGAGTAAATGCTCGGTGCCAACAAAATTATGTCCCATCTTCGCAGAATTCAAAACCGCCATCTGCATAACACGTTTTGTGCGTGGTGTGAAATCATCAGGTGTCAGGACAGTTGCATTACCCTTCCCTACCATATCAGCAATATGATTCTCGAGAGTTATGTCATCTAGACCACATTCGCTTAGCACCACCGACGCGACGCCTGTACCTTCTTTAACTAAACCCAAGAGAATATGCTCTGTGCCGACATAAGTATGACCAAGCTCCTGAGCACTCTCAAGCGCCAAATTCAGCGCTGTGTTTGCTTTTTGTGTAAAGCCTTTGAAATTATACATTTACATTACCTTCCTTTCGCTGTTATTTTAACTAAAATTATATATTATATACTCTCAACCAAGCTTCTCTCTGAGGAAGTCTGCACGCTTGATATCGCGTTCTCGTGCTGACAGATTTTCGCCATATCTTTGCAGAATTCCCGCAGGCTGAATATCACAAATAAGCTTATCGATATTATCAAGTGAAAGTGAGTCAAACAGCTTGTTTGACACCCCAAGTCGTATATTTGAAAGAAGAGCCATAGCTTCATTGTGGTCAATTACTCTTGCAGTTTTAAGAACACCAAGGCTTCGGCAAATCTGGTCTACAACTTCGATATCAGAAAGAACTCTTTCTCTTGCTTTAAGCTCCTGTGTCACAAGCTGAGATGCGATGTTCTTGAGATTATCAATCGCTGACTGCTCATTTATGCCAAGGCTGACCTGATTTGAGAGCTGATACAAAGCTCCCTGTGGCTCAGTACTCTCGCCGTAAATCCCACGGATTGTGAGACCTAATTTTGATAGATTCGAAGCTATCTTAGACACAGCTCTGCTCTTCTGAAGTGCAGGCAGGTGAAGCATAACTGAAGCTCTCATTCCTGTGCCGAGGTTAGTTGGGCATTGGGTGAGAAATCCGAGCTTATCTGAAAACGCAAAAGGAAGCTTCTTTGATAGCTTTGTATCAATATCATCAGCAAGCGCATATGCTTCGTCCAGGCACAAGTCACTTTTGATGACCTGAATTCTCAGGTGGTCTTCTTCGTTAATCATAATACTCACTTCCCTGTCTTTGCTCAAAAGCAAAGTTTTGCCAACAGGGTCAGTGATAAATTCAGGACTTATGAGGTGTTGCTCGACCAGGGAAACGGCTTGAGTCTTGGTAAGATTCTGCATATCAATTCGGTCAAAGTCCATAATTGATTTTGCAACTTCTGATACCTCATCACAAAGTTTAGATTTTTGTTCCTTGCTCATTCTGACAGGAAACGGATATGTGCTCAAATTTCGCGCCAGTCTGATTCTGGTTGTAACTACTGCCTGTTTCATTTTGACTCCTCCATTTCCCTGATTTTATCTCGAAGTTGTGCTGCATATTCGAAATTCTGCTCTGCAACCGCCTTCGCAAGCTCGTCTTTGAGCATTTTTACTTCTTTCATATCATCTTTGATTTGCTCATCTTTTATCAGATTATTATCACTTGTGAGAACTTTACCACAGTGGGTGGTGTTTCCGTGAATACGGCTGATAGTCGGCATTATCTCTTTTATGAAAAGTGAGTAGCAATCAGCACATCCAACCTTCCCGCTTTTCAATATATCGTGATATGTGCTACCGCATTTCTTGCAACGTGTAGTCTCGCTTCGCTCAGGAAGTGCATTAGAGAAAAATGAACCTAAGATTGACGGAAAATCTGTGTGCATATCCGAGAAAATGTTGGTATATCCCATTTCTTTTGCACAATCAGAACAGAGCATATATTCTTCATATTTTCCGTTTACTACTGATTTGATATGTGTGTTGGCTTCTTTAGCCTTACAATGCTGGCATAACATATTATTTTCCTCCTTAAACCAATGTAAGTAACATATTCTTGAAAAGTGATGCTCGAAGATAGTCTCGATAATGCTGAGGGATATCAAGATAAACTCGCTCCATCATCGACGCCATCATCAGTCTTGCATTATCCTCACTTATTATTGACCTACTAAGCATATTGTTAATCATAATTTCAGCTGTTGCTTTGTCGAGTCTGTTTCCTACTGAGTTCACAATATGCATAATCGCTTCACTTTTGCTAGTGCTGATTCTCGTAATTCGGATGAAACCACCGCCTCCTCGTCTGCTTTCGACGATGTAGCCTTGTTCTGGGGTAAAACGCGAGGTTATCACATAATTTATCTGACTCGGCACGCAACCTAGGTTTGACGCAAGCTCGTTGCGCTGAATCTCAGCGTTGCCATTTTTTTCATCGAGCATTTCCAAAATGTACTTTGCTACTATATCACTCATACGCATAATATCATTTCCTTATACTAATTGTTTTGCGTTATTTAAGTCAAAAACCATTTGACTTTGTTTGACCTTCAATTACATTATAATCTAAAGTCAAAGAAAGTCAAGGTCTAATTCGATTATTTAAAATTTGTTCATAAATAAAAAAGGACGGTGTAAAACCGTCCTTGAAAAGTTTATATAAGTCGAAAATGAAATTAAAGCACTTTGCGCAAGAAGTCCTGTGTACGCTCCTGCTGTGGGTTTCCGAAAACCTCCTGTGGAGTTCCCTCTTCACAGATGTAACCACCGTCCATAAAGAGAACTCTGTCAGCTACCTCTCTGGCGAAGCCCATCTCGTGAGTAACAACAACCATAGTCATACCCTGATGTGCGAGCTCTTTCATAACATCCAGAACCTCGCCGACCATCTCAGGGTCAAGAGCTGATGTTGGCTCGTCAAAAAGCATAATATCAGGGTCCATAGCAAGCGCTCTGGCAATAGCAACACGCTGCTGCTGACCACCTGAAAGCTCAGCTGGATAAGACTCAGCCTTTTCAGCAAGACCTACTCTGGCTAAAAGCTCCATAGCACGCTTCTCAGCTTCTTCAGAGTTTTTCTTCTTCAGAGTAGTTGGCGCCATCATAATGTTCTTTTTAACAGTCATATGTGGGAACAAGTTGAACTGCTGGAACACCATACCGATGTTCTCACGAACATTGTTGATATTAACCTTTTTATCAGTAATATTGAAGTCATCAACGATAACTGTACCGTCTGTGATATCTTCAAGCTTGTTGAGACATCTGAGGAATGTTGACTTACCTGAACCTGATGGACCGATAACACAAACAACTTCGCCCTCATAGATGTCAACAGAAACGTCTTTCAGAACTTCGAGTTTACCGAAATGTTTCTTAAGATTTGAAACATGAATTTTTACAACATCTTTATTTACGGCCACGGTTAAGTCTCCTCTCAAGAATCTTAGCAACCTTAGATAAGGTTGTGATTACAATAAGATACATAATACCAACGATGATCCAAACCTGGAAAGACTTGAACTCGACCGCGATAATATTCTTAGCTGTGTTAACAAGCTCCGGAAAACCAATTACAGAAAGGATAGAAGTATCCTTGAGTGTAATGATAAACTGGTTGATGATGCTTGGAATCATAGTGCGGATAGCCTGAGGCAGAACGATTTTCTGCATAGCTTTCCAGTATGGAAGACCAAGGCTACGAGCAGCCTCCATCTGACCAATGTTGACAGACTGGATACCTGCACGGATGATCTCAGCCATATATGCACCACAGTTAAGAGCAAGACAGATAGTACCTGCAGTAAGCGCTGTGAATGTCATACGGATATCAAGCATATTTTTGAAAGCGTACGGTACACCGAAGAATACGAAGTACGCCAAAACAATCATAGGAACACCACGGATAATGTCTACAAAAACCTGCGCGATAATATTGCACGCCTTGTTTTTGACAACACTCATAAGGCCAAAAATCAAACCAATAACGCATGCAAAGATAAGTCCGCAAAGCGCCATAAGCAAGGTCTGACCCATCGCCATGAGCAACAATTGACCGTAGTCAATAATAATATCTAGCATTTAAAAAGCCCCTTCGAAAAAACAGGGCACCAAAGGGAGCCTTCAGTGCCCGTGAATGTTATTTTGATTAGCCGAGATACTTAGCGATGATCTCGTCGTACTTACCGTTCTCTTTGATATTAGCAAGACCAGCGTTGAACATATCAAGGAATTCCTGGTTAGCTGAATCAAAAACAGCAAGACCATAGTCAGAACCCTCGTTAGCTGTCTCATCGAGAACCTTGAGCTCAAGACCTCCGTCCTTGATAGAAGCCTTCATAATAGGTGTGTCCTCGAAACAAGCAACAGCCTGCTCACCTGTAACAGCCTGATACATTGTTGGAGAATCCTCGTAGTATGTGATTTCAAAGCCGTACTCATCCTTGAGGCTCTCAGCATAAGTAGCGCCCTGTGTACCTGTTTTAACAGCAACAGTTTTGCCCTCTAAGTCTTCGAAACCTTTGATATCAGAGTTTGTAGCAACTGTCATGCTCTGTGTGCATGTGTAGTAACCGTCTGAGAAAATCCAGCCTGCGCCCTTACGCTCTTCTGTGATTGAAGCACCAGCGATCATAGCGTCAGCCTGACCAGCCTGGCAAGCAGCGATTGAAGCGTCCCAACCAAGACTCTGGAGCTCATACTCAAAACCCTGATCTTCAGCAATAGCTGCAAGAAGCTCAACGTCGATACCAACGAAGTTACCGTCAGCGTCTGTGTACTCAAATGGCTTGAATACTGTGTCTGTAGCAACAACCCAAACATCATTTGATGATGTCTGACAAGCTGCGAGGGAAGCTACCATAAGGATAGCAAGAACAAGTGCAAAAAACTTTTTCATTTTCGTGACTCCTTTAAGTTTATAATTTATCCATTTTAGGATATAAATAACACGTCTATTGTACTACAAATGCAAGATTATGTCAATAAAACATTTATATGGAAATTTAAAGGCAAACAAAAAAGCCGACTGCACGAGGCAGTCGGCAAAAACGTTGGTTTTATAAATTAAAGCTCAGCGAAGTACTTGATAGTTCTTACCATCTGTGATGTGTAAGAGTTCTCGTTGTCGTACCATGAAACAACCTGAACCTGAGTTGTATCTGTCTCAGGCATATATGTTGCCATTGTCTGAGTAGCATCGAAGAGTGAGCCGTATGTCATACCAACAACGTCAGAAGAAACGATCTCGTCTTCGTTGTAACCGAATGAATCAGAAGCAGCAGCCTTCATAGCAGCGTTGATCTGATCAACTGTTACGTTACCCTTAACAACTGCTGTAAGGATAGTTGTTGAACCTGTTGGAACAGGAACTCTCTGTGCAGCGCCGATGAGCTTACCGTTGAGCTCTGGGATAACAAGGCCGATAGCCTTAGCAGCACCTGTTGAGTTTGGAACGATGTTAACAGCGCCAGCTCTAGCTCTTCTGAGGTCGCCCTTTCTGTGAGGACCGTCGAGGATCATCTGGTCGCCTGTGTAAGCGTGGATTGTAGCCATGATACCGCTCTGGATAGCTGCGAGGTCGTTTAATGCCTTAGCCATAGGAGCGAGACAGTTTGTTGTGCAAGAAGCAGCAGAAATGATCTGATCGTCAGCTGTGAGGATGCCCTCGTTAACTGAGAATACAACTGTCTTAAGGTCGTTGCCTGCAGGAGCAGAGATAACTACCTTCTTAGCACCAGCGTTGATGTGAGCTGCTGCCTTATCTTTTGAGCAGTAGAAACCTGTACACTCGAGAACTACGTCTACACCAAGCTCACCCCATGGGATGTTGTTAGCGTCTGGCTCTTTGTAGATTGTGATCTCTTTGCCGTCAACTACGATTGAGCTCTCTTTAGCCTCTACCTTATCAGCGAGAGCATACTTACCCTGAGCTGAATCATACTTGAGAAGATGAGCGAGCATCTTAGGAGCTGTAAGGTCGTTGATTGCAACTACCTCGTAACCCTCTGCTGAGAACATCTGTCTGAATGCAAGTCTACCGATTCTACCGAAACCGTTAATACCTACTTTTACTGCCATTGGAAAAACCTCCTAAAAATATGTCTATTTGGATTATACCAAAGTATATACCTCTATTATTTTACTACTAAAGCTGATATAAATCAAGTAATTTTTTCCATTTGTCAAAAAATTGTCAAACTATATATAAATTACGCCTTATATTAACATTTGTTTTGCTTATTATCATATAATTCGCTGAAAACAGCAGAAAGAACAACCATCACCGCACCAAGCACAGTGAAAAAGCTGAGTTCCTCCTTGAGCACAACACCCGACAACACCACTGCAACCACAGGGTCGATATATGCAAACAGCGCAACGTTCTGGGATGTGACATTCGGTAAAGCTTTGAAATACACGGTATACGCGACACCTGTATGTACAACACCAACTATAAGGAGCAATATAATTGTATCCAAAGTGAAAGAAAGCTCGCCCTCTGATGTAGTAACCAAAGAATACACAAGCATCACAGCACTCGATGACATAAACTGCACAATCGCCTTATCCATCGGATTTATTCTCTCGAGCTTTTTGTTGACAATAACCGTCAAAGCATAAATCACAGCGGCAGAAAGTCCGAGTACAACTCCGACAGCTCCCCTGCTCCCCGCTTCTTTTTCCTCAAAAAGTCCCGACACACACATGACTCCGAATAGTGCTGTTACAACACACACCGCTTTTGTGAGAGTGAGCTTTTCTTTGAACACCAAAGGCGACAACGCAACAACAATCATCGGTCCCATATTGTAGCATATCGTCGAGGTTGCAACACTCGTGAAGTTGTACGATTCAAATAGCAATATCCAGTTAAGTCCAAGCAACGCGCCGTTGACACAAAGCAAAAGTACGCTACCTCTCATAGCCTTGAAGTCGACCTTCGATTTCATAAACAACTTGACCAAAAGAAGAAAAATCAAACCGACAATCGAACGGTCAAATGCAACGACTCCGCTATTAAGCGGTATAAATTTCACGAAAATGCCGACTGTGCCCCATATCAAAAAGGATGACGCCAAAAGCGCCTTGGCTTTGTTATTTTTCATATAAACCTCAAAATATGGCACTCCCCGAAAAGAGAGTGCCAAATCTTATTTCTGATACAATTTTTTTGTCTGATAATATGGTTCGCAGGTCAGGTTGATGCCCAACTTCTTGAACATCATCGTATCCACCTGAGAAAGAATAACAGACGAATGAGCTTCCAGCCCCCTGAGTTTCTCAAGTTGCATCATAGCTTTCTGAGCATCTTCGCTTGTAGCCGCAGAAATGGAAAGCGCAATCAGAACCTCATCAATGTGGAGTCGAGGGTTAACGTTACCGAGATGGTTAACCTTGAGGTGCTGAATAGGTCCGATAACCTCAGGTGAGATGAGATGAACGCAGTCATCAATGTCCCCAAGAATCTTCAAGGCGTTGAGCAACATAGCAGCGCACGCACCAAGAAGAGAAGATGTCTTGCCTGTGACAATTGTACCGTCAGAAAGTTCAATCGCCGCCGCAGGAGCACCGGTTACTTCTGCCTTATCGAGTGCAGGAGCAATAACCTTGCGATAAGAACTATCAAGCTTCGACTGCTTCATGATAAGCTCGAGAGCATACACCTCGGAATCGTTAGCGTTTCCTTTCTTATTATTACACATCGCGTTATAGTAACGACGAATAATCTCCTGATTAGCCGCGCAAATAACAGCTTCATCATCGAAAATACAGTTACCAACCATATTAACGCCCATATCAGTTGGTGACTTGTATGGTGACTCACCGAGAATCTGCTCAAAAAGAGCATTGAGCACAGGGAAAATCTCGATATCTCTGTTATAGTTAACAGTAGTCTCACCATAAGCTTCGAGATGGAACGGGTCAATCATATTCACATCGTTCAAATCAGCAGTAGCTGCCTCATACGCAACATTGACAGGATGTTTCAGCGGTAAATTCCAGATAGGGAATGTCTCAAACTTAGCATAGCCACAGTTCACTCCATGTTTGTGCTCATGATACAACTGAGAAAGACAAACAGCCATCTTGCCCGAACCAGGACCCGGAGCTGTAACAACAACAAGCTCTCTGTCAGTCTTGATAAAGTCATTCTTTCCAAAGCCATTATCAGACACAATAAGGTCGATATCCTGAGGATAACGCTCGATAGAATAGTGATGATAAACCTTGATGCCGTTTGACTCAAGCTTTTTCTGGAAATTAACAGCAGCAAGCTGGTCAGAATAGCGAGTCAGCACAACAGAGCCAACATAAAGACCAATACTCTTAAAAATATCAATAAGGCGCAAGGTGTCAAGGTCGTAAGTGATACCAAGGTCACCCCTGACTTTATTTTTCTCAATATCATCAGCGTTAACTACAATAACTATTTCAGCCTGATCCTTGAGTTGCAGAAGCATCTGGAGCTTACTGTCAGGAGCAAATCCAGGCAAGACTCGGGAAGCATGATAATCATCAAAAAGCTTTCCGCCAAACTCAAGATAAAGCTTTCCGCCGAACTTGGAAATTCTGTCGCGGATGTGCTGTGATTGCATTCTCAAATATTTTTCATTATCAAAGCCAATCTTCATTTCAAACTCCTAGAAAAAATAAATACACTAATAAGTATATCACACAAACGCAAAATAATTTTCAAGAAAAAGAAAAATAAGAAATTTTTATATAGTCTATATAGCAATTTTGTTCCAAAATCAAATAACGAATTGTAGTTATTATGCATAGTATATATTGAGACTTGCCTCAAGGCATCTCAAAAAAACAAAGGAGAAATGATTTTGGACGCACTTGAAAAGCTGATGACTCAGTATGGAATTTCAAGATTTCCTAATGACACATCCTACGCTATGGCATATGTGCCATTTCAACAATATTCGCCAAAAATGTACAGTCCTATGCAAGGCTACGAATGTGGAACTATTTTCGAAGATTTGAACAAACCGTTCTGTCCTAAAGATTGTGAGGGTTACAAATGACCCAACGCGAAATAATGCTCAAAAAAATCGGCACCTATAAATTCGTCTTAAAAGATTTGAATTTATATCTTGATACCCATCCGAAAGATGAGGTAGCACTCAGGAAATATGCCGAATACGAAGCTGTTCTAAAACCACTCATCAAAGAATTCGAAATGCGATTCGGCCCACTCACAGTAAAAAGTGATGATATGAACAAATTCACTTGGATAAGAAACCCTTGGCCTTGGGATATCGAGGAGGATGACTGATGTTTGTATATGAAAAGCAACTTCAATACCCTGTTAAAATCAAACGACCTAACCCTCAGCTCGCAAAAATTATCATAAGCCAATATGGCGGTCCTGACGGGGAACTCGGTGCTTCGCTGAGGTATCTGTCACAAAGATTCACAATGCCCGTACAAGAACTCAAGGCTACACTAACCGATATCGGGTTATCTGTATCAAAAATGCTCCCATTCAAAATGGGAGCAAGTGTTTTTGAGAGTGTAAATTGCCATTTTCCTGGTAATATTGACAAATATACATCTACATTATTTTTATCTAAAACTACTATTCTGTCGAGTATCTGCTTGTAAAATTCATCCTCATATGAAACACCATCGGCAAGCTCGTAAATAGTTTTCTTTATGTCTTCGAATAGTTTTTCTTTTTCAACTTTCATAGTGTTGCCAAATTCAATACTGTTTATTTCAGCATTTAATGTTTCTATGGTCTGTTCAATTTTATCACGGGAAATTGTAAATTCTTCTTTACTGATTGCATTATTGATGTACAAATCCAGAAGTTTATGTCTCTTTTCTATTTCTACATTTAGATTTTCTTTAATTTTTTCTACATTCTGAGTAAAGCGTGATGATGTCAGAACATTATTTATTATTCTTATCAGGTTATCAGCTATTCTTTTTTTGTTGCATTTTAGATGTTTTGTCACCAAGAACATTATATGGATTGCGTCCTCATTCCTTATGGTAGAGTTAGAGCAACCCACGGAATTTCCAGCTTTATCAATGTGCGGTTGTCCGTGCTTTGAAGCTTCTGCACATCGCCAACCTTTGTATTGACTTCCATCCTTTCTTTTTTTGTATCTTGCAACAAAATTACAGCCACATTGACCGCAGGTTATCTTACCTGAGAATGGGTATCTGTTACTGTGCTTACCTTTTCCTTTCAACGAATCTGAACGTTCGTCAAGTATTTTATTGGCTTTCTCGAACATCTCACGTGACACAATAGGCTCATGATGATTTCTGATTATTACAAATTCTCGTTCTCCACGATTGTATTTCTTTTCGTGGGTGAGAAAATCAGGCGTGTAGGTTTTTTGTTGAACAAGGTCTCCACAGTACTTTTCATTTCTTAGGGTTCTCAGTATTACTGTATTACTCCACTCTTTTACCCTCATAGGGAGTATGCCTTCTTCTCTGAACTCTCTCGCAATCGTCCAAGTACCTTTGTTTTCGTTTACAAATTTATGAAAGATTAGGCGAACGATTTTTGCACCCTCTTCATTTATATATAGTTTTCCTTCTCGCACATCGTAACCCATCAAGTCTCTGCCGAATACAACTCCATCTTCCATTCTGATTTTTTGTCCCCACTTCACTCGTTCTGAGGTTCGTCTGCTTTCATCTTGTGCAAGAGAAGCCATTATTGTTAGTCTCAACTCAGAATCAGGGTCACGAGTATCTATGTTATCATTGAGAAAAATCACACCAACTCCGTGTTTTTTTAATCTTCTTGTATATTCAATGCTGTCGCCAGTATTTCTTGCAAAACGTGAAATCTCTTTTGTTATTATCAGGTCGAATTCGTAATTCTCGGCACACTCTATCATTCGTTTGAATTCTTTGCGTTTGTTAATGCTTGTGCCTGAAACACCTTGGTCGGCAAATATTTCGAACAATTCCCAGTCGGGATGATTTTCAATATACTGCTTAAAAAACTTTTGCTGACTTTCAAATGAATTTGCTTGGTCTGTGTTATCTGTAGAAACTCTGCAATATGCGGCTACACGCATTTGCTTTTTCAGTTCTTTACATTTTCTATTTAGCTGTTCGTATTTATCTAAGCTCATTGGATTTGCCTCCTTGAAAATTCGTTTATGCCGAGATTAGAGAATCTCGGCATTGTTGGGATTGTTTCTGTATAGTTTTCTTAGCTCCTCTATACATTGCTGTTCTTCCATTCTTGTAATCAGATTTTTGGATTTTAGTGAAGAGAGCAATGCAAAAGAGAACTTTTTCATAAAATCGTTGGTTTCTTCAAATTCAGGAGCTTCAACAAGCAGAAAATTTCTATGTCCCATCTTGTATTAACCCCCCTAAAAGGTGTATTCGTTATTAGTCCTACAAATAATATCAATATCATAATATGAATTTGTAGCTCTATATAAAACATAATGCCACTACTCTTTAATTTATTTGTAGTGGCATTTTTTCTTATTATTTTATTTATATATAATCATCAAATTATTTTCAAAGTTATTTTTATTGTGTCCTTATTTTGATAGAGGACAATATAGTTTTAGTAATTACTGATGCTCACAAAAATCAATTTCAGTAATCTGGGTGTAAATGCTTTCATTGATTATTCTATCAATTGTACGGAATTTTATTTCTTTATTCAAAGCGTTATCTGTATCAAATTTTTTATTTTCATTCAAACATTTTAATGCAAATTTGTTTAGTGCTTCACTGCTTAATGACAAAGGTGTATTGAGTACTCCGAGGTTTTCTATCTCAATTAAAAACCACAGTGCATTTCTTTTTTTATCTAGTTTTATTTCTATTATTTTTCCTGTGTATTCTCCTGAATCAATGTGAGAAATTGTGCTTCTTGGTGTAAAGTCTATTTCAGGCATATTTTCCTCCTTTCTTAATAGTCGTTCATATCAAAACTCAAGTCTTCAAGATGTGTTAATCCATTATTTGGATTTTGGCTGTTGTCAGTAGAGTCATTATTATCGTCTACTAGTCTGAAACAATAGCATTTTTGTTTCGGCATACTTGCGAACAGTTTTAATCGTTTGGTGAGTCGGTCTTTTTCTGCAATCAGAATATTGTTTTTCTTTAATACTGACAGTGTTGATTTCCAGTTGCTTATATTATTTTTAGTCATTATTCGCAGAAATGAAGTTTCTGTGACATAGATTTCAGTTGTACCGTACTCACTGAATACTATGCCATAACCTTTTTCAGGCTTATTTGTTTCGTTGAACATATATCTGGAGCCGAATTCGATTACATCTCGTTGAATTGCTTCAAGTAATATTTCCTCAGGAGATGGTTCATTTGAAATGTTTTTTTCTAATTCCAATATATAGTCTCTCAAAGCTTGCATATCTACTTTGATTCCTAAAGCTTCAATCGCATATCTGCCAGCTAAGCTTACAATTGCAAGTTTACTCAAAATTCTTCTGGTCAATGGCTTTACTGATGAACATTCGCTTAAAAGAAAATCATATTCGATTTGATAATCGTTTTCTATATTAGTTACATTTTTAAGCAAAAATTCAATGTAAGGTTTGCCTGCAACGGCATAGTTTTCGATAACAGTTTTCTTGATTCTGTCCGCTACAATCGCCGATGGGGTCATTGGATTTTTCAGCTCGTATATACGTGACTTCAAACCCTTTTGTGTGTTTTGATTTATCAAACCATATTCAGCCGTCATAATGACAATTGTATCATATTTTTTTACTTCTCTTTGCTTTGAATATGAGTCTAATCTCATCTTGCTTCTGCCTGAGGTAATGCGGTATAGAAATTTTTCAAAATTAGAATAATTGTTCATACCCACTTCATCTAAGCCTATGGTATAAGCAGAACAATTAGAGATGAAATCGGCTATCGAATTATCCGTTCCGTTGAATGTAACTAACGTTGCATTGTTCATAATTGGTGAAGCCATAACGCTGATGGCAAGCATTTCGGCTGTTGTCTTGCCCGTAGAAGTGACTTGTGACAAGCTGAAAACTAGCGAGCCGAAATCGTGTGTTCGGTTTAACCATTGCAGTAGGGGACTAGCAAATCCTAAACATAGTACAAATGTCAGTGGCGTATGGGGTAACACATCTTCCACTACCATATCTTTCCATGCGTCTAAGCTTCCGTTTTGTTTAATATCCAACTTTCCGTTATATGTCATTGGAATTGTAGAGCCGTATGCTATGTCGCCTTTGAATGCTAATACTCCGTTTTTATCCGCAAACCAACCTAATTTTGAATACGAAGTTTTAATGGGAGCTTTACTATCTGAATATATCAGATATTTTACTAAGTAGTCTGTGTATTCTTCCAAGTATCTTATTCCGTATTTCAACAACACTCTAACGCCAATTTTGGAAAGCACTTCGCTGTCGAACTCTTTCTCAACTATTTCAGTTCCGTTATCGTATTCCAAAACTATTGTTGTTTCTTCGCTGTCAATGTTGTTCATTTTGTATTTTACGGACACAAAAGTCGAAAATACTACAAGAAACTTATTATCATCTTTGTCGCTTTTTAAGGTAGAAATCCATCTATCGTTTTGCAAAAAGTGTTTGAATACACATTGTTTTTCTAGTTCTTCAAATTGCTCGTTTGTAATGAGATATACACCCAAACCTTTTGACAGTAATTTGTTTGCACTCAGGTCTATTTCCATTTATTCTTTCCTCCTTTCCGAATGATATCCAGGATAATAACAGATGATTTTTTCTTTGTCAACCCCACAAAACTCCTGATTTTATCTGATTTTTTAGGTGAAAAATCCTCCTCTTCCTAATCGAGCCTTTTAGCCTATGCTAACTGCATTTGAAAATTTTTTAAAAAAATTTTTGACCCGATTGCTTTTTTGCTTTCGGATTTGTTTCGGGACGTGATTTCTCTTGATGTTCCTACGCAAAAATACGAGTTCCCCGAAATCCCGAAAATCCGAGTTTTATCGCTGGGAGTTTTTTTATTGTTATGGGACTGTTACCTTGGCAACAGTCCCATCAATTTTACAGTTTTTCTATGTTCCAATGTCTTGCTCTTGGACTTAGTGGATGGCTGAATCCTTGACCTGCTGAATCTACAATACTGTACAGCTTACCCTTGTATTGCTCCAAACTCTTCAGCAACTTTTCTTTTTCTTCAAGATGTGAAGTTCCTCTGCCGTATGCAATGATGATTATGTCACAGTTATCCAATGTCTCCTTTATTATGCAACTGTTAGTTTTGTCTGTTTGAGGATTTTCGCTACCGATTGTACAGAACATATTCAAAATTGAAACACTACCAAAATTTTGCTTTACGCAGTTATTGCGAACCAAAACGGAAGTTGTATCTAAAATCAGGTTGTCCGAAATACTGGGAGCAATCATTATTATTGCTACTTTCGGCTTTTGGTCATCCCATTCCATTTTTAGTAGGTATCGTTTACTATTGTCTTTTGAAAACACTGCAGTTGTCTTAACTGTACTCGTTAATTCTATGGTGTTTGCCATTGGTTTTCCTCCTTCAAAATTGTATTGAAAACTGATTTTCTTCCAATCAATTCTATGGCTTTAGAGTTGTTTATTATTATGAGTCCTCTATAGTACTCGTTAGAAATTTCTTCTATCCACTCGAAACGTTCTTCTGTAATTGGTGAAGATATTCCTAATTGTTTATAGTCCTCAATATCCGAATTCTTTTCTACATAAAAAATTGCTCCAATTGATTCAATAGAACCTTCGGAGCATTCTTCTGTGAACGTATTCAACAAATATTTCAGTTGGCTTTCAATGTGTTTCTGGATACAGGTATCAGTAACAGAATCCAAATCTTTTATACAAGTAATCTTAATCATTTTAACAACCCCTTACTTGGTTTTTTGCCAGTAGTATAAACGGCAATTGCACACATAGCACCTTCTAACAAACAATTGACAGCTAGTGTTGATACAGTTAATGCCACAATCATTCTTTAACCTCTTTCTTTTTAGCTCTGTTAATCAAACAAAGTATACCTAGTGTCCCAAAGAATCCTATCATAAAATATTTCAATATTAGTTCACCTCTTTCTGTGCATTCAAAATAATCTGACTGACATATTTTTCTTCAACGAAGATGTTTACCGCATATCTACCAGAAACAACAAGAATATGAGTAATATCTAATGGTGTTTCTCCGTCAAATAAAGTTAATCCTACTACTCTGTGTGGCGGATATTTTGTTAAGAAATCTTCTAGCTTAGAGTCCTCAACATCCTTTTCTGAGTCCAAAACAAAAATGCTACCAAGATTATCTAAGTTTTCACACTCAAATCTTGATAGCATTTCATTGTAGTAATTTATGATGTATTTTCTGAACATATCAGGAATATTCAATTTTTCCAACTCTACAAGATGAGTTTCATTTGTTATCTTAATCATTTTGCCTCCTATTTTAGTTTTCTTAGTAATCTTCTGCTAATATCATTGTCGATAATTCCGACTCAAGAATAATATAAACTTTTTCTTCTACTGGATTATTTGTAAGTAATACGCACTCCTCTCTAAATTCGGGTTCTTCCTGATGATGTGTTATGTGTTGAATTCCGTCTTTTACAGTAAGATTGAATATCTGCAACCAATCTTTGTCTTCATTCATCATATCTACCATATACCACATCATCAATTGAGTTTCCTCAGGTATTCGATTTGCTAAATTTGAACTGATGCACCTAATATTAATCACCTCCAACAAAAAAACAGAATCCGTTAACTAAAATAACGGATTCTGTTAATTATTATGTATTAGTATTTTCTGTTAATTACCCAAATGTGTGGTCTTTTTTGACCATTAGGTAAACTGCTTCTTCTTGAACAATTACCAGGAGAAGGCTTTCCAGTGCCTTCACGTCTCCTCGAAAGAGCTCCACAGTGGGAACATCTATATTCAACCCATTTATCGCTACTGAATAATAAAGACATACTGATTTCCTCTCTGTTATTTTTTCAAGAACATCTTATCGAATACCCAATAGAGAAATACTACACCAGCACCACAGAATCCAACGATTCCTAAAGTGCTGAATAATCCTACATCAGTCATTCCTCCAATAATTGTGCATACAACTGCAACTATTAATAAGAATGCAATTATTTTTTTAGTCATTTTATCGCCCCTTTACTTTTGGATTTGACTATATATTTAAGTGATTAGTCACCAATCAAACTACTTGCTTGTCTTGAAAAACGCTCTAAGTATTTAAACTGATAATTTGTTATTTTACTTAGTTTATTATTGTATTTGTTCCACTCATCGTTCAAAGCTAACCAAGATTCTCGGTCATGTTCTTGTTCTGACTTCTTGTTAATTTCTTTTAACAACGAATAATACATATCATTTATTGTATCTATCGCTTTTTCTCTTTTGCCTTCAAGCTCGTTGAGTTTTTTAGATAGAGCATAATCATCAATCTGAGAATCAATTTTATCTAATTTTAAATAACGTCGGTCAAACGCTGTCAAGGTGTTAATAATATCTTCCTCATCATCTACTGACAATTTAACAACAACAGATATGAATTCTTCACATTCTGCAATCATTTCTTCAACATTGGTGGTGTCAACTGATTCGGAAGAAGAGCTATTACCATCCAACAAATCAAGAGCAGTTGGCAATAGTGTTTCCGCTGTTCTCAAAAACAAATCAAATAATCCCATATCAATTTCCCTTTCAAAACTACAAGTGGTTTTTGTTATCAATATTATCTTTGAGTATCTTACGCACCCATTTCTCTGTATAGCCATACTTAGTAGCCAGTTCTTTGATGTTGTGTCCATTGTACTCATCAATAATCTGCATTATTATGAATTCACGGCTGAATAGTTCTACTGGAAAGAATAGCTGTGTACCTCTGTACTTTGCGTGTAATTTCAGAACTGCATCTATTCCAAGAATTGCCGCTAACTCGCTATATGCACCGTTCAGGTATTCACCTTTAATTTTGCTTGTGTTAATAGCTATCAACCCTCTCATACTAATCTCCTTTCTTAATTATAATCTATCATTTTGGAACTTCGTAGTGTCTAAGGTCATAGGAACTATTCCTTGTAAAATTCCATTATATAGTAAAAAAGTGACGTTTCCTCTTTGTACACAGAAACAAGTAACCACGCCACCAGAAAAGGCGTGGCAATACTTGTTTCGACAGTTTTAACTGTTGTACAAACGAGCAAACGTCACACAGAATATGTTGAAATTTTAGATTTATTTGAAAAATTTCTATGTTCCGATGTTTTTTAGTATACTTCTGGCACTGATGCAAAGACCCTGATGTTGCGAAATTTTCCACGTTTTAGAGTTTTAGGTTTCGTTGTGTTGTCAAATTCGTTATTGGGACTATACCGAAGCACTTTGTCTTTGGTTTTTATTGTGTCCAAAAAACATCCTGATAAAATATGCTTGTCCGTTTTATATTTATTTTGCACCATTTTCGAGCACGATGTAGGCACCGAGGAACTTAATCACTTAGAAATGATCGGTGCTATTGTATATCAACTGACAAAGGATTTATCCGAAGAAGAAATCAAGAAAAATGGTTTTGACGCTTACTTTGTGGACCACACAACAGGTGTCTATCCTTCATCTGCAGCAGGTGTACCGTTTACAGCGGCTTATATACAGAGCAAAGGCGACCCTATCACTGACTTGCACGAAGATATGGCTGCGGAACAAAAAGCACGAACAACTTACGACAACATTCTGAGGATGTGTGACGACTACGATGTGAAAGACCCGATAAGATTCCTCAGAGCTCGAGAAGTTGTTCACTATCAGCGTTTTGGTGAGAACCTGAGAATTCTGACCGACAGACTTGATTCGAAAAACTTCTACCAGTTCAATCCTAGTTTTGACAAAAAGTGTTTCAACAAGAAATCTAAATAATTCCAAAACAGAATAATAACAAACAACAGCACCTGAATAATACTTCGGGTGCTGTTTGCCATGCAAAAAAAAGAGCAGGTCTTTCGACCTGCCCTGTTTTGAATTAGATATTAACCAACATAATCGTATGTACCGACTGTGAGCTTACCTGAATCACTTGTGATGTAGTAACCAACATTGGTCTTAGTGAGATCAAGAGCGATATCAACAGTCTGTGCACTACCGTTGTTGAAGATGATGTTCTGATACTGTGATGGGTCAATAGTAACCTTGTAGATACTCTCGCCCATTTCATTTGTCTTAACAAACTCCATAGGTGAGCCAGGCCATGACATATTTCCGCCTGTACCCCATGCATAGTAGTTAACTGTTGACCAGAACTTGTTATTTGAGAAGTAAATATCAAGTGTATCTGGTTTTGGAGGCTCAACATTTTCGTCGTAATCTTTGATTACTTCGTATGCTGCTGCGAAAGCTTCGTACGCCTCGTCGATGAGCTCAGGCTCAGCGCTAGGATTGAGAGTTACTGACTTGTATGTATCAAGAGCAATACCTGCAGCCTTGTAGCCTTCATCTTCCTTGTATACGTCAGCAGGCAGTGCAATGTACTTAGCTGAAAGTGTGTTGTACATCTCGATAAGTTCAGCGAATGAGTGCTCGCCTTCCTCAGGTGCATCCTCGCCAACCTTTTCGCCTACATGACCAAATGGTGTTATTTCAGCAAGGAATCTCTGGATGTTTGTAGCATCAAGAACTGTAAGCTTCTCATCGTCATCTGTGTGAGCAGCTTTCAGGTTGTCTTCACTGAGCTTCTTGATATCTGCAAGATCCATCTGAATCAAAGTAGCATCGAGAACTGTGATAGTCTTGTCAAGGTCAGTATCACCAATCTTATATGATCCGCCTGGTGTTGGCCCTGGAGGTGTTGTACCATCATAGAGATATACAACGTTTGTGATACCTGCTTTGAAGAAGTTGGAAGCATTAGCAGGTGTCAGATAACCACCGAGAGTCTTGTCAGGAGATGTAGAATACATACCATTTGATGTAATCTTAGCGTAATCTTTCTTTGTATCAGGAGCAAGCTGTTTACCTGTAGCAAGGTCAATGTAGCTTGTTACAACTGAACAAGAGAATGTGAGAGTCTTGTCCTTGATCCAAGCTTCACCGGATACTTCGTAACCAGTTTCACCCTGACCAGGCTCCTGCTGAACGCCGCTTACAGCATTCTTAGGATGGAACATAACTCGACATGACTTAACGTTAGGGATAGTAACTGTGTACCAGTTATCACCAAGGCTTGGGTCCTTAGCCATATTACCTGCAGTGTTGTCTGTCCATGGACCAAGTGGCTCTTCTGTTGAAGTGTCATAGTAAGCATAGCACTGGATAATAGCGTTATTCCAGTTTGGATGTGAGTTGTAGAAATGAACTACTGTCTGAGTATGAGTAAGCTCATTGTAGTAGTAGTTGAATTCGAGTGGCGCTGATGCATCGAATGTGCCTACTGTACCAGCAGGATACTTAGCAGTATCGAGTGAGTAGCCCTGAACACCTGTTGCAGGAATAGAGAACTTAGCTCCATCGTGGAGTCTGTACTGAATATGAGGACGAACTCTTTCGCCTGTTGTTGAGTCAAGGAATTTAACTGTAAGATAGTTAGATTCTGTGAATCTTGTGTAGTAGAACTTAACTTTTACATTCAAACCAGCAGTAGCCTTGCCTGAAAGTGCGCCTGTTGAGCTTTCAAAACTATCGAGGTTGTGGTCAAAGAGAATGTTTGTGTCAGTAATAGCGCGGTAAGTCTGACCTACTGCGTACTTAGCTGAGTTTGTCTTAGCAAGAGTGTATGAACCTGATGCAGAATCACGAACATAGTGCTCAGCTGTGAGTGTTGCAAAACCTTCAGCAGGTTTTGTGCAAGAACCCTGAACAAGGATAGCACCACTGCGTGCAGGAACTGTATAAGTACCTGTTGCTGTGCCAAGTGAATCAAGGCCAGCTTTCTTGTCGTTTGCAACAACAGTCCATGTACCTGATGGGAGGTTGACAGTCTTAGAAGCGTTCTTGCTGTTATTCATAATAACAACAGCCTTGCTCCACTGACCAGCCTTTGTATTGTTGATTGTATAAGCAATAGGGTTCTGTGTAGAAATAGTTGAGATAGTATCAGCTTTGTTGTCACTGAATGGAGCGAAAGCCTTACGAATCTTGAGTAAGCCTGCATAGTAATCAGCGTCGCCGCCCCACTGCTCAAGACGAGTCCAGTCGATAGCATTGATATTATCAGATGTACGATAAGAGTTAGCATCACCGAACTTTGAACGAGCAAACTCAGTACCAGCATTGAAGAATGGAATACCCTGAGCTGTCATAATTGAAACGAGTGCAAGTCTTATCTGATCAGATACCTCAGGATAGTATGTGTTAGCAACAGTGCTGTTAACCTTATACAGGTTTTCCATATCCTTATTAACTGTGAATCTGTAGCCGAGTTCATCCTGGTTGGTTCTGAGCAACTTATCATAAAGTGTCAGGTTATCATGGTTATCAGGATAGTTAAGAACCTTAGAAATAGCAGAAGTATTGAAGTATGTAGCTGTACCTTTAGCCGCACTAAGAATAGCTGCGTTTGTTGAGTCGCCCTGTACGAATTCACCTACAGTAGATGTGTGCATTGACTCATCACCCTTGAGGTACTTTGAATATGTCTGGTTGAAACCACCGATGCGGTCATTGAGCTTTGAGAAGTTACCGTTTGTAGCGCCGTTAGAAATACCAGCGTCGCCGCCTGCCCATGGCTCACCCCACATAAGGAGTCTTGTATCAATCTTATCGAGCTCTGCTCTAGCAGCATTGAGTGTGTCACAGTCAAGTGCGCCCATAAGGTCGAAACGGAAACCGTCAACGTGATACTCTTCTACCCAGTATTTGAGAGACTCAACAACGTACTTTGAAGTCATAGCTTTTTCTGTTGACAGACAGTTACCAAGACCTGAACCGTTGTAGTAGTTCTGAGAGTCAGACATTCTGTGGTAATACTTAGGAACAGTTCTTGCAAGAGCTGAGCCTTCGAGTACATATGTATGGTTGTAAACAACGTCCATTACAACTGCGATGCCTCTGTCGTGGCAAGCCTGAATGAGCTGTTTGAACTCTTTGATTCTTGCGTTACCATCGTAGCAGTCAGTAGCATATGCGCCGTCTGGTACGTTGAAGTTAACAGGGTTATAACCCCAGTTACGCTGTGGGTCTGAGTTAGTCTCATCGATACCTGAGAAGTCAGCAATCGGGAGAAGCTGGATACAGTTGATACCCTGCTCTACGAGGTAGTCAACACAAGTAGCGATATCGCCCTCGCCGTTGATAGTTGTATTACCCTCAGTAAATGCAAGATACTTACCCTTGTATTCATCAGATACGCCTGATGATGGTGAAATAGAGAAATCACGAACATGAATCTCCCATACAGAAGCCTCAGCTGCTGAATCGAAGAGAACGTGGTTATCTTCATCCCAACCCTCAGGGTCAGTAGAATCAAGGTCAACTACCATTGAACGTTCACCGTTGGCACCAACTGCAGTAGCGTATGGGTCCTGAGTTTCAGTTGTGCTACCGTCAATTGTGAGAAGGTATGTGTAGTAAACATCTTTGTAGTCACCTTTGAGAGTTAAGCTCCATACACCGGTTGTAGCGTTCTTCTGCATTGCATGTGTGCCAAGAACAGCTGCGCCTGACTCAGCGTCAGTACCAGTTGAATAGAGCTTGACCATAACAGCTGTAGCTGTTGGAGACCAAACTTTGAAAGTAGTTGCGTCCTTAGTATATGAAACACCAAGGCCTTTTTCATTTTTAGCCTTCTGAGCATAATCCTCAAGATGGCTCTGGTTGTAGTATTCTGTCTGAGCAACATCAACAACAGCAGCAGAAACTGCAAAGCTGACTGATGATAACATCACTGCGAGAATCAGAAGACTGGAAATAAGTCTGCGTAATTTCATTAAAAATCCTCCTTTATAAAATTAACCGCGTATTTTCAGCTGTGAACATTATACCATAGAAGGCTTGAAATTTAAACGAAAAAAGATAAATTTTGACCATAACTTTTGCACAATCTTTACTTCGTTTGTTTGTTAATTTTACCTAAAAAAAACCGCCATTTTGCTCTTTTCACCAAATTTATCGCAATAAATTATGGCACAAGTAACTAAAACAGCGGTCATAATTCTTTTATTGCATTTTAATATCAGTAAATCCAACACCGAAAGCTGTGCCCAGAGAAATGCACACAGCATTTTCAACAGATGTGAAATACAGCGCGGTCGCAGTGCCGTCGTGAACAAGTCTCACCTTAACTCTCTTGTGAAGCGCACCCGACAAATCTTCAATCAGAAGCTTTGCATAATCGTTCGAAAGTTCCGTGAGTTTCGCATATCCTCCACGCTCAGCGTTGAGCGCACCACCAGCATTATAGTTCGCAATACTGATGATGATTTCATCGGACAAATCAAACTTGTCACAGCTATGTCTGTATGCTTCAACAACGGTTTTGACAAGGTGTTTATGAAGTTTGAGAGCTGTCTCCCACGCATCCTCGCCCTCTTTGATATGGTCAACAAATTTAGATTTAACACTATCAAGAGGAGTAAACTCCCTGATTTCGTTCTCACCCTTAGTCACAACGCAACACTTGAGATTGGTATGGCCAAAATCGAAAACAAGCGATGTTGAGTTGTTTTTAAGCAAACTCGCACATCCCATAACACCAACATATGTAGCATTATCAAACAGCATTATGTTGTATGGTTTAACATTCGCCATATCAAAAACAGTCTGTATACGCTCTTTGAATTTTCTGCCGAGCATAGAGCTCGCAAGCCCTCCAACAAAAATAACAGTATCAAGATTAGCCCAGTAACTCCAGTGCTCATCAGTCCAATCAGGTCTTGCTTTTCGATTTTCTTCTTCACCGAGTTTGAGAGCAAGAAGCAACAATCCGAGACGATCACCAAATTTGCAAGCAACTCGGGTTCCCATCTGGTTATATCGGATATTTTCGCTAACCAATGCTTTGTCGAGAATCTGAGGTAGCATATAATCTTCAAACGAAGAAATATCCACTCCATAATCAAATGCTACACTCTTGATTTCATCAATAACGCCCTGAGTAGAAAATATCTCCCTGAAAGTTTTCCCCTCAAGCGAATCATCGACTCCATAAAGCGGCAACTTCGCCATAACAGCTTTATTGAGCGAACAAGTTGGGCTGAGATATTCAGATTTTTCTTCTTTCAGATACGAGAGAAAAGGATTATCCATAGTTATCACCTGAAATTAACTTCCTGCTGATTCGTAAGCTTTGATACCTGCATTCCAGATACAAACCGAAATCGAAAACAACACAATTGAAGCAACAACTGTACCGCCAATACAGAAAAGCGGATTCTCCCCTGTGAGGAAAAAGCTTGCAGGATAAAACGCTGTAAACGCAAACGGTACAATGTATGTAATAAATGTTCGTACAAACTTATTATATATAGTGGTTGGATACTTTGAAAAATCATTGGTCATATAAAACATATGAGTGATATGACCTGACGCCTTTGTCCAGAACGAAATCGCTGCTGTTGCAATTTTGATAGCTGTATAAATAAGTGTAGCGAATACCACAGCAACAATAAACAAAGGTATCGTATACCATGTGATAGTGAGCTTGAGCTGAATCATACTGTAGGCTATCAATATAATTCCCATAAACAACTCACCAAAAGCATCAACACAGAACTTCTCAGCAATTACATAAAACAAGCTGTTTATAGGTCGGGTGAGGTACTTATCAAAGTCACCCTTTCTGACTACCCAGTAACCCACAACCCATAGGTTGTCAAAAAACAAATGGTCAAGACCTTTCGGAATAAGCGAAAATCCGTAGATAAACAAAATCTGATTAAATTCCCAGCCGTTGAGATTCGGAATCTGACTGAAGATAATTCCGATGAACGCAATCTGCACAATCTGTCCGAGCAAAAAGCTAATTGCTCCTGTCAGAAAATCGACCTTGTATTCCATCAGGTTCTTCATATACTGGGCAACAAAAATACGGTGAAGTCTCAGCATTCTTCTCATACTTTAACCTCCCTGTGAACAAAGTCTTTTTACAGCGTGATTCCATATAACCTTAGACATAGCAATCATAAAGCATAACCAGAACACCTGCAAAAGCATTTTTACAGCAATCTGAGATGGTGTGTACATTCCCATATAAATCATAACCGGAGTGTACGAAAGCGACGAAAACGGCAGGAAATTCAACACCTTAGCTAATGCATCAGGCATGAATGCAAGGGGAATTGTCGCACCCGAGAGGAAGTTGATGATGCATTCTTTGAGAATATCAGCGCCCCACAGGTTTTTCAGATAAAACGCCATAAAGCCGTAGCTTACATTGAAATAAAAAGAAATCAGATATGCAAGCACCAAGCTCACAACATAAAGCAAAAAGTGAGCAATATCGAACTGACACGCACCTGTTATCGCCCATCTGTAGCACTCAACCCCAAGAACAATCGGTGCAAAAATGAATAGAACATTGATAATCTTATTTCCAAGTTCCTGAAACAAAAAGCACATATCAAAAGAACATGGCTTTATCATTCGCATAGCAATTGAACCGTCGCGTATTTCAGTAGCAATCGCATACGTTCCGTCAGAATACGTGAGATATCCTGTCAAAAAAGTGATAAACAGATACACAACCATATCTTCCATAGTAAAGCCCATAAACGTTTCTGAGGTACTGCTCGTAAAAACAGCTTTCCACACAAAGAACATTATGAAGCAGGACATAATCTCTCCAATGAGAAAACAGAAGAAGTTAGCTCTGTACTGAACTGACTCAAGCATTCCTGCACGAGTAAACGGACGATAAGTGCGTATAAATTTCTTAAACTTCATCTATACTCACTTCCTGTCTGTAGATTCTGCGGATAATTTCTTCGATATCTGCATCTTTGACATTGATATCCTTAACGTGAACTTTCGAAAGTGTGTAAGAGAGTATCTTCTCAACCGAAACAGCATCGCAGTTGAATCGGACAGATACAAGCGCACCTTCGTGTTTCATTTCAATATCATCGTTGTTGAGTTTGAGTTCCTCAACATATCTGAGGTTTTCAATATCTCTTGCTGATACAAGTTCAAATTGCAAATCACGCATCTGTCCAAACTCACGCTTGAGTGCAGAAACCGAACCATCGAACACTTTTTTTCCTTTGTCAATCATAACAATACGATTACACAAAAGCTCAATATCAGCCAGATCGTGAGTTGTAAGGATAACCGTTGTTCCCTCTTCTGCGTTGATTTTCTGAATAGCATTTCGGATATTATCTTTTACAACAACGTCAAGACCGATAGTAGGCTCATCCAAAAACAGTACTTTCGGATTATGTAACAGCGACGCCGCGATATCAGCACGCATACGCTGACCGAGAGAAAGTGTTCTTACAGGACTTGAGATAAAATCATCAAGCTCGAGAACTTCGTTCAAAAACGCCATTCTCTGTTTAAACTCCTTGTCAGGAACATCGTAAATCTCTTTTAATACCGAATAGGTTTCTCTAAGTGCTAAATCCCACCAAAGCTGAGTACGCTGGCCAAAAACAACACCTATTTCTTTAACATATTTCTGGCGATTTTGCTGAGGAATATAGCCATTTATCTCACAAGTTCCGGAAGTCGGAGTCAGAATACCTGTGAGCATTTTGATAACGGTACTCTTGCCCGCACCGTTAGGACCGATAAAACCGAGCATCTCACCCTTTGGCACTTCAAAGCTAATACCGTCAACCGCTTTGATAATCTCGTTGTTAGGTTTAAAAAGTGCTTTCACGCTGCCTTTAAGACCAGGCTCCTTTATCGTCTTCTTAAATTCTTTTTTCAAATCATTTACATAAATCATAAAACTACCTCCCTTTGAGGTTAACTCCCTAAAAGAATAACACATAAAAATAGCTACTGCAAGAAATTTCGCAGTAATATTACCATTCAGTTAACAATTCTCACTAAACGCCTGATATATTTTGTCGATAAAAATAATGTTTTGTAACTTATGTTACAGTAATGTCAAATCGCTTGCAATGTTACAAATATAGTGTTAAAATGTCACGGTGACATTTTGTCGCAATCGTTGATATCCCCTTTGCGAATCCCGAGGTAACTATGGTAGAATACAAATTACTTAAACACGAGAATATTAGTGCTAACAAAAACACTTGTTTATCATATGGTATTTCAGTTTTTGAAAACAATGTTGAAATACAACAAATATGCGACATCTCCCCAAATGAAGATGTCGTCAGAAAGCTCATTGAAAAATTCAATATGTATGAACTTTCACCATTACATCTCAATATTATGATTGAAGATTTTTTATATAATTTAGAAGCTTAAATATTTCATTTTTCGATATAATATGGTAGTATTACTTTTGGTGATACTATGATATGCAATTTATGTCCAAGACAATGCAACGCTAAGCGAGATAATAATAACGGCTCAGGCTTTTGCAAGTGTGGCACTCAGATGAAAGTTGCTCTAATTGCACCTCACAAATGGGAAGAACCATGCATAAGCTATGAAAACGGATGCGGTGCCGTTTTCTTCTCAGGCTGCACGCTGAAGTGTGCGTACTGCCAGAATGCGGAAATCTCGCAGGAAAACAACGGAAAGTTCATCACTCCACAAGAGTTGAGCGTAAAACTCAAGGAACTTGAAAATTCCGGTGTTGACACTATCGAGTTTGTTTCAGCGACACAATATGTCGATAAGCTTATTGAAACGCTCGATATATATAAGCCAAGCATACCACTTATTTACAACACATCGGGATACGAAACTGTTGAAACACTAAAAAAGCTTGAAGGCTATATTGATGTTTACCTTCCTGATTTCAAATATAGCGACGACTCTCTTTCAAAGAGACTTTCAAACTGTGACAACTATGTTGAAGTCGCCACAAAAGCCATCAAAGAAATGCTCAGGCAACAACCAAATCTCGAGTTTGATAATCGCTCAGTAATCAACAAAGGTGTTATAATTCGACACCTGGTGCTCCCGAATCACACCAAAAACAGCATAGGTGTTCTGAATATAATCAACGAACATTTTTCTGACAAAGTTCTGGTAAGTCTTATGGGTCAGTACATTCCACACCACAAATCTCTGGAATTTGAAGATATGAATCGAAAAATCACAAAACGCGAATACAACAAAGTGCTTGACAAACTCATCGAGCTCGACCTCGATGGTTTCGCGCAGGACCTCAAATCAGCAGATAAGTCATATATTCCAAAATGGGAGTATTAAAATACGAATAAAAAAGCCGTCTTGTTAAAGGCGGCTTTTTGTTTCTCGTTCATTAATTAATTAAAGTCGATTTTGGTTTTGTTTTTGCGCAATTTTCTCCTGTTGAGAAAGTAACAAAGCACAATACAAAACAATATAACACATTCAAATAGCTTTATGAAATTTATTGAAAGCGTAACAAAATTTGTCCACTGATACAAATCGAGCGAGCTTTCCTTTAAATAAACCAAAGTGCCAAAGAATATGGCAGTAGCCACTTTCCTCAAAACCTCAAGGGAAAACCAAGCGACACCTAAAGTAAAATGTAAATTTTTTTCACGAAACTTGAAACAGTACAAAACAAATAACGCAACAATAATAAAAATGTAAATTATATCAGTCATCATGTTTCCTCCTCTGCATCGCTATAACAAACACCAGCAAAACAGAAACTAAACCACAAGATAAAGAGATAACAGGTCGCAGTATCTCAGGATAAAATGTGTACATAGATAATAGCTGTAACACTATTCCTGAGAAAGCCAGCAAATATATATATAACTTTTTATAGTCCATAATCATAAACACCAAAAGCGCAACCAAAACCAACAACACAATAACCCCTCCATATCCCAATATCTATTCTACTTTTAGTAGTCAAGATGATTATAGCACCATTTACAATGTATGTCAATAAAACTAAAGTTTAAAACATCCAGTTAAATCGCACATAACAAAAGCCACCCGAAATCGGGTGGCTTTCTTATGCCAATAAGGCTTATTTTTATTTTGCAAAGTCAATAGCTCTGCTTTCGCGGATGATGTTGACTTTGATCTGACCTGGATACTCGAGGTCTTCTTCAATCTTCTTGCAGATATCTCTTGCAAGAGAAGCCATGTTGTCATCAGAAACAACTTCTGGTTTAACCATAATTCTGATCTCACGACCTGCCTGAATAGCGAATGAAGTTTCAACACCATTGAAAGATGAAGCAACTTCTTCGAGCTTCTGGAGACGCTTGATGTAGTTCTCGAGGTTCTCACGTCTTGCACCTGGTCTAGCAGCTGAGATAGCGTCAGCAGCCTGAACAATACAAGCAACAACTGTCTTAGCCTCGATATCACCGTGGTGAGCGTGGATAGCATGGATAACAGCATCGCTTTCCTTGTACTTTCTTGCCATATCAACACCGATTTCGATGTGGCTACCCTCGATTTCGTGGTCAAGAGCCTTACCGATATCGTGGAGAAGACCAGCACGCTTAGCGATTGTTGGGTCCATACCAAGCTCTGAAGCGATGATACCTGAAAGGTAAGCAACTTCAAGTGAGTGGTTGAGGACGTTCTGACCGTAACTTGTACGATATCTGAGTCTACCTAAAAGTTTTACAAGCTCAGGATGGATACCGTTAACGCCTGATTCAAGAACAGCGCGCTCACCCTCGTGCTTGATAGTAGCTTCAACTTCACGTCTTGCTTTTTCGACCATCTCTTCAACTCTTGCCGGATGAATACGGCCGTCAGAAATAAGCTTTTCAAGTGAAATACGGGCAATCTCACGTCTTACAGGCTCAAAGCTTGAAAGTGTGATAGCCTCAGGTGTGTCATCAATAATAAGGTCAACACCTGTGAGTGTTTCGATAGCGCGGATGTTTCGACCCTCTCTACCGATGATACGACCCTTCATCTCGTCGTTTGGAAGCGGTACAACAGAAACAGTAGCTTCTGCAACCTGATCAGCAGCGAGTCGCTGGATAGCAAGGGAGATGATGTTTCTCGCCTTTTTCTCCTGCTCGTCCTTGAGCTGCTGCTCAAACTCCATAATCTTGAGAGATTTTTCGTGGCTGAGCTCAAGCTCTAACTGTTCGAGCAAGTATGCTTTAGCCTGCTCAATTGTGTAACCAGAAATCCTCTCGAGCATTTCAAACTGACTTTTCTTGATGGTCTCAACCTCAGCGAGTTTCGCCTCGGCTTCTTTCATTTTCTTTGCGACTTTTTCTTCCTTAACTTCGATGTTGTCTAACTTCTTGTCAAGGGTTTCTTCCTTCTGCTGGATGCGTCTTTCCTGACGCTGAACCTCCTTACGACGGTCGGAGAGCTCTTTTTCGCCCTCATTTCTGAGACGGTGAACTTCATCCTTACCCTCTAAGATGGCTTCTTTCTTCTTGGCTTCAGCGGTTTTCATCGCCTCTGAGACGATACGCTTAGCCTCCTGTTCTGCACTGCCGATTTCAGCCTCAGCTACCTTCTTTCGGTAAGAAACGCCAACAATAACACCGGCAACTATACCAACGATAGCTGTGACAACAGGCAACAGAATCTGTAACCATAAGTCCATTTGATTTGACACCTCCTTGATTTTGTTAGTTAAAAACTAATCAAACTCAACTCATGGGTGCCGTTAATATAAGATATTCAGTTTAAATATATCACCGGATGAACAATCAAATCAAAGTTGATTTGAAAGCTTGGAGATAATAAAAATAAAAAATATCTATGAATAACGGCTCTTTAAAGAGTCCAATAAGTGAATAGGAACACGGTCCGTTTGACCTGGTGCTCCAAGCTTAAAGAAATTTAAGCTCAGGTTAATTCTAATATATGAAGCACAGGATGTCAAGAATTTTGAGGGCAATTTTTACAAAAAATTATTACAAATAAGAATTATCATTCATACTAATTTTTTCTCACAAAAAAACTCACTGTAACACCATATGACAAAATTTTGCGATACTATAATACAAATTTTATCTTATTTTTACATCAGAATTTTCATGCTACAAAAGGCGTTTGTGCATATGTAATAAAAAATATAGAAAACATTGTATATTTCGCCTATGATTTCGACAAGTTTTATAAAATCTGTACGAAAACTTTGTAATAGAATTTATTATTTTACTTGA
Source organism: Ruminococcus sp. (assembly GCA_045124035.1). Lineage (GTDB taxonomy): Bacteria > Bacillota > Clostridia > Oscillospirales > Acutalibacteraceae > Ruminococcoides. Next base: position 21,924 of record JBGVLC010000020.1, on the reverse strand, counting down.
AATTGTACGAAAGAAATGGTACTATAACCTTGATATATAATGCATAATTATATTAGTCAAATATACAGAGGAGAGATTTTTCATGAACTATCAGATTTTTGACGAGAGAACCCCTCTTGAACTGTTCCACGGCGGTGACGCGGTAAGAGCTTATGACTTCTTAGGCGCACACAAAGTTAATTGGGACGGCAAAGACGGTGTTGTTTTCCGTGTTTGGGCTCCTAACGCCCTTACTGTTTCTGTTGTTGGTAACTTCAACAACTGGGATCAGACAGCTAACTATATGTACAAAATCAGCGACGGCGGTGTTTGGGAATTATTCATCGAGGGCTTGTATGAATTTGAAATCTACAAGTACTGTGTTGAAACTCCTTGGTTTGAGAAGCTTCTGAAATCCGACCCGTACGCTTTCCATACACAGACAAGACCTGACAATGCATCTGTTGTTTATGATATCAACAAGTATCAGTGGAATGACTCACAGTGGTTCGAAGAGAAAGCTAAGAAGAACCACTTCGAGGAGCCTCTCAACATTTATGAGGTCCACGCAGGTTCATGGAGAAAGTACTTAGACGGCAACCACTTCTCTTATGAGAAGCTCGCTGACGAACTCATCCCTTATGTTAAAGAAATGGGTTACACTCACATTGAGTTTATGCCAATGACAGAGTATCCATTCGATGGTTCATGGGGCTATCAGGTTACAGGTTACTTCGCTCCAACTTCCCGCTACGGCAACCCTGACCAGTTTATGAACTTCATCGACCGTTGCCATAACGAGGGCATTGGCGTTATCCTCGACTGGGTTCCTGCTCACTTCCCTAAGGATGCTCACGGTCTTGGTCGTTTCGACGGTATTCACTGCTACGAGTACGAAGACTCTCGTAAGGGTGAACACAAAGAGTGGGGTACATATGTATTCGACTATGCTAGATATGAGGTCATTTCTTTCCTTGTATCTTCAGCTATGTTCTGGCTTGATAAATACCACATCGACGGTATCCGTGTTGACGCTGTAGCTTCTATGCTCTACCTCGACTACAACCGTAACGATGGAGAGTGGGTTGCTAACTGCTTCGGCGGTCACGAGCACCTTGAAGCTGTTGAGTTCTTAAAGAGACTCAACACAGCTGTTCACCTGCACCACCCAACAGTTATGATGATTGCTGAGGAAAGCACATCATGGCCAATGGTATCAAAGCCTGTATACGATGGTGGTCTCGGTTTCGACTACAAGTGGAACATGGGTTGGATGAACGATATGCTTTCATATATGTCACTTGACCCACTGTGGAGACCATATCACCACGATAACATCACATTCAGTTTCTTGTACGCTTTCTCAGAGCACTTCCTCCTTCCTATCTCACACGACGAGGTAGTATACGGCAAGGGCTCACTTATCAACAAGATGCCTGGCGACTACAACGACAAGTTCGCAGGCGTTAGAGTATTCCTCTCATACATGATGGCTCACCCTGGTAAGAAACTTACATTCATGGGCGCTGAGATTGGTCAGTTTGACGAGTGGAACTCAACAGAGGAGCTCCAGTGGGGTCTGCTCCAGTACGAGAGACATCAGCAGCTCAACAACTTCATCAAAGAGCTCAACCATCTCTATCTTAACAACAAGTGTATGAGTCAGGTTGACTTCAGTTGGGAAGGTTTCAACTGGATTCACCACGATGACTATCAGCAGAGCATCATCGCTTTCCGTCGTATTGATAAAGAAGGCAACAGTCTCATCGTTGTTTGTAACTTCCAGCCTGTAAGACGCGAGAACTACTCAATTGGTGTTCCTGATTACGGTGTATATCAGGAAGTTCTCAACTCTGATGATCCACAGTTCGGTGGTTATGATTGCACTGATAACCCTGAGTTCATCAAGGCTTCTACCGACCCAATGCACGGTCTCGAGCAGTCTATTACTATTTCTGTTCCACCTATGAGTGCTGTTTACTTCAAGTGTATCGAGAAGAAAGAGAACCCAAGGGTGAAGAAACTCAGAGAAGCTGAAGAGAAGGCAAGAATCGCTGCTGAGAAGAAGGCAGCTGCTGCTGAAAAGAGAAAAGCTACTTTAGCTAAGAAGAAAGCTGAAAAGGAAGCTGCTGCTAAGGCTGAAACTGAAGCTAAGAAGGCTGAAGAAAAAGCTGAAGTTAAAACAGAAGCTGTAGCTGGGAAGAAAGCTGAAGCTAAAAAAGCTCCTGCTAAGAAAACAACAGCTAAGAAAGCTGAAGCTAAAAAAGCCGACGAAAAGGCAGAGAAAAAGCCTGTAGCTAAGAAGACCCCAGCCAAAAAAGCTACAAAAGCTGACAAATAAATCTGCATCACAATGATAAAATCTGGGCGGGGTTTCACGACTCCGCCCAAATTCAAATAATCACGGAGGTAAAAACAATGCGTCCTAAAAAAGAAGTTGTCGCTATGCTTCTTGCCGGCGGACAGGGTTCGCGTCTTGGTGTTCTCACCAAAAAGCTCGCTAAGCCTGCTGTTCCTTTCGGTGGCAAATACAGAATCATCGACTTTCCTCTTTCTAACTGTACCAATTCCGGTATCGAGGCTGTCGGCGTACTCACCCAGTACCAGCCACTTGTTTTGAATGAATATATCGGCAACGGTCTCCCTTGGGATCTTGATGGCATGAACAACGGCGTTACCTGTCTTCAGCCTTATGAATCCAAGGAAGGCTCAGACTGGTACTCAGGTACTGCTAACGCTATTTATCAGAACATCGACTATATCGACAGATACGACCCTGACTATGTTGTTATTCTTTCAGGCGATCATATCTATAAGATGAACTATGCCGATATGATAAAGTATCATAAAAAGAATAACGCTGACTGCACAATCGCGGTTATCGATGTACCACTTGAAGAAGCATCACGTTTTGGTATTCTGAATACCAATCCTGATGGTTCAATATACGAGTTTGACGAAAAACCTGCTGTTCCAAAAAGCACAAACGCTTCAATGGGCATTTATGTATTCAGCTGGAACAAACTCAAGAAATATTTAATTGAAGACGAAAACAATGAGAACTCCAGCAACGACTTCGGCAAGGACGTCCTCCCTGCTATGCTCAATGCAGGAGAAAAGATGATGGCTTATCCTTTCGAGGGTTACTGGAAAGACGTTGGTACTATCGACAGTTTGTGGGAAGCTAACATGGACTTGCTCGACCCGAATGTAACTTTGAGTCTCAAGAATGTTTACTCCCGCAACCCTATGATGCCACCTCACTATGTAGGTGAAGAAGCTGAAATTCAGAATTCAATGCTCGCTGACGGTTGTAACGTTTTCGGTAAACTTGAGTTCTCTATCCTCTTCCCTGGTGTTACTATCGGCAAGGGTGCTGTTGTAAATTCATCTATCATTATGCCGGGTGCTGTTATCGGCGAGGGTGCAAATATTCAGTACTCCATCATTTCTGAGAACACAGTCATCGGCAAGAATGCCAAGATCGGCAAAAATCCTGCTGATGTTGAGAATATGGACGATTGGGGTATCGCAGTTGTCGGCGATGGCCTCACTATCGGAGATAATGTTGTCATCGAGCCTAAAGCTATGATTGACCATGACGTGGAGGTGTGATTATGGGATCTAACAAAATTTTAGGCTTAATTTTCGCCAACACATTTGAGACAAGTCTTCCTGAACTTACATCAAATCGCACCATGGGTTCTGTACCTTTCGGTGGTAAATATCGACTCATTGACTTCCCTATTTCCAATATGAGCAACTCAGGTATCAACAACGTCGGTGTTATCACAAAGAGTAACTTTTTGTCTCTTATGGATCACCTCGGTTCAGGTAATGAGTGGGATTTAGCTAAACGCAGAAGCGGACTCACTATCCTCCCTCCATATATTGGACACAACTTCGCCAATATGATCGAGACACTCTACGCCTTACACGGCTTTATTGAGCACGGTAGCGAAGAGTATGTACTCATCGACAACGCAGGTTGTGTATCAAACTTCAACTATAGAAAACTACTCGAATTTCACGAGCAAAAAAATGCTGACATCACCTTCATTTATTCAAAAAGAAGCAGAAATTGTGAGATTCAGACAGAAGGTAGCGTACTCGATATAGATGCTTACGGAAAAGTAACAAAGGTGCTGCTCCCATCCATTTGCAACAGCGAGACAACTTTCTCTTCCGGTGCATTTATAATCAAAAAAGATTTGCTTATGAATATGGTGAGAAACCTTGTTGCTGAAAACAAAACTGATTTCACAAGAGATTTTCTCCAGCCTAACGTAAACAAGCTCAACATCTACGCTTATGAAAACACAGGATACTGTGCGATTATAACTTCAATGAAGGATTACTATAGAGCTTCCATGGAGCTTATGAATCCTGAAGTTCGTGCTGATCTTTTCAACCCTAAGCACCCTATCTACACCAAGGTGCGCGATGATATGCCTAGCCGCTATGGTTTAGAAAGCTGTGTCAAAGGCTCTCTCATCGCTCAGGGCTGTACTATTGACGGAACTGTAGAAAACAGTATAATATCCAAGGGCGTTCACATTGGAAAAGGCGCTCATATCAAAAACTGTATCATTATGCAGGATACTATCATCGGCGACAATGCCGACCTGAGTCATATCATCATCGACAAGGATGTTAGTGTCGGTGAAGGAAAAACTATCATCGGCTGTGAATCATATCCGATGTATATTCCTAAGCGCTCAGTTATCTAAACTTTGGAGGCAAACAATATGAAAATTCTTTACTGTGCAAGTGAAGCCAATCCTTTTGCAGGTAGTGGCGGCCTTGCTGATGTTGCCGGCTCTCTCCCACACACTTTGTGCCGAAAGGGTCAGGACTGCCGAATCGTTATGCCGCTTTACGGCACTATTCCGCAGGAGCTCAAAAATCAGATGAACTTCATCACAAACTTTACTGTTCCTGTTGCTTGGCGTCACCAGTATTGCGGTCTTTTCTGGGCAAGATGGAACGACTGCACATACTACTTCATTGACAACGAGTACTACTTCAACAGAAACGCTCTCTACGGCTTCTATGATGACGCTGAGAGATTCGCTTTCTTCTCAAGAGCTGTTCTCGAAATGTTGCCATACATAGATTTCCATCCTGACATCATCCACACAAACGACTGGCAGACAGCTTTAGTTCCTGTTTACTACTATCTCTTCTACTCAAAGAATCCTTGGTATCACAACATCAAGAGTGTTTTCACTATTCATAACATTCAGTATCAGGGTAAGTACGGCTGGGATGTTAATACTGAGTGCGTTGGTATTCCTGAATCTGAGCAGAAAATTATTGAGATGGATGGCAAGCTCAACATGATGAAGGGCGCTATCGAGTGTGCGACACGAGTTACAACTGTTTCTCCTAGCTATGCTGCTGAAATCAAAGACCCATGGTACAGCCATGGTCTGCACCACTCACTCCATAGAAATCACTACAAACTGTGCGGTATCTTAAACGGTATCGACGGTATGAGCTACGACCCTGCAACTGACTATCAGCTTTACTGCAACTATACTAAAGAGAATATGGGCGGTAAGGGTGAATGTAAACGTGCTTTACAGGAAAGACTCAACTTGCCACAGTCATGGGATACTCCTATGGTTGCCATGATTACACGTCTTGTATCACACAAAGGTCTCGACCTTGTTCGTGGTGGTATCGAAGACCTTCTCAACACTCAGAAAATGCAGTTTGTTATCCTGGGTTCTGGTGACGAAGAATACGAACAGTTCTTCCGCGACTTACAGTGGAAATATCCTGATAGAGTTCGTTTCTGTCAGGGCTTTGTGCCTGAACTTGCAAGAAAGATTTACTCAGGCGCTGATATCTTCCTTATGCCATCTAAGCAGGAGCCATGCGGTCTTTCACAGATGATCGCTCTGCGTTATGGTACTATCCCTGTAGTTCGAGAAGTCGGCGGTCTGAAAGACTCTGTATTTGACAGCTACGACAACTACGGCAACGGCTTCACATTCAGAAACTACGATATCGCTGATATGTGCAACGCGGTTAAGCGTGCTCTTTCTGGTATCTATGACAACGAGGGCTGGCACCAGCTTATGTGGCGCGCTATGATGAGCGACAACAGCTGGGAGCGCTCCGCTCAGGACTACATCAACGTATATCAGGATACACTTAATTGGCTATAAGAAGCGTCGAGGTTCGTAGCCCTCAATAAATCAAATGCGCGCGACGATAACGAAAATCGTCAAAAACGATTACAGTTATCTAGCAAGCAAGTAGATTTTTGAGGAATAGCGGAGAACAACGAGACGTGACATCGAAGCGTCGAGGTTCGACCTCGATAAATAACAAAACAAAACGGAGAGGCTCAAACCCTCTCCGTTTTTTATCTATTCATATTAATAATCAGTCACATCAAACTTCTTGTCTTTGTAATAGTATTCCCTGTCTTCATCGGTAATCTCACGCAACACCTTGCAAGGATTGCCAACAGCAACAACATCACTTGGTATATCCTTTGTGACAACGCTTCCTGAACCGATAACTGAGTTGTCACCGATCTTCACACCGGGGTTAATCACAACATTCGCACCAATCCAGACGTTATTACCGATTACTATTTCATCAGCGTATTCATACTTTCTGCGAGAAAGATAGTGAATCGGATGACCTGCTGTTGTTATACAGACATTAGGTCCTATAAGAACATTTTCTCCGATAGTAACCTTTGCGCAATCAAGCACCGTGAGATTGTAGTTAGCGTAAAAATTGTCACCTATATAAATGTTACTGCCATAGTCACAGCGAAACGGAGGCTCAATATAAATCTTCTCTGATGAGTTGTTCAAAAGAACTCTGAGATATCTGTTACGCATATCAAAATCAGACGGCTCACAGTTGTTGATTCTGTAGCATAATTCCTTTGCACGCTGACGTTCCTCAAAAAGTCCATCTTCATTCGCAAGATACGGCAATCCTTTAAGCATTCTTTCTTTTTGATTCATAAAATCACCTCTTTTGGCATTTTATCACATATTTTTAGCCTTTACAAGCTTTAAAAATACTATTGATTTTAAATCAATTATGTGGTATAATAACTCTCAACGCAAGCCACTATTCATTTCGTATGAATAAGCGAGCGACAGGCCCTGTGCGAGCATGTGCTGTGAACCATGTCAGGCGGGGAACCGAGCAGCATTAAGCAGATTTCGTGTTGCGATGCAGTAAGTCTGTCGTTCACTTATTTGTACGATCAGCCTCAAGTAGGCTGTGGCTTGCTTTTTTGTTAGGAGTGAAACTATGTATCAGGTCTTATATCGTAAATACAGACCGTCAACCTTTGAGGATGTTGTCGGACAACCTCAGGTTACCGTCACCCTAAAAAATGAATTAAAATCGGGCAGAATCAACCACGCATACCTTTTCACAGGCTCGCGCGGTACAGGTAAAACTACCTGTGCTAAAATTCTCGCCAAAGCGGTCAACTGTCTTGATCTTCACGATTCTAACCCTTGTGGTGTTTGTGAAAACTGCAGAGGAATCGACTCAGGCGAAATCCTCGATGTTGTCGAAATGGACGCCGCTTCTAACCGTAGAATTGATGATATCCGTGATATCATCGACGAAGTTGCTTTCACCCCTACAAAGGCAAAGTACCGCGTTTACATCGTCGACGAGGTTCATATGCTCACAACCGAAGCGTTCAACGCTCTGCTCAAAACGCTCGAAGAACCTCCGAAGCACGTTATCTTTATTTTAGCTACCACTGAGGTTCACAAGCTTCCGACAACTATCACATCACGTTGTCAACGCTTTGACTTCCATCGTATCGCACCTAAGGATATTGCCTACAGATTGCAGGTTATCGCTAAAAACGAGAGCATATCCCTCACTGATGAAGCAGCTATGCTCATTGCAGTGCTCGCTGACGGTGCTTTGCGTGATGCTATATCACTTCTCGACCGATGCATCGGTATCGCAGAAAACGATGTTACTGCTGATGTTGTCAGAGAAGCTGCAGGACTTGCTGGCAAGAACTATCTGTTCGAGCTATGCACCTGCACTATCAATAAAAATCCTGCAAAAGCGCTGTCTATTATCGACAGGCTCTACTCACAAAGCAAGGATATCCCTCGCCTTTGCGATGAGCTTATCTCCCATTTTCGTTCACTTATGATGATTAAAACCGTCAAAGATGCACGCGAAATGCTCGCTTTTGCTGATAAAGAATTCGAAGTTGCTCAGTCTCAATGCGACTACCTTTCCCTTGCAGACATAGTTTACTCTATGGATGTGCTCTCCCGTTCATTTGAGCGTATGGGAAAAGGTGTTAGCAACCGCACAGAACTTGAAATGGCTATCGTCAAGCTCTGCTCACCTCAGCTCGACGCTACCACCGAAGCTCTCACCACAAGAATTACAGCTCTCGAAAAAGCGGTAAAAATTCTTCAAAGTACAGGAGTTTCAAATGTCGCACCAGTTGTAGCTGTTGCACCAACCGCACCAGCTCCTGCTATAGAGAAAAAACCTGAGCCTGTTGCAGCAAAACCCGTTGCACAAGAACAGATTATGGTATCAAAAGAACCTAAACAGGAACCGGTTGTTGAAACCAAACCGGAACCAATCGAAGAACTCCCACCTACTCCTGATACTAAATCTGCTCCACAGGTTGAACCAAAAGCAGTTGAAAATATCCCTGCTCAAAGCAACATACAACCTTCACCTGCTGTGAAAAAGGCAGCGGTTGACCTTGACTCTGTCTACAGCAACGCTCAGCCAATGCATGAATGGACCGAGGTTATAAACAATCTCAGAACTTATTCCCGAGCTATATCAGCGGCATTTGAAGGTTCGAGCGCTTATATCAGCGGTGATTATCTGCTGATTGATACTGATCAGGAAATAGCGTTCCAGCTACTCAAGAAATCATCTCAGCGTGATAACATACGCAAGGCGGTTTCAGAAGTTACGGGAAGAACCTACAAGTTAGGTCCATATAAAAAGCCTGAAGTCAAAACTAAAAATGATGATGTGCTCGACAGCTTCATCGCAAACCTTAAGACAAACGGCATCAATGTTATTGAAGAATAAGAAAGGATGATATAAATGAAAGCAAGATTACCACAGGGCTACGGCGGTGGCGGTGCAGGAAATTTACAGCAGCTCGCTCGTCAGGCTCAGAAAATGCAGGACGATATGGCTGCAGCTACTGAAGAATTAAACGCTAAAGAATATGAGGCTACATCAGGCGGTAACGCAGTTAAAGTTATCGTTACAGGCGAAATGGAAGTTAAGTCCATCGAAATTCAGCCTGAGGTTGTTGACCCAGAAGATGTAGAAATGCTCTGCGACCTTGTTATGGCAGCTGTTAACGAAGCACTCAGAAACGCTAGCAAAGACAAGGAAGAAACTATGGAGAAAATCTCTGGCGGTCTTAACTTAGGCGCTATGGGTATGGGCGGTTTATTCTAATGGGTAGCTTCAACGTAGCACCACTTTCAAAGCTTATCGAGCAGTTTGAGCGCTTGCCGGGTATCGGCTCAAAAACAGCGCAACGACTTGCTTATTTTGTACTCAATATGCCAAAAGAGCAGGCACAGGAGTTTTCAAACGCAATCACTGATGCTCACGAGAAAATCAAATACTGCGAAGTATGTTGTAACTTTTCCGAAGGCGAACTGTGTCCCGTTTGCAAAAGTCACTCGAGAGATAAATCTGTTATCTGCGTAGTTGAAACTCCGAGAGATGCCATTGCTCTTGAAAACACCCACGAATATGACGGTGTGTACCATGTACTTCATGGTGCCATTTCACCACTCAACGGCATCGGTCCTGACCAGCTGTACATCAAACAGCTTCTCTCCCGCCTTACTGATGACACAGTGAAAGAAATTATTATGGCAACAAACCCGACAGTCGAGGGCGAAGCTACCGCTATGTATCTATCTAGACTTCTTAAACCTATGGGTATAAAAGTCACAAGACTCGCATACGGTATTCCTGTGGGTGGCGACCTTGAGTACGCTGACGAAGTAACTCTGGCAAGAGCCTTAGAAGGCAGGAATGAACTTTAATGAAAGAAAGCATAAAAACTATCGCTCAAAACAAAAAAGCCTTTCACGACTATTTTGTTGAGGAAAAATATGAAGCAGGCATTGAGCTGTGCGGTACTGAGGTGAAATCTCTGCGTCAAGGCAGGGTCAACCTCAAGGATTGCTGGTGTAATATCGTCGCTGGCGAAATTTTTGTCAACGCTATGCACATAAGTCCTTATGAGCGAGGCAATATATTTAACAAAGACCCGCTGAGAGTCAGAAAACTCCTTATGCACAAAAAAGAAATCAACAAGCTCTTCGGCCTTATGAAACAGGACGGATATTCACTTATCCCCCTTTCACTTTATTTCAAAGGAAGCAGAGTCAAGGTTGAGCTTGGTTTGTGCAGAGGTAAGAAGCTCTATGACAAGCGCGAGGCTATGGCTCAGAAAGCCGCTAAACGCGACATCGAGCGCGCTATGAAAGAAAAATCGAGAATGTAATAGCATTTGTTTTAATTGCGGGACGGCCAACCCGTCCCCTACTATTACTTTATATCTGGGGATGTAAAGGTTTCGACGGGGATCACAAACCTTGGTAAGCGAGTAGTGGTGGGGCACCACTTTAAAAGCTCTAACTTAAAAAATAAACAACAACAATAAAGTTGCTTTAGCTGCTTAATGCAGCTCGCTCCCCTATTGAGCACCACGGCAATAGGCTGAGCGTCGACTAGTGGTTACTGTGAACAGCCCACGCCTTTAAGCTGTCACACACAAAAGGCTACCAAATTACTAAGCCTGTTGATGGGCGTAGTAACAAGGGAATGTTAAAACACCAACTGCACTCGGAGAAAGCCTTGGGGCGAGGTTTTCGGACAGGAGTTCGATTCTCCTCATCTCCACCAAAAAAGTCGCAATCGTATATACGGTTGCGACTTTTTCATTTCATGCGTTAAAGTAGGAACTCACGTTTCTCTGAAACAACTGTTAATTCAATAATAATCAAGGTCCCATAAAAGAAACCAGGTTGTAGTCTGTAGAATGTTCCATCATAAGTCTGATTCTTTTCACAAACCTGTGATAGAAATCTATAGCCACATCGATGTTATCCTTGATAATCTTATCTGTCTCTACATCTGAAAGCTTCTTTTCTGATTTTAATAAATCAGGAACAAAATCATAAACAGAAAACTTCTTTTTCAACTCATCAAGCAACGGATTATAATAGTCTTCTTTCAACAAAACAGCACATCTTTCTATGTCATCAAGCATAGCCTTAACTGTATCGTAGGTATAGATATTGTACTCTAAATTCCACTGAAAACTATTATCGGTATACTTATCTCGTGCTCCTTTATAATCGTAGTTTTTGTCGTAGTATTTTTCAAGAAAATAGTACAGAAACGAACTTACGTTTAATTCTTCAATAGAAATTTCTTCAGTTCGGTGTTCTATCATACCAAACAGCGATTTGTCGCCGACGTGATCATGTTTCACAGGCATAATCCAGAAATATCCTCCACAATCGTGCCCTTCTACTATTTCCACCTGAACTATATTATTCACCGCTTTTTTTATTTCTCTGTAAGTAACGCTATCCGTTTCGTTGCCATACAAACAATAGTGATGTTGATTTGTCACTCCAAAGACAAACCAACCCTCAACATCCTGCTCAAAGAAAAACCCAAATTCACCATCAAGTTCAAATTGATACTTAACTTTACTACGGACTTCACTAAACGGTGATTCACCATAATCGCTTGTATATTTATTCTCAATAACGCGCATTTCTTCAATAGATTTACCCTTAAGCTTGTGAAAGAAAAACTCTGAATCATAGTTATGGTGATTAGTACCATCAAGTATCTGTGATGAAATCTGATTTACTGACATCCATAATCCATCTTTACCATTAGGCATAACTTCAAACGTTGTATTATCATCAAAAACGAACACAACAGGCTCACATATTTCAACTTCCCTTTCGAGCAAAGTATCGTCAATATAAGGGTATATACCATTTTCTATATCCGCATAAGGCACACCAACACCCGAGAGCGTTCTTCGCAAACGTGATTCACACGACCAGCTATCTAAGTTTTGTGCTACACCAATAGTATGCACAGCTTTTATCTTTTTGGATTTTAGATTTAATGACCTGATTGCATCATTGATTTTTTGAGCCGAATCAAAAAGCTCGGGTTTCCAATCGTGTATATCAAAAACACTATCAATATTCTTCATCTTCTCACCTCAATTATAATTACAACAACTTTCTTTATATATATAATATCACACTCAAAGTCCAATAAACAGGTCTTTATATAGAAAATGTGAATTTGTGGCGGACGGGCGTTGCGAACTCTCCCCAAGAAAGTTCCACATACTCACTCGTGACGAGCTTTGAGTTTTTCTATGATCCTATATATTTCAGATGATTTATCTATATTAGAATAATTCTGTATGAGAATTTTTGGTTTATTGATTTTTCTTCTTTATATTCCACTACTACTGATTCTACCCCACTATTAGAAAAAGCCACCTTGAAGGTGGCTTTTATTTTTTCGTTACTTATTTCTATATACTGCGAAAGGATAAATTTTGAGCGCTACACGTTCTCTGGATTCATCAGATATTCTTTTACCTCATCGATTTTCTCTTTAACATCGCGTTCGGTGATTATACTCTGGCTGTAGTCTTTTTCGTATGTCTAGAGAAAAGTTTTCGCTTCACTTATTTCTTAAATATTATCAGATGAAAATACGTTCAAAATAACTTTCTTTGCTCGAAACCGAATATTTTTCCGACGAGCGAAACTGGAAACATACGCAATTCAGAATTAAGTTTAGTCGCACTATCATTATATATAAAACAACTGGTGCGCACCATTCTTTCGTAGCTTTCAGCACCACTCAAAAACTTGATATAATTGTCATCCGACTTTAGCTGTTCATACTTTTCTGCTACACTGGTAATATATACGAATATGTCAGACAAAACAGCTTCCTGATTACGTATATCATCAGGTGTAGAATCTGCGTTAATAAACTCGCACTGTGATTTTATTTTTTCGATATATATATTGCAAGGTTCATACTCATTCGTTAGTTCAAGCAAGGACTGAAACACATCAAATCGAGAAGACATTTGAACTCCGATTTGATTCATTGCATTTCTGACATTTTCATCTAGCGTTGAAAGTTTGCGTTGAATCGATGCAATCAGAATAACAACTATGACTACAATCAACGCGATTATAACCAGTTCCATAAGCATCATCTCTTCTCAAATTACTTTAACAATATGAGGCGGATGCGGTATTCGCATCCGCCTCATTTCATGCATCGAAGCGATATTATTCAATTCCTAATTCTGCTTTAACATCAGCAACCCACTGCTCTACGTCGCCGTACCAAGCGATCATTTCGTCGAGAGTTTCCTGTGTGAGTTCATCATCGCCCTCAAGAAGCGCTTTATGTTCAGTCATAACTTCAGACATCTCAATCATTGTATCAATGACTTCCTGATCATATGCTTCTGGATCAGCATTAATAATATTAGCTACTTCATCGAAAGCAGAGCTTGCTGCATTGAAAGCATCAATAGCAGGTTGTCTGTCAACACCGCCACCACACGCTACAAGAGCAATACACATCACAACTGCGAGTAATAATGCAACAACTTTTTTCATAAAATTCAACCTCCAAAATATGTTTCAGCTTTTTAGCTTGACTAAATTATAAACATATTTCACAAAAAACAGTGTGTTATTGACCAAACAATACCGCAAATGTACCGAATCGACAGTTTTTTTGTTAATTATACAGAATTTTTGGCACTATTACACATACAACAAAAATAGCGACTAAGGCATGTAACATTTAGTTACAAAAACTTAGTCGCTTGATTTTCATTTCAATGTAGCTCATAAAATATGAGCATTAATTTTATTCAGTAATCCAGAGTGTACCGTCTTTTTTCTCAAATTTGCCAGTGCAAACCTTGATGATATCAATCAACCAGCCAATACCGAAACAACCACCAGTTAAGAGCCATACAATACCTGTACCAACCTTACCTGCCATAAAACGGTGAACACCTAAACCACCTAAGAAAAATGTAATAATAAAAGCTACTGTTTTACTCATGAATCTTCCCTCCAAATAAATATATAAGTAGTCATTTGACCTGTATATATTATAATTCATACGAAGAATGAGTGAGCGTTGGTTACCTGAAACATACGTATTTCGTACTGAATCGACAGTATTTTAGAGTGAAACTCGCAAAATAAACTGTTCATCTTGCACAATAAATGTGCACAGTCCATCATATCGTTGTGCAATAGCACAAATACTCTGTACTCCAATCCCGTGTTCAGGTCTAGCTGAGATAGGAATACCGTCTTTAAAAAGTACATTTTCTTTGCAAGTGTTGCTCACTTGTATAAAAATTTTGTCATCGCGTTCATAGAACCGAACATCAATTGTACGTTGTTCATTTTCACCTTTGATATTCATACAAGCATGCAATGCGTTTTCCAACGCATTAGACAACAACACGCACAAGTCGTTATCTGATACTTTAATCTCAGCTGGAAGTATCCCGTGAATATTCATATCAACTGAATGCTTCTTTGCTCGCCCCACAAAGGATGACAGTATGAGATTAACCGCCTCATTGTCACAATAACGCTCTAATTTTTGTGCATCAATTTCCTGATATATATCAGAAATATAGCGCTGTGCCTGATTAATACGTCCATTTTCGATACATATTAACAAATACTGCAAATGATGGCGTAAATCATGACGATACTGACGCGCTAAACGTTGAGATTCTCTTAATGTATTAATCTCACGAAGCGACTGACTTACCTGAACATCAAGTATTTTCTTAGACTGTTGGAGCTCTACCCTCTTTTGCACCTGAATAGAATTGTACACCAAAAAAACCAGATAGGCCAAACAGCATACAAAAGACATAAATTCCACAACAACAGGATTGTCTCTGATAATAGAATCGCTGAAAATAATATTAAAATAATCGAAGATATAATACAAAACCGGTATTATTGCGAATTGCAGTTGCAGTTTTGTTGGTTGCTGCGATAAATTGCGAATAGAAGGAGATACAAATCGTAACAAAATTAATATAAGTGGTAATGTTACAATCAACTGAACAGCACTTTGCATATAAGGAATATCGGAAACAAAGGCGACCACAAAAAGTGAAATCCACCTTCTCAACTGACAAGCCAGATATGCAAAAAACACAGAAATGGTTGACCATAACAACCTAGATGTCATCGCATATAATATCAACGTTAACGGCAGATGTGTGACAATGGGATAAATTTTGCGTAACAACTCGATATCCCAGAAGAAACAAATAACACCTTGAATCAACAATAGCGCTGCCGAAGACAAGAAAAACACCAATCGTTTCTTACGGCTATTAAGCACGTCACAAAAAGATGCAGATAAAACATAACCAAAAATACTAACAGCAACGCCATCTATTAAAGGTAACCAGTAGCTCATATCATCACCTGACTGTTTTTGAACATATACTCAAGATATGTGTCTTTTACTTCATGATATTTTCCTCTCGGTATTGGTAACTGAGCTGAACTTGACATTGTGATATATTGATACGAAAGGTGCTTTATATATTCAAGATTCACCAGATAAGAACGGTGCGAACGAATAAAACCTCCGTAAGGTTCCAATTGTTTACTCAATTCATCCAGACTACCGGTACATTCCAGAACATTGCCATCCGTAAGATGTATAAACAAAGTGCGATGAACAACCTCGCAATATTCAATTTCAATCAGATTAATACGAGTAATCCCACTTTTACATCGTAGAACAAGGCTGTTTGAGTGTTCTTTTTTACATGTGGAAAGTGCAGAATCCATAAGATGAAAGAAACTTTCCTCCCAGATAGGCTTGAGTTGATAAAAATATGCTCCTACTTCATAGGATTCAACAGCAAATTCAGATGAAGAAGTGAGAAAAATGATCTTAACATTAGTGTCAAAATTTCTGATTTCTGATGCCGCATCAATTCCGTTTTCACCAGGCATAATAACATCGAGAAAAATAATATCAAAGATCGAACCTCTTTCGATTTCAGCAAGCAGGTCGAAAGGATTATGGAAAGCAAAATAACTTATATCTGTATTTCGTTTTACACGATATTTATCAATCAGTACCGAAAGTTCATTTAATACTGATAAATCATCATCACAAAAAGCTATTCTCATCACACCTATCACCTCCATAAAAAACCACTATATTTAAAGATAAGTATATCATAATGCACATTATTTTTCAATGTAATATAGAAACTATAAAAGATGAATATTTTTACATAAAAAAGCAGCCATCTTCGATAAAAAGAGATGGCTGTTTTTGTTTTATTTCAAAGCATTTTCACGCTTTTGCGTAGCTTCGCGGACAAGAATATAGATAGTAGAAGCTACAGGTACGGCAAGCAACATACCAACAGCACCGGCAAGACCTCCACCGATAGTAACGGCTGCCAAAATCCATATACTTGGAAGATGTACGCTGTTTCCCATAACTTTCGGGTATATAATGTTTCCTTCGAGCTGTTGGAGCACCAGAACGAACACAAGGAAAATCACAGCCTTAATCGGGCTTACTGTCAAAATCATAAACGCTCCGACAAAAGCACCGATAAATCCGCCAACAACAGGGATAATGGCGGTAACTCCAACCAAAGCACCAACCATCGGAGCATATGGAATTCGAAGAATCAGCATACCTATCATACACATCACGCCAAGTATAACAGCCTCAAGCGACTGTCCTGAAACGAAATTCTTGAAGTTTTTGCCGAGAATTGTTGTAGCGTGAATCGTAAAATCAGCTACATTCTTCGGAATCCAGACTCGCATAAGGCGTGAGACCTGCTTTTTGAGCGTTTCTTTGTTGAAAATAATATACACAGCAAACACAAATGCAATAAAGAAATCATACACGCCTGAAACGACAGAGCTGACAGTACCGACAGCTGTGTTGACAATATCTCCGCCCTGAGTCTTGAGCCAATTTTGAACGGTGCTGAGAGTTTTCTGCCAATCGATATCAAGAAGCAATTTTCCAAAAGGAAGCTGTGCAATCTCTTCCCTGCTCATATTGCTGAGCATATCAATATACTCGAGCGCGCCATCAACGATAACCTTGACCGCATCGACGAGTTCAGGAATAACAAGCCACACAACACCCGCCAAAATACCTAAAATAAGCACAAGAGAAATAATGAACGACAGAGTTCTTTTGAGCTTAAGTGAAACATTTTTCTTTGGCTTTTTAAACATAATTGATTCAAAAAAGCCCATAGGCACGTTAATTATAAGTGCAATAGCGAAACCGATGATTAGAGGCATCACTAATCCAACTACTGATGAAATCATCTCTCTGACCATTGCGATATTCTTGAGTGCGAATATTATAACAATGCATACAAAAGCAACACCAATCACCCAACCGGTCAGTTTTCGTTTTTTCTTCGGAGTCAAGTCCATAATCAATTTTCTCCCTTATTATTTAGCTATAAATATATCGTATGATATCAAGCACTTAATTTACCCTCAAAGTTTACTTTAATAACCTCATTTTTGCAACAACAAGTTTGTAATTTTTGAAAAAGGGGTTGACAAATCAGAAAATAAACTGTATTATCGTACTAGTGAACTAGTACACTTACTTTTTACGGAGGTGGTTTTATGAAGTGGACGCTGGACAAAGTAAAACCTTTATGTCCGCAAATCTGCGAACAGGTATGCTTGCAGATAGCCCTTGGCGAATTCAAGCCGGGCGACAAAATGTTCTCTGTGCGTGAAACAGCACTGAGTGCAGGAGTTAACCCGAACACAGTGCAGAAAGCATTCGAGAAACTTGAGCAAGATGGAATACTATACTCAGTACGCGGCTCAGGTTGGTTTGTTTGTGAAGACACAACAAACGCAAAAGATACACTCGATAATCTGGTATATGAAAAAACTGACGCTTACTTTAGCGCCCTACACGCACTTGGAATGAGTAATGAAGAAATCAAAAATTATGTAAAGGAGTGGGACAATGAGTGAAATTTTAAGATGTGAAAATCTCACTAAAAAATATTCCGACACAACCGCACTTAAATCAATCAACCTGACACTCGAAAGCGGAAAAATCGTCGGTCTTCTCGGTCCTAACGGTTCAGGCAAAACAACACTTATCAAACTTATCAATGGTCTGCTTACCCCAACAGAGGGCAAAGTTCTCATCAACGACAAAGCCCCTGGAGTTGAAACTAAAAAGGAAGTTGCTTATCTTCCTGACAACTCTTATCTCAACTCATGGATGACAGTCAGACAAATCGTAAACTATTTCAAAGACTTTTACGAAGATTTCAGAGAAGACCTTGCATACGAAATGCTCAAGAGACTTTCTATCTCCCCTGATATGAAACTCAAAACACTTTCTAAGGGTAACAAAGAGAAAGTTTGTCTCATACTTGTTATGAGCAGAAACGCAAAACTTTATGTACTTGACGAGCCTATTGCGGGTGTTGACCCAGCAGCACGCGACTATGTTATTTCAACCATCATCAACAACTATAACCCTGAGGCTACTGTTCTTATTTCTACTCATCTTATCTCTGATATTGAGCAGATTCTTGACGAGGCTATCTTCATTCAGCAGGGTGATATTCTTCTCCATAAATCTATTGACGAAATCAGAGAGGAACACCAAAAGAGTGTTGATGAACTTTTCAGGGAGGTATTCAGATGGTAAAGAAACTGTTCAAACATGAATGTAACGCTTATCTGCGTACAGTTATACCGATGCATCTTGTTCTTATCGGTATAGCACTTTTAGGAAGATTCGTTCAGCTTTTTGACAACAACTCAGACGCATATAACATCTTTTTTGTTTCAACCGTTATAGTTTTTGCTATCGGATGTATAGTCTGCACATTACTTACACTTGTTTTCGGTATCAAAAGATTTTATACAAATATGTTCTCAACAGAGGGTTATCTCACGCTTACTCTTCCTGTTAGCGCAACACAGCACATTTTCGTGAAAACCGTCGTAGCTGTACTTATGCAGTTTTCAAGTTTTTTGATGATCGCATTGTCCGTTTGCGTTATCACTTTTGGTGACGTATGCGTTGAGCTTTTCAAAGCTGAGATGTTTTTCATAAAAAATATGTATGAAACAATAGGCGCTCAGACAATACTCGTTATTTTAGAATTTGTTGTTTGCGCTTTTGTTTCAGTCTGCTCAGCTTACCTCATTTACTTTGCTTGTATCGCTCTTGGTCAGCGTGCAAAGAAAAATCGAGTAGCTACATCTGTTGGAATATTCTTCGCATACTATATGATTGTACAGTTTATCAGCACAATTATGGTTATCGTTATCTCTACTATGAGCTACAACATAAACATGGAGAAAATTGCAGCATACATAAGTGCTCATCCAACTCTGCCTTTGCACCTGGCATTTGCTATCGCTGTTGTTATTGATTCACTTTTAGGTCTCTTAGCGTTTACTATCACCAAGAATACAATCACTAAGAAACTCAACATTGAATAAGAAAGGGGTATAGATATGAAAAAGAATAGAAAGTTTTTGATACTTTTGCTTGCACTTGCTATGATGTGTCTATGCCTCACAGGTTGTGACGAGCTCGATACAATGAAACAATCTCACGGCCATTGGGTTACTGAGGGTGACACTACTTCGTTTATCTTGAATGGCGAAACATACAAACTGCTTGAAGATGCAGAAAATTTGAACCCGATGTACAGCAGTCAGCACGAAGATATTGTTTACATTACTGATCCTGATGTTCCTGTACTTTTGTCAACAAATTACAGCAACACCTTCGAAATCAGTGATGATGGTAATTTTGTTGTCGGCTCACTGCCATACAACTACAAAGCTGAGTATAAAGATTCAACCTTCCTCTTTAGCCCTATAATCACCGTATCTGAATCTATGGATGGCGAAGTCGTAACATACTGCAAAGAAGACATCTATGATGAAGTCAGCAAAAAGATTGCAGAGGGAATTGAATACACAGGCTACGGCTACAGCTACTTTACTTATGATGAAAAAACAGCCAGCGATACTTATCACTACTATTATTTAAGTGATGATGAGTGTGATGCTATTAACAAGGTTGTAAAAACTGTTGAGCCAAAACAGTCAAGCAATGAACCTTATCATGAGATGTATATGCTTTCACTCGACAAAATCACCGAAGATAAAATGTTCGGCGAAGTATCTTATGATATTTACAGAAGTGAGCTTGGCGACTATTCTATCGAGCACTATTCTTATGTAACAGAAGAATACACAAGCTACATTGTTCCTGAAAAATATAACGATATCTTTGACAAAATCGTCGAAAGAGCAGAAACCCAATACGATGTCTACAATGAAGTAATCATATATGAATAAACAGCAAGCGGGCGGTCAAACTAGACCGCCCGCTATTTTTCTGTTATATTCCTATCGCTTCTTTCAGGTATTCAAAAGAATGTTCGCGTAGGTTTTCGATAATCTTCCCTGTTTCTTTTTCAAAAGGTTTAACCAAATCAGTTTTATCGAGCATCTCTTGCGAATCAATAAAACGATGCGAGATATCAAACAACTTGCAAATATCAGTAAGTCGCGAGTTCACTTCGCCACCCATAGACACAGGCAATGTTGATGTGAAAAACGGTATTCCGTAATTTATCGCAAATGCTGTGCCGTGGAATGAATTAGTCACAACATACGAAGCGTTTTTGTAGCAAGCTAAAAACTCAGCGGGACCTGCAAAAGCGAGGTTTTTACCTTCCCTCATAATAACCTGTTTTTTAGATGGTTTGATATTAACAACCTTAAGTCCTGTTTTAGCTTGCAGAGCCTTTGTGATTGAACGCAAAAGCGGAGTTTCTATCATATAGTATGTTAAGATATATCCGTTATTTGGTAGTTTGAGAGTAGTGTTTGCATATTCGTTCCACTCATCCTTGGTAAGCAAAAATGTAGGATCAAGGACATTCGTCGCTGATTTTGATTTTGGATTCACTTTCTTAATCTCAGACAAAATATCCTGCGCTGTTTCTTCTCTGAAGGCTAGGTAATCAAACTGTGAGAAATACGGTGCTATCTCCCCTATTCTCTCAGCAGACAGTTTTCGCTCACCGAAACTGCTCGCAAAGGTAATCTTACGCTTATGAGAAAACGGCAGAAAATAAGTCAAATCATCAGCAGTAACATTATGATTAAATAACTGGTCGGAGCCTGAAAGCACAACATCATACTTCGAGGCGATTTCTTCAACTCCATCATGTGTGTAAGTTATTTCTTCTGACATATTCATAAGCTCAAAGAAACGCTTGAAACTTTCAACCTTGCGTTTCGACATTGAAGGATAAAGCAAAGCGTTGACACAAATTGACGCTAGTTCTTTTGGTGACTTTGCGTTTTTGAGATTGCGAACTCTCAGTGTGCGCTCAAGATATTCAGGGCGATAATCGATGATATCACATTCCACATTTAGTTTATTGATACCCTTTTGTGTTGCAAAAGCCTGCAATGCTGTTCCGAAATTTGCAACTCTGTGAAACGTTAAAATTCCAACTTTCATACTAACTCTCCCACATATAATTTCTTTTATTATTGTAAATTAGAATTAAAGCTAGGTCAAGTTAAAAATCTGTCATAAAAATAGCGGTGAAGCATATGCTTCACCGCTATACGTTTATTCTTTACTTATAAGCAAATCCAAGAGGAGGTGTGATAAGACGACCTGTGAGGTCGGCATCTTTAACTGAAAGTGCAAATGTGCAGTTCTTGTAGTCAATTCCCTTGAATGTGATTGAATTTGTATATGTGCTGTTCATCT
>JBGVLC010000019.1:0-21944 GCA_045124035.1 Ruminococcus sp. | reverse complement strand
CTGACATCGCTTTTCGAACGGTGTCAGTTTTGTTTTTAGTTGAATTCTCTGATTGTTGTAAAAGTAGATGTATTCATCTATGAGTTGACGAGCCTCCTCGTAGGTTTTGAGCTTTGTTCTGTAAATACATTCTGTTTTGAGAATTGAAAAGAAATTTTCAGCTAAGGCATTGTCATACGGATTGCCACGTCTTGACATCGATGGTGTAATGCCGTATGATTTAGTTAGGTTAAAGTACGCGTGAGAAGTATACTGAAACCCTTGGTCGCTGTGGAGTTGCACCTCTGCAGTGACCTTTTCCTTTTTCTTAGCTGCTTTGATTGTATTCAGAACAAGTTGTACATTCTGTGTTTTGCTTGTTTTGTGAGCTACAATGCTGTTGTCATACAAGTCTCTGATAATCGAAAGATACAACACCCCTTGGTTTGTGTGTATGTACGAAATGTCTGTAACCCACTTTTGGTTTGGCTTGTCTGCATTGAATTCTCTATTCAGTAAATTAGGATAACGATGTATGCAGTTGCTGTAGTTTCTATATTTCTTACGTCTAACTACGGACAATAGATTGTATTTGTTCATAACTCTGAGAACTGTCTTAGGATTCAAGTATATTTTCTTTCTTTCAAGCCACAAATGAACTCTGCGGTATCCATAAGTTTTGCCACATTCTTTCTGGCATTTCTCTATTTGTCTTGCTAATGGTAAATCTCTGTCAGGCACATCCATTCTCGCAACAAAGTCATAGTAACCGCTTCTGCTGACATTAAAGAACCTAACATTTCACTAATTGAATACTTATCTCTATGCCTATATATTACTCTGAACTTCACACTTGTTCTCACTTCCTTTCTGTGAGCGAGAGAAAATCCCTCATCAACTCGTTTTCCATTTTTAATCGTTTTATATATCTGTCTTTACTCGCAAGCTCATATTGCATCTGAGATAACTTACTTAATTGTTGTATTGATGGTGGCAGATTAGTTCCATCTTTTCTTGGTCTGCCTTTGGGTTTGATAGTTACTCCCGACTCAAGTTTCTTTTTGTTTCTATTGTATCTTGTTATGCAATCGTGTACTTGTTTTTGGGTGTATCCTAATTTTTCGCCTATTTCTCTATTAGAACATCCATGTTCTTTTAAGTCTAATATTTCTTGTTCGAATTGTTTTATATGTTTATATTCTCTTGGCATACAAAAACCCCCTATGGTAGTTTCTTTAATTCTACCATAGGGGGTGGCTTTTTTCTATTGTCCGTTTTTTACGGACCTGTGCATCAGACCGCAAGCGTTTTTTCTATGTAAGAATTATTTTGATAAGAAATACTCCATCATTGAGTAACCCTCAGCGATGTAATTACCGGTTGATTTAGCTGTTTCTTCAGTAAAAACATCAACACCATCTATCTCGTTTCTGCTTGAATAAATAAGATATGGAACAGGGTCGCTTGAATGAGTTTTGATACAAAGCGGAGTTGGATGGTCAGGACAAACAAGAACCGCAAAGTCATCATATGTACGAAGGAAATCCACTACAGGAGCGAGGATTTTCTCATCGATAAGCTCGATAGCTCTCACTTTGTTTTCTGCTTCTCCCCTGTGTCCGCACTCGTCAGGAGCTTCAACATGGATGTATACAAAGTCCTGTCCGTTTTTGAACTCTTCGATAGCAGCCTTGCACTTACCCTCGAAGTTTGTATCGATATAGCCTGTAGCGCCATCAACATTAACAGAGTTCATATCTGCACAGATAGCGATACCTTTGAGCAAGTCAACAGCAGAAATCATACTGCCTTTTTTATTGAATTTATCCATAAAACTGTCAAGAGCAGGCTTGGTTCCTTCACCCCAAAGCCAGATTGAGTTAGCAGGACGCTTGCCACGCTTAATGCGTTCGAGGTTTACCGGATGGTCCTTGAGCAAATCATAACTCTTCTTCATCATATCGTAAAGTTCAGATACATTCTCGCCCTGTGGGATGTACTCCTTAATTGGGCGGTCGGTAATGTCGTGAGGAGGAGTCAGGTTGTGACCCTCAACAATACCGTTATCCCAAACCAAACAATGTCTGTATGATACTCCAGGATAATATGAAAAGGTTTCGTTGCCGAGTTTCTCCTGAACATATTCAACGAGAATCTTAGCTTCAGCGGATGAAATATCATCAGCGCAGTAGTCAACCATAGTTTTGTCAGAATATTCAGGCTCGTCAGACAAAGTAACGAGGTTGCATCTGAAAGTTACATCAGTAGGCTTCAAATCAATACCGATGCTAGCCGCCTCAAGCGGTGAACGACCTGAGTAGTACTTCTTGGCATCATAGCCGAGTACTGCGAGGTTTGCAACATCGCTGCCCGGTTTCATACCATCCTGAACTGTTTTAACCAAACCCACCTCGCCTTTTTGAGCGAGTGCATCCATACAAGGCTTATTAGCCTTTTGCATAGGTGTTTTATCATCAAGTGAAGCAAACGGTAAATCCGCCATACCGTCGCATAACATAACTAAATATTTCATAGTAATCAGTTACCTCCTTTAGGGATAATCTTTTAGCCTTCGAGCTCACCAAGACTCAGGCTCTTGAGATAAGCATTGATAAAGCCGTCGAGCTCGCCATCCATCACAGCGTTGATGTTACCTGTCTCGAATGATGTTCTGTGGTCTTTTACAAGAGTATATGGCATAAAGACATAAGAACGAATCTGGGAACCCCAAGTGATTTCTTTCTGCACACCCTTGATGTCCTCAATCTTCTCAAGGTGCTCACGCTCTTTGATTTCAACGAGCTTTGAAATGAGCATTTTCATAGCGACATCACGGTTCTGGTACTGTGAACGCTCAACCTGTGATGCAACAACGATACCTGTAGGAATATGAGTAAGACGGACAGCAGATGAAGTTTTGTTGACCTTCTGGCCACCTGCACCTGATGCACGATAAACGTCCATTTTGATTTCCTCAGGTGGGATTTCAACCTTGATATTGTCGTCTATTTCAGGCATAACTTCAAGTGAACTGAAACTTGTGTGACGTCTGCCTGCTGAGTCAAATGGAGATACTCGAACGAGTCGATGAACGCCAGCTTCACTCTTAAGATAGCCATAAGCGTTCTCGCCCTCGATGAGAAGCACAGCGCTCTTGAGACCTGCTTCGTCACCGTCGAGGTAGTCGATTTCTTTGACATTGAAGCCGTGAGCAGCAGCCCAACGGGAATACATACGATAAAGCATCTGTGCCCAGTCCTGAGCTTCAGTACCGCCTGAACCTGCGTGGAATGTCAAAATAGCGTTATTCTGGTCATACTCACCTGTGAGTAAGGTGGAAAGTCGCTGACGCTCAAGCTCAGCCTTGATAGCCTCAAATTCAGCTAACGCTTCTTCTAAAAGAGAAAGGTCCTCTTCCTCATTTCCAAGCTCAATCAAAGCCAAGGTATCCTCATAGCGCATGTCGAGTTTCTCGAACTTTTCAACCTTTGCTTTCAGGTTGCTTGTACGCTGGAGAATTTTCTGTGAGTTATCCATATCATCCCAAAAGCCTGGTTCTGCCGCACGATTCTCGAGCTGTTCGATTTCGCTTCTCATAGCAGAAAGACCCAAAGCCGACTCAAGGTCATCAATTTCAGGACGAAGAGCCTCAAGAGAAAGTCTTAATTCTTCAAATTGTAACATATACAAATACCTCTTTGCCTATTATTTCATACTAATTATAACCTAAAGTTTAACAAATGTAAAGTTAGTATATAATAAATATGTTGCAGTTTCTATAAACATTTGATATAATATGTATGAAAATCAGAATAGGAGTAGTATATGGACTATATAGGTAACAAATGTCCTGTGTGTGACAAGTATTTTCACGCACACGATGATATTGTTGTTTGTCCTGATTGTGGTACACCAATGCACCGAGAATGTTACAATTCTCTTTCAAAATGCGTGAATTTCGACAAACACGCCGAAGGTTATGACTATCAGGAAGATATAAAAGGAACACAGGGCGAAAATGACGACTCGCTGATTGAGTGTCCAAGATGCAAAACGAAGAATCCGAATAATGCGTTTTTCTGCTCAAAATGCGGAAGTCCGCTACAGGAAAACAAAGCCGGACAAGGTATGCCGAATATGGGAGGTTCTCCATTCACCCAACCTTTTCCAAACCAAAACCCAAACGCAAACAGCCCGATGCCGAATATGATTATGTTCGACCCGCTTGCTGGTGTCAGCCCTCATGCTGATTTAGGCGATGATGTTACTGTCGGTGAAATGGCGAAATTTGTCAAACAAAGCACACCGTATTTCATCACAGTTTTCAACAACATCAAGAACTTTTCAAAATCAAGATTCAACTTCTGCGCTATGTTCTTCTCGGGAGGATATCTCCTGTTCAGAAAGATGTACAAGATCGGCGCTTTTATCACTGCTATTCAAGCGGCGATGGTGATTCTCGATATCTACCTTAGCTACTACATCACAACAAGCTCAGCTTTCAGCAAATTCTTTGAGGCGCTGTACAGTTATGACACAAATGCGGCTATGCTTCATATGTCACAACTCCAAAGCAAGGACTTATCTATGCTCCTTTTGTACTACGCTATTTCTGCTTTAATGCTGATTATGAGCGTTGTCATAGGCGCTTGCGCCAACAGAATGTATTTTGCTCACTGCAAAAAACAAATTAACAAAGCAAAAAAAGAAACTGACGATAAGAAACAACTCGATGAGCTTTTGCAGAAAAAAGGCGGAGTAAACTTACCTCTTGCGATTTCTCTGTGGCTGACCTACATCATCGTTTCATATCTCCCTGTATTCTTTTATTAATTTTCGGAGGATATTATGAAAATAACTAAAGCTGTCATCCCTGCGGCAGGACTTGGCACACGAGTTTTACCAGCTACAAAAGCTATGCCAAAAGAGATGCTCCCGATAGTTGACAAACCATCCATTCAGTATATCGTTGAAGAAGCTGTGAACTCAGGTATCACAGATATTCTTATCATCACTAACCGTGGCAAAGGTATCATTGAGGACCATTTCGACCGCACACCTCTTCTCGAGGACGCATTGAGAAAAGGTAACAAAACCGAATTGTTAAAAAGCATCGAAAATATACATAATCTTGCTAACATTTCTTACATCCGCCAGATTGAAACAAAAGGCTTGGGTCACGCGGTGTCACGCGCTAAGACTTTCGTAGGAGATGAACCGTTCGTTGTTATGTATGGCGATGATGTTATCATTGGCGATACACCTGCTACAAAGGAACTTATCGAAGCTTACGGCGAGCACGGCAAGGGTGTTCTCGGTATCAAGAAAGTTGATGCAAAAGACATCTATAAATACAGCTCGCTCAAGGTTGAAAATATTCACGACAACGTTTTCAAATGCACAGATATGATTGAGAAGCCGAAGACTGACGAGGAAGTTATGTCGCTGTACTCAGTTCAGGGCAGATGCATCCTCCCTCCTGAGATTTTCGATATTCTTGAACACACAGCGCCTGGTGCAGGCGGTGAAATACAGCTCACCGATGCTATGAGAGAGCTTGCAACCACAGTCGGTATGACCGCTGTTGAATACTCTGGCAACCGCTACGATATGGGAAACAAGCTCGGAATTCTCAAGGCTTCCATTGACGAGGGTCTCAAGCACGACGAAGTCAAAGAAGGGCTCAGAGAATACATCAAAGAGCTTGCTGAAATTCTTTGATTTTAGCATTATAATTCTATATCAGAAACAAGCGTTCCGAAATTTCGGAGCGCTTATTTATTTGTTTAAAAATTGTCTAAAAATAGAAAAATTATGGATATTAGTTTGTGCAATCTTAACTTTACTTTTGAATACCAGAGGAGTATAATTATCACATGTATATGTTTAGGAGGAATTTATTATGAAAGCTGTTATCACTGTACTTGGTAAGGACACCGTTGGTATTCTTGCTAAAGTTTCTGCTGCTTGCGCTGAGGAAGACGTCAACATCATTGAGGTTACCCAGAGTGTTATGCAGGACCTTTTTGCTATGATTATGCTCGCTGATATGAGCAACTCAAAAGTTTCTGTTGACGAGCTCACAAATAAGCTTGATAAAGTTACAAATGATATGGGTATGAAGGTTCACGTTATGCACGAAGATATCTTCAACAGCATGCATAAAATCTGATTTCGGAGACTAACTATGATTGAGACAAAAGACATACTTGAAACCATAAATATGATAGACAACGAGCATCTTGATGTTCGTACTGTTACAATGGGCATTTCGCTGCTTGACTGTATCGACTCTGATATTGATAAGGCTTGCGACAAGGTTTATGACAAAATCTGTCGCTATGCGAAAGACCTCGTTAAAACTGCCGAGGATATCTCAAAGGAATATGGTATCCCGATTATCAATAAGAGAATTTCTGTCACCCCTATCGCTATGCTTGCTTCAGCTTGCCAGACTTCTAAAATCACAAAATTTGCGAAAACTCTGGACAAAGCAGCACACGAACTCGGAGTTGACTTCATCGGCGGTTACTCTGCTCTTGTAGAAAAAGGCTTTGCTTCGGGTGACTATGCACTCATCGAAAGTATTCCTGAGGCACTTTCAATCACAAACAAGGTTTGTTCCTCAGTTAACATCGGCTCTACAAAAGCTGGTATCAATATGGATGCTGTCAAGATGATGGGTAAAATCGTCAAAGACAGCGCAGAGCTTACTGCTGACAGACAGTGTATCGGTGCGGCAAAGCTCGTTGTATTCTGTAACGCTGTTCAGGATAACCCATTCATGGCAGGTGCTTTCCACGGTGTTGGCGAAGCTGACTGTGTCATCAATGTCGGTGTATCAGGTCCTGGTGTTGTAAGAGCTGCTTTAGCTAAAGCTCAGGACTGTGATATCACAGGTGTCGCTGACCTTGTCAAGAAAACTGCTTTCAAAATCACAAGAATGGGTCAGCTTGTAGCTCAGCAGGCATCAAAGAGACTCTCAGTTCCATTCGGTATTGTTGACCTCTCCCTCGCTCCTACTCCTGCTGTTGGTGACTCGGTAGCATACATCTTAGAAGAAATGGGTCTTGAGGTTTGCGGTTGTCACGGTACTACTGCTGCTTTAGCTCTTCTTAATGATGCTGTTAAGAAAGGCGGCGTTATGGCTTCATCACACGTTGGCGGACTTAGTGGCGCTTTCATTCCTGTCAGCGAAGACGCAGGTATGATTCATGCGGCTCAGACAGGCGCACTCGATATCACTAAGCTTGAAGCTATGACAGCTGTATGCTCAGTTGGTCTTGATATGATTGTGGTTCCTGGTGACATCACACCTGAGACTATTTCAGCTATCATCGCTGACGAAGCTGCTATCGGTATGGTTAACACAAAGACCACCGCTGTTCGTATCATCCCTGCTATCGGCATGAAGGCTGGTGATGAGCTTAACTTCGGCGGACTTCTCGGTTACGGTCCTGTTATGCCTGTACGTTTTGGCGACCCTACAAAATTCATCCACCGTGGCGGTCGTATTCCGGCTCCACTTCAGGCACTCAAAAACTAAGTTCAGATATTTGGAGGCGATTTTCGTGCAGGATATGCTCAAAAAAATCATCGAAATGGATGAGCAAGCCCGTCTTGTTAAAGAAAAAGCTAAGCTTGAAAAAGCTGCTGCAGAAAAAGAAATCATCGAAACCAAACAGAAAATTCACGATAACTATATCGAGCGTGCGAAAGAGCGAGTTGAGAAAAACCTCGCTGTTGACAAAGCAAACGCTCAGAAAGCTTGGGAACAAACTGAGTTAAGACACAAAAATTTGTCACAAGAGCTTGACAAACTCTATCAGGAAAACTGTGATAAATGGGTTGACGAAATTGTTCACAGCGTTATCAACGATTAATTTTCAATTAATATGTAAAGGAGGTGGACTTCGTGCTCATCAACTCATCAAGTGCTGTCATCACTAAAGCCAGAAGCAAATACGGCAAACGTCTCACATCAAAAGACTATAAAGCTCTTATCAAATCAAACAGTGTCGCTTCTGTCGTCAGCTACCTGAAAGCTCACACCAAATATGGTGAAGTGCTCGGTAAAATCAATGAAAATGAAGTTCACCGCGGTCAACTTGAGTCGCTTTTGAAGAAATATAATTTTTATGACTTTGACTCTTTGTGCAGATATGAAATGAGCGAAGGCTCACCTTTCTCGGAGTTCATCATCAGAAAGTATGAAATCGAACAGCTTATGCACTTCTTGCTTTTGCTTTCTAGCCAAAAGGTTGAAGAGTACATCTTCGCTCTTCCCTCTTACTTCGATAAACACACCGAGATTGATTTGTACAAGCTGTCAAACTGCAGAGATTTCGACTCATTTATTGACACGCTTAAGAATAGCGACTATCAGAAAATCCTCAAAGACTTCAAACCTGACAAAAACGGAGTCATTGATGTTGCAGGTGCTGAAGACGCCTTGAATATTTATTCTTACAAAGAATTATATAATGCTATATCAAAAAGAAAATCAAAAAAAGAGAAAGAGAATCTTCAAAAGCTCTGCGATTATATCAACGACTTTTGTAACATCTCAAGAATACTGAGACTCAAGAAATACTACAGTATGGACGACGAGACTATGATGTCCCATCTGCTTCCTTTCGGCACAATCAAAAAAAGCACTCTCCAAGAGATGTGCAAAGCAAACGATGTTGACGAAGTGTTTGAGCTTATGGGCAAAACCTCAGTCGGCAAACGCATCAAAAAGATGAGCATTGACAAAGAGGAACAGCTTTCTTTCACAAGCAGATATCACACCTGCAAAAGAATGCTGTACTATTCATCTGACCCTGCTGTTGTCCTCCTCTCCTATGTATACATCTGTGAAATCGAACTGAAGAATATCATCACTATCATCGAGGGTGTGAGATATAACTGTTCAAAAGAGCGAATCGAATCGCTCATCATTTTTGAAAACTAATAGCGCAAAGCCTTACTAATAAAAACTTAAGAGGTGATGTTTTTGGCATTATCCAAAATGAAACTGATAACTGTTATCGGTATGAACGACTACATTGATGAGGTTGTATCAACGCTCGGACACTGTGGATTTTTTCATCCTGATGATGCTACCGAGTTTTTCTCCGAGACTGATAAATTCATTCTGTTCTCAAGCAAAAACGAATCATCAGGCACACTTTCGAAACTCAAAGCTATTTTCGCTCAGGCGGACATCGAGCCTATGATTGTAGACACAGCTGACGTCTCAACTTCACACAGCGATATGGCTAAGTTCGTCGATAACATTGAAAACGAGCTTGGTGCTACGCTAAAAGAAAAAGAAGATGCACTTTTAAAAATCAAAGAGTGCGAAAGAAACATCGAGAGCAGCTCTCACTTCATCGGGCTGAATCTTGAAATTGAGAAAATCGAAGCGTGCGAGTTTATTGCATCTGACTTCGGCAGACTCCCGAAAGAAAGTTACAAAAAGCTTCAGGCGTTTGAAGACAACGATTTCGTTTCCTTCTTCCCTATTTCAAGCGATGATAAATACTACTGGGGTGTTTACACAGCGCCAATCGATCAGGCGGATGAAATCGACAGTATTTTCTCGGCGCTTTACTTTGAGCACATTGACATTGAACCGTTCAGAGGTACACCAACGGGATTTGTAAACGAGCAAAAAGAACTCATCAAGGAGCTTAAAGCTAAAATCACACACCTTGAAGAAAAATCCAAGGCATACTTGGAACAAAACAAGGACAATATGCTCAAGATTTACTCAAAGCTTTGTGAGTATAGCGCTTTTTCTTCCATTCGTTCACTTGCTTACAGATACCACAACAACTTCATCCTTGCAGGTTGGGTTCCAAGCGAAAACGAAAAAGACATCGTGCAACAGCTCGAAAAAATCGAGAGCATTGAAGTCAATATAAGTGACGCTAAAGACGAAATCAAACACAAGCCACCTGTCAAATACAAAAACAACTTCTTCGCAAAACCGTTTGAGTTTTACACTGAAATGTACGGTACTCCGAACTACGGCGAGATTGACCCGTCTTCATTCTTAGCTTTCACCTACTCTTTGCTGTTTGGCATTATGTTTGGCGATGTTGGTCACGGAATAGTTCTGCTCATCGCGGCTATTATTATGTACAAGCTCAAGGGTATGGAGCTCGGCAGACTTCTCATTCCTTGTGCTATATCTTCAACCTTATTCGGTTTTGTCTTCGGTTCTGTGTTCGGCTTTGAGCACCTGCTCGACCCGATGTACCAGAAACTCTTCGGACTTCACGAAAAACCGATTGAAGTTATGGAGTCACATTGGACAATGACCATCATATACTCTGCCGTAGGAATAGGTATGGTGCTCGTTGTAGTCGCTATGGGACTTAACATCTACTCATCATTCAAGAGAAAAGATATCGGCAATACCATCTTCGGTGTCAACGGCATATGCGGTCTGACTTTCTATGCATCCCTTGTTGTGGGACTTGTGTGCTCAATGGTGCTCGGCATAAAGATTATGACCGTTCCTTATATCATTTTCCTTATTGTTATTCCGCTGATTTTAGTATTCTTGCGTGAACCGCTTTCTGAACTTGTAGAAGGTAAAAAGCACTGGTTCCCTGAAAATTTCGGCGCGTTCTTTGTGGACAACTTCTTCGAACTTTTTGAAGTTTGTCTCTCATATGTTACAAACACAATGAGCTTTCTTCGAGTTGGCGCATTCGTACTTGTTCACGCAGGTATGATGCAGGTTGTGTTTGTACTTGCTTCTATGTTCGGTGACACAGGATATGTCGTTACTGTAATCGTCGGCAACCTGCTCGTTGCAGCGCTTGAGGCGTTACTCGTTGGTATTCAGGTGCTCAGACTTGAATATTATGAAATGTTCTCCCGTTTTTATATGGGTGATGGCAGACCGTACAAGCCTGTCAGAATAGAAAAAGATTAACTTTATAATTTTGGAGGATTTTGTTATGTTAGATTATTTACTTTTATTTATTCCTGCTGCGTTTTTAGTTATTTCTGTACTTGTTGCTATCAAAGCGTTTGAAAAAGGCAAAAGTGCTAAGACAACTGTTCTGACACAGATTTTCTCATTCTGCGCAGTATTCGCTTTCTGTATGGTATGCCCTATCGTTGCTCACGCTGCTGATGCTAGCGCTGCTGCTCAGGCTGCTTCTTCAAGCGCTACAGGCTTAGGCTACATCGCTGCAGGTATCGCTACAGGTCTTTCATGTATCGGTGGTGGTATCGCTGTTGGCGGTTCTGCTCCTGCTGCTATCGGCGCAACTAGTGAAGACCCTAAGAACTTCGGTAAGTCTATCATCTTCGTTGCTCTTGGTGAGGGTTGTGCGCTTTACGGTATGCTTATCTCTATTATGATTATTTCAAGCCTTTAATTTTGTATTCATTTTACTTACTAAAGGACGATAAATATGAAAATGTATCTTATCAGCGATAACGTTGATACACTAATGGGAATGAGGCTCGCAGGCGTTGACGGTGTTGTTGTTCACAAAAAGCACCACATCGAAAAAGCGCTTGACGATGCACTGAAAATGGATGATGTTGCGGTTATACTTATGACAGAAACGCTGATGAAAGAATGTCACGACAAGATATACGACATCAAGCTTCACACAAAAAAACCGCTTATCATTGAAATTCCTGACAGACACGGTAACGGTCGAACCAAGGACAGCATCACAAAGTATGTTCAGGACGCTATCGGAGTCAAGATTTAACTTAACTTACAAGAAGGCATATATATGAATCAAAATAGTAAAACAAGCAGTTTTTTAAGAGCTATCAATAAATATGCTCAACAACAGAGCGCTGAAATTCTGAGAGAAGCCGAAGAGTTCAAAAAACAGGAAATCGAAAAGGCTACTCAGGAAGGTCTCAAAGATGCATACAACCTGATTCAAAAAGAAATCAGTTTCAAAAAAGCTTCTATTATCAGCGAATTTTCAAATAAAGAACAGGAAAGTCGCAACGAGCTGTTCAAAAAACGTAATGAGATTGTAAAAGACGTTTTCGAAAAAGCTCAAGATAAGCTAAAAGAGTTCACAACAACCGAGGAATACAAATCCTATATCAGAAAAAGTGCAAATGAAATCGCGGGCGTGTTTGAGAACAACGCTTGTGTTATTTACTTAAACGAAAAAGATGCTGACAAAGCCGAAATAGTCAGAGATGTTATAACTAACTGTGATATTCAGTTTGATAACTCTATCGCTATAGGTGGCATAAAAGGCTACTGTGAGACACTTAACATCCTCGCTGACGACACTCTTGACTCAAAACTAAGCTTGAAACATCAGTGGTTTTGCGAAAACTCGGGACTTAAGGTGGTGTAACTATGAATAACAACTGCATTTATGGTATTAACGGCCCTGTTGTAACTATCAAGGGTGCCACCGATTTCTCAATGATGGAAATGGTTTATGTCTCAGAGCAAAAGCTGGTCGGCGAAATTATCGGTATCAACAGCGAATTTACAACTGTTCAGGTTTACGAGGACACAACAGGACTCAAAAAAGGTGACCCTGTCATCGGCACGGGTGCACCGATGAATGTACTGCTCGGCCCTGGTATACTTAACAATATCTTTGACGGTATTGAACGCCCTCTTTCTGAAATTGAAAAAACCGAGGGTGCTTTCATCAGCCGCGGTTCGCAGGTTTCTGCTTTAGATACCGAGAAACTGTGGGATGTTACCGTTACTGCTAAAGTCGGTGACTACCTCTTTGGTGGTGAAATTTACGCCACTTTACCTGAAACAGAAATCATCACACACAAATGTATGGTTCCGCCTACACTTTCAGGCGAAGTTACTTATGTTGCAGAAAACGGACAGTACAAGCTTTTTGATACTGTTGTTAAAATCAAGGACAATAAGGGTAATGAGCACGAGCTTAGCTTGTGTCAGAAATGGCCTATCCGTACCCCACGTCCTGTAAAAGAAAGACTTTCTCCATGCGTTCCGCTTATCACAGGTCAGCGAGTTATCGACACTCTCTTCCCTGTTTCTAAGGGCGGTACAGCGGCTATTCCGGGCGGTTTCGGCACAGGCAAAACTATGACACAGCACCAGCTTGCTAAGTGGTGTGACGCTGATATTATCGTGTACGTTGGTTGCGGAGAGCGTGGTAACGAGATGAGTCAGGTTCTTTCTGAATTTTCTGAACTTATCGACCCAAAACACGATTGCCCTATGACATATCGTACTACACTTATTGCTAACACTTCAAATATGCCTGTTGCGGCACGAGAAGCTTCTATCTATACCGGTATCACTCTCGCTGAGTACTATCGCGATATGGGATACAACGTTGCTATTATGGCTGACTCAACTTCACGTTGGGCTGAAGCGCTCAGAGAAATCTCAGGTCGTCTCGAAGAAATGCCTGCTGAAGAAGGCTTCCCTGCTTATCTTCCATCGCGTTTGTCCGAGTTCTATGAGCGTGGTTGCAGAGCGAATGTACTTTGTGGCAGCGAAGGTTCTGTCACTATTATCGGTGCGGTTTCTCCTCAGGGCTCTGACTTCTCGGAACCTGTAACTCAGAACACAAAGCGATTCACACGCTGTTTCTGGGCTCTTGACAAAAGCCTTGCTTATGCAAGACACTATCCTGCTATCAACTGGATGGACAGCTACAGCGAATACTTCACAGACCTCGACCCTTGGTTTGACGAAAACCTTGGTTCTGACTTCATCGAATACAGAAAGGAAATCGCTTCACTTCTCGCTGAAGAAAGCAGACTTATGGAAATCGTCAAGCTCATCGGCGCTGACGTTCTCCCTGATGACCAGAAGCTCGTTATTGAAACAGCAAGAGTCATTCGTGTTGGCTTCCTACAGCAGAACGCTTTCCACAAAGAGGACACCTTCGTTTCTTTAGAGAAACAGAAGCTGATGATGAAAACTATTCTTCATCTCCACAAAAAAGCTCGTCATATAGTAAACTCAGCTATCCCGATTTCATCGGTTATTGAGCTTGGTATCTTTGATAAACTCACAAAGATGAAATATGACATTCCAAACGATAAACTCGAAATGTTCGACGAATACATCAAAGAAATCGACGATAAAATCGCTACTATCACTATGTAAGGAGGAAATGCTATGATTATTGATTATGTTGGCGTTAAGGAAATTAACGGCTCACTTGTTGTAATCGACGGTGTCAAAGGTGTTTCCTACGAAGAAATCGTTGAAATTGAACTTGAAGACGGTAGCAAACGCCAAGGAAGAGTTGTAGAAATTCAAGGCGACCGTATTGTTGTTCAGGTTTTCGAAGGCTCAAGACAGCTGAGCCTTAACAACACAAAAACAAGACTCACAGGCAGACCAATGGAGATGCCTCTTTCCCCTGAGATTATGGGTCGAATCTTAAACGGTGCCGGCAAGCCTATCGACTCGCTTGGCGATATTTTCCCTGTCAAAAAAGAGAATATCAACGGTACTCCTATCAACCCTGTATCGCGTATTTATCCGAGAAACTATATCAACACAGGTATCTCTTCTATCGACACGCTGATGACCCTCATCCGTGGCCAGAAGCTCCCTATCTTCTCAGGCTCAGGTATGAAACACAACGAGCTTGCTGTTCAGATTGTAAAGCAGGCTAAAATCAGCGGTGCTGATGAAAACAACTTCGGTGTTGTTTTTGCGGCGATGGGTGTGCAGAATGACGTTGCGCAGTACTTCAAAAAGAGCTTCGAAGAAAGCGGAGTTATGAACAGGGTTGTTATGCTCTTAAACCTTTCTAACGACCCTATCATCGAGCGTATGCTCACACCTAAATGTGCTCTGACTATAGCTGAGTATCTCGCCTTTGAGCTTGATATGCATATTCTCGTTATCATGACCGATATGACCTCATACGCAGAAGCGCTTCGAGAATTCAGCTCATCAAAAGGAGAAATCCCTGGCAGAAAAGGTTATCCTGGTTATCTTTACTCCGACCTCGCTTCTATGTATGAAAGAGCAGGTATGATAAAAGGTTCTAAAGGTTCGGTTACTCAGATTCCGATTCTCACTATGCCTAACGATGACATCACCCATCCTGTTCCTGACCTTACAGGCTACATCACAGAGGGTCAGATTGTACTTGATCGAATGCTCCAGAGTCAGGGTATCTACCCTCCTGTAAACGTCTTACCATCGCTTTCACGTCTTATGAAAGACGGTATCGGCGAAGGCTATACAAGAGAGGACCACTCAGGTCTGGCAAACCAGCTTTTCGCTTCATACGCTAAGGTTATCGATGCTCGAAGCCTGGCATCTGTTATCGGTGAAGAAGAGCTTTCCCCTATCGATAAAAAGTACATCGAATTCGGAAGACAATTCGAAAGCGTGTTTGTTAATCAGGGAAGCACTGAAAACAGAACTATTGAGCAGAGTCTGGATTTAGGTTGGAGACTTCTTTCTACCCTTCCACGTCAGGAGCTCGACCGAGTTGACGACAAACTGCTCGACAAATACTACATTGAAAAATAACATTATGAAAGGGTGAGTTTATGGCGCAGAATGTTGCACCTACCAAAGGCAACCTGATAAATACTAAAAAGTCGTTGCAACTGTCGAAAGTCGGCTTTGAGCTGCTTGACCGCAAGCGTAATATACTCATTCGCGAGATGATGATGCTCATCGACAGAGCAAATGCTATTCAAAACAAAATTGATATTGCGTTCTCCGACGCTTACTTTGCGCTCCAGAACGCTAATATCACGCTCGGCTTCTGCGATGAAGTATCAAACTCAATTCCGGTTGATGACAGCATCAAACTCAGTTACCGAAGCGTTATGGGTGTGGAAATTCCAATCCTCACCTGCGATAACAGCGAAAAGAACGAGTTGCACTACGGTCTTGCTACTTCTAACTCATCGCTTGATGAAGCTCAGATGAAGTTTATGTATGTAAAAAGACTCACAGTTGAGCTTGCTGAAATCGAGAACAGCGTTTATCGACTTGCGGATTCAATCAAAAAAACTCAGAAGCGTGCAAATGCTCTGAAAAATATTATGATTCCGAAATTCGAAACCGCGCTCAAAACTATCACAGATGCCTTAGACGAAAAAGAACGAGAGGAATTTTCTCGACTAAAAGTAATAAAAAGGCAAAAATAACAATAATTTTGTCAAAACTTTGTTATTTACAGACTAAATATACTATTGACAAATGTGATTTTATTTTATATAATAATATGGCTGACTGAAATTAACCACTTCAGTAAGTTATGCGCTGATAGCTCAGCTGGATAGAGCAACTGCCTTCTAAGCAGTAGGTCAGGGGTTCGAGTCCCTTTCAGCGCGCCATATGGTGGGTATAGCTTAGTTGGTTAAAGCGCCAGTTTGTGGCACTGGAGACCATCGGTTCGAATCCGATTATCCACCCCACTTGACTCATTAGCTCAGTTGGCAGAGCACTTGACTTTTAATCAAGGTGTCCGGAGTTCGAATCTCCGATGGGTCACCAAACACAGAAAACCATTGAAGTTCTAAGGAATTTCAATGGTTTTTCTTTTTGTATCAGCACGCTTGATTTTTTACACTTTTTGGAGGTATCAAGCGTGCTAAAAAACACTAAAATTTCAATGAAAAGAAACCTTATTTTTGCTGATGTATTCGAGAGTTTTATAATGTCGCGCAAAGCAAAAGGTATCTGTGATAAAACAATAACCACATACAGACAACATTTTAACGCTATATCTAAACACATAGATATAAATAGTCCAATAGAAGAAATAACCAAGAGAAATATTGAGGATATGATTGCAAGTATGCGTGACACGAGCCTCGCCGCCAATAGTATCAAAAGCTATACACGAACACTCAAAGCGTTTTTCTCTTGGTGTAACGATGAAGATATTACTACATTACATATCAAATCATACAAAGGCGAAGAAACTATCAAAGAAACATATAGCGACAACGAATTAGAGATATTATTAAAAAAGCCGAACACGCGCCGCTGTAAGTTTTCAGAGTATAGAAACTGGGTCATTATTAACCTACTACTAAACAACGGGTGTCGTGCCGCTACTATAAGAAATATACAGATACGTGATGTTGATTTAGAGAGCCGCGTGATATATCTACGACACACAAAAAACAAACGCGCACAGGTTATTCCCCTATGCGGCGCGCTATGTAGTATATTCAATGAGTATTTGTTGATTCGTGGTGGAGATGAAAATGATTACCTATTCCCCACCGAAAACAATATGCAATTAACAGAGAGCGGATTGCGTAGCAGTATAGCAAGATATAACAAAAGACGAGGAATCCAAAAGACAAGTATACACTTATTCAGGCACACATTCGCACGCAAGTATCTTGTTGATTGCGGCGGTAATGCTTTTACATTACAACGACTTTTGGGTCACTCTACACTTGATATGACAAAACATTACTGTGCAATCTTTGATGCAGATATAGCAAAGAATTATGACACCTTTTCCCCACTGATGCAAATGAAACAGAGTAGCCAAAAGATAACAATGAAGAAATTACGCAAGTAGCGGAAACAACGAAAAAAGCGGGAGGTATACGCCTCCCGCTTATGCTTTATTAAAATTCAAAAACACCTTGCTTTACTTTTAATATTGGTGTTGTTTGCTCTTTCTCTTTAATTGTAGGTCTTTTGATTACAACCTCTTTGACTTTTGGAGCTTGTATAGTTTGCTCTAATGGTAAATCAGACTATGTATTTATACCATTATTTGTTTCATTTTCTCTATTATTTATTTCTCTATCCTATGCCGCTACTTTTGGAATGTCAGCCGTTATAGGCTAACCGCACAGCGTATTATTTTCAAAGTCATAGCCGCGGCTCTCACATTGTTCCACTTGTAGTATTGCGTGGCGCGCTTGAGGTAGCTCATAAAAATCATACCCGTTGCTACTATTAGGAACTAAATATCCTTTATCTACAAGCACCAAAAACTAATCTCTGTATGTAGAAGTCGGCATCCCTATTCTCTGCCTTATATCGGCAGGAGATAACGCAAGATTATATCCGTCAGCATTTGCCGCAAGGTATAGATAAAGCCTTAAAGCGTGCGCCCCAAGGTCGCGGCTCGCATACATCCAGTTTTCATTCTTAATTCCAAGAAAATCGGTCTTTGCACGCTCACGATGAACGCGTACCATTCGCTGATCAGGAAAGGTTTGAGGCATATTACACACCTCCTTTCTTGCCTAAATCATTCAGCATATCGCGAAGCTATGAGATAGCCTCAGCCTCAAGCCTGATACTGATACGTGATAGCACCTTTTCAGCTATGCGGTCAATCTCTCTTTCGCTTAACATTTCATCCTTTATCATTTGCTTTTGGAAATACCACTATAACATAATATCTCCTGTCTTTTGCATCGCCTCTAAGTAGCGGTCGAACATTGATTTGTTCTACATATTATTGTCTCCTTTTTATCATTATTCAGAAAAGTTTTTTATCTTTTCTGTAATAATATTATACAAAAAATTTTTATATAAATAAAGTAAAGGTGATTTAGCACGCGCCCCACGGGGTAGTATTACGGGATAAAAATATTTAACTATCGCAATTCGAATTGTGCGTGGTCTATTCCGCTACGAAATGTTTTATTTTTTCTCCGTTATCGTCAAAATGATGCAAAATATATTGCTATGTAGCGGAATGAATAAAAATGGTGTAATACAAAGCAAACTGACGATATTTCAAGCGTTTTTCTCTGTTTTCTACTGGAATGAACAAAAACAAAGTTTTTTCAGTTATTTTCGTCAAAACCATTGACATTATATATATATATATAATTAGATGTATAGTTTTTGTGCGTTTTGCCAAAGATTATACATTTTTTATTTTTAGGGGGATTTTACAATGCGTATTATCTTAGACACAGACAAGAAAACAATCACAGTTCCTTGGAACTATCAGCAGAAACTTGATGCAATCAATGAAATTATTATGCAGGTCAGCAACGACCCAGAGAAAAAGAAATCATTCATTGGTTATCTTGAAGAAAGCTGGAACGAATGTATTAAGAATTCAGATAAATGTGTTGTAACTGGCAAAAAGCCTGAAAAGAGAAAATAATATGGGTGCGCCACGTGTAACTCCACAAGAAGTTATTAAAATGCAACAGCTTTATAGGGAATTAGGCAACTATGCCGCTGTTGGAAGAAAGCTCAACCGTAGCGGCTCAACTGTTGCAAAGTATATAAAAATGCAAGGTGTTCCACAAGCTCTGAAAATAGCGGTGGAAAATTTATTAAATCAGAAATGAGGTAAATTAGATGAAAAGGTTTTTAGCTTTTATCTTGGCAACATTAATATGTTTTTCTCTTGTTGCTTGTGGTGAAAGCAATTCCAAAAATGCACCCACCAATACTGAAACTGCCGTAAATGATAAAAATGATACTGAAAATTATTTAGGTGTATGGGAAAA
Source organism: Ruminococcus sp. (assembly GCA_045124035.1). Taxonomy (GTDB): domain Bacteria; phylum Bacillota; class Clostridia; order Oscillospirales; family Acutalibacteraceae; genus Ruminococcoides. The sequence goes on along the minus strand of JBGVLC010000019.1, from coordinate 2,543 downwards.
CGAATATTTCCGACTAACAATAACAAAAGGTGGTGTGGGTGTGTATGAGAATTTAATGAATGACACAGAGAAGTATGACTTTGAATGGGAAGTTACAGATGAAGTAGTTGTTTTCAGAATAAGCGGTTATGCGGGAATGGAACATAAAGCTGTTCTCGAATTAAAAGAAGACATGTCTTCTTTGGTAGCACTCCAAAACGGGTTTCCAGCCTATGTTGAGGGTGAAGATACTTTTACAAAACAGCAGTAATTAAAGCGCGGGGCACAAGCTCCGCGTTATCTTTTTTCTTTTTGTCTTTCATTAGGGTATACCCCTATGACAAAGCATTTATCATTCTTTTTCTATGTCATATACATTACATTGTATATTTTGAAATATTTCATATATTTTTATAACCCTATTGACACACTTTTGGAATCGAGGTATAATTATAGTAGATTAAGAAAGGTCGTGAATATATGAGAGTTGGTTATGTAAGATGTTCTACTATCGAACAGAACGAGGCGCGTCAGCTTAAAATGATGACAGAGCAAAACGCGGAAAAGATTTTTACTGATAAGGCAAGCGGCAAGAACACAGACCGCCAAGAGTTCAAAGCGATGATGAATTTCGTTAGAACTGGTGACATTGTTATTGTCGAAAGTATTTCAAGAATTGCAAGAAACACACGCGACTTGCTTTCTATTGTTTCAGAGCTTACGGAAAAAGGTGTTGAGTTTGTAAGCCTTAAAGAGAATATCGACACCACTACCCCACAAGGTCGATTTATGCTGACAGTATTCGGCGCACTCGCAGAGCTTGAAAGAGAAAACATTTTGGAACGTCAGCGTGAGGGCATCGAGATTGCCAAGAGCGAGGGCAAGTATAAAGGCAGAAAGCCTGTTGAGTATGACGAAGAAAAATTCGTTTCACTTTGCAAGAAGTGGCGCGCAGGAGAAATGACCGCTACTGCTGTAATGAAAAAGTTAGGACTAAAACCAAACACTTTCTATCGTAGAGTAAAAGAAAAGGGGCTTTAATAGCCCCTTGATGGAGGATTTAATGATGGATTGGATAAAATTAGTAGGAGATTTTGTATTACAAATTGGAAAATGGATAATTGATAACATAACAACGATAAAAGAAATTCTGTGGATTTTTTTCACAGCAATAGCTACAACTGTAACAATACTTACATACAAAAGAGCAAAACATACAGTTTTACAACCACTAAAAACAGAAATTACAAAACGACAAACCGATGTATTAGTACAGCTACACGACTATCTATTGGATAAAGATAACGACTTTTTTAGCAAAGTTGATTATTTAGGTATAGTTGCTTGCAATTCCTATATGATACTAAAAGAATATGGCTTCGTCTTAAATGATGATACCATAGGAAAAGAAGTTGAAAAAAATCGAAATGGTTGTCTTATTTTAAAAAAACACGGCACATTAGCACAAGTATCATTACCAAACCTATTGGAGCAGAAAAAAGATAAGCAAGATATTGATGAAGAAATAAATGACTACTATAAAAACAAATACGAAAATGCAAAAAATGGCGTTGTTGAAATAGATCATATACACCTTACGAATGAATACCACGAATGCATACATACCCTAAGAAGTTTTGAAAACAACGCTTTTATTCCAAAAAGCATAAAAGTCTTAATTGAAGAACTAAACGAAGAAATACATTCTAATCTAACAAATATAATGAAATTAACATTAGAAGAATATCTTATTCAAATATGTAGCGATGAAATGGATCCAACAACAGAAGATCCAGTACTTATAAATCATTTTGCAGTATATAATAACTTTCAAAGGAGAAGTAATCATCATAATCAAACCATAGCAAAAATTCAAAATCAAACGAGAAAGTATCTTAAAATTGACGAAATGTGGTAGTTGACTTTTGGAAAATTAGAGGTACAATACACATGACAAGCGTGCTGATTATGTATAAAAATCAGCGGTCAGTTGAAACAATTAGAACATATCAAGGTTTAGAGTACCCTTGAATGGTGTGGCACACACCATTCACTTTTAATCAAGGTGTCCGGAGTTCGAATCTCCGATGGGTCACCACAAAGCACTCAGAGTAATCTGGGTGCTTTTTGTTTTGCCTATAACCACTCCCTTGCTTTCAGATATGCTTAACTTTAGCTTTCAGCCTTTCATAACATTTGCAAAAAGATATATCTTTTATTCTAATCAATCTGTAAAGAGGGACTTGCTTTCAAATATAGCGAGATAATCATCTCTCTTTTCATCATTTACAAAGTGATTATTTATTCCTTTCTTATTCTTCTTATCTTTCTTTTTATTATTATATTGTGGTTGGTTGTTGGTTGAGTGTTGGTTAGCTGTTGGTTGACTGGTGGTTAATTTGTCGGTTAATCTGTTGGTTAAGCTCTGATACTTATCATAGTTTTTAATAGTAATAATCGAGAATTTCGGGTATCTTTTGATGGTTATTTCGTTGGTTGATTTCAAATGTTCCAGCGCTGTTCGCACATTTTGTTCCGACATACTCAGCTCATATGCAAGTGCT
>JBGVLC010000018.1:0-163114 GCA_045124035.1 Ruminococcus sp. | reverse complement strand
TCGAGGAGAGACTTCAAATGCTCGCCACCCGACAGCAACTAACAGACACTATGCGATCACATCTGGAAATGTTAATCAATCATGCTCAGAGTATGAAGACGGAGATTTCTCAGTTCAATTCACACCTACAGGAGCCAGTGTTGGAAATGAAGAGCTCTCTGGAAAGTATGCTGACGGATACAGAAAAACAGGCTGGGAAGATGAGCGAGCAGTTTTTACAAGCGCTCTCACAGGAGAAGCAGAGGCTTCGCAAACACACAACGAAGCTGATGCTTATCTCTCTAATCCCGTCAGTCCTTCTCATAGCCTGGGAACTGATTCGGCATTTCTTTTTGGTGCCTTAAGTGAAATTATTGATGAAGATTATGAACCGGAGGACTGTACGACACAACCTGTAATCGTTGACAAGAAGGATAAAGAAAAGCACTACGGACCTGTTATGGGAGGAATATAAATAGCACGACAACCTCTATTACATTATCTATTAAATACCCAATATTATGTTGGAGAAAGGACTTTAAATGAGTGATAAATCTTATGATATTCATAATGAATTTCGAATACCATCTGGAAAAGAATATGAACCTTCTATGGCGACCAGCATCCGCCGTTGTTACAGTTTCACTATTCAAGATGGTAAAGCGTGTGCAGCAACGAACTACTACGTAGATGGAATGCGATACAAAGTAAATTCTATCTTTGATTTAATAAATGCACCAAGTAGCGATGAAGGTCTTAAAAAACTTATGATAGACGAAGCAGATAAGGCTTCGTAATAATTATTATTTACTGGACTTTTAAACAGATTAAGAGTATTGTGTTGGTGCAGAAATCTCTATCTGCACCAAGCACTCTTAATCGGTTTGACGTTTGAAAGGAGAAAATATTTATTATGTCAAACCTAATGAATGATAAAATTACAGCACTATATTGCAGGCTATCTCAAGAAGATGAAAACAAGGGTGATAGCGACAGTATCATAAATCAAAAAGCAATACTGACAAAGTACGCTGAGGAAAACGGCTTCACTAATATCCAAATATTTATTGATGACGGATATTCAGGCGTAAGCTTTAATCGTCCTGATTTTCAGCGTTTGATTGAACTGATGGAAAAAGGTAAAGTTAATACATTGATTACCAAAGATCTATCTCGACTTGGTAGAAACTATATTGAAGTTGGTAACTATACCGAAATATTGTTTCCACGATGGAATGTACGCTATATTGCAATCAACGATAATTACGATTCTATGTATAACGAAGGCAACGAACTTGCTCCCTTTAAGAACTTGTTCAACGAATGGTACGCAAGGGATACAAGTAAAAAAATTCGTGCAGTCTTTAAAGCTAAAGCTGAGCGTGGAGAACGTATCAGTACACAGGCACCATACGGCTATAAAAAAGACCCTGATACCAAAGGCCATCTCATTATAGATGAAGCAACTGCACCTGTAGTCAAAATGATGTTTGAGTTGTGTGCGATTGGTAATGGTCCAAGGGCAATAGCAAACATACTCCGTGAAAAGGAAATACTCAAGCCGACGATTTATCGTTATCAGCAAACCGGTACTTATGGTCGCATCACCGATACAGAAGATATTTACGGATGGAATGACCGAACAGTAGCAGATATCCTTGATAATGAGGTTTACCTTGGTCATACAATTAACTGTAAAACAACAGTTGCTTCTTACAAGGACAAGCGTAAAATTTATCGTCCCGAAAGTGAGTGGTTGCGATTTGAAAATACTCACGAGGCAATCGTAGACCAAACTACTTGGGAAATTGTTCGCAAGGTTCGTGCAAGTAAACGAAGAAGAACAAGTATGGGCGAGATAAACAAATACAGCGGTCTTCTCTGCTGTGCCGACTGTGGTTCTAAATTATACTTTGTCAGAGGAACTACAATTAAACCTGAAGCATTCAATTTTATATGTAGCCGTTATCGTAAACATCTTGGAGAGAAACAATGTACTCCTCACAGTATAAGAGAAAAGGTATTAGATGAAATCATCCTTGAGGAGATCCGAAAGACAACCTATTACGCACGTGCAAAAACAAATGAATTTGTTGAGTTTATAAATAAAAAAAGCTCCTCTGAAAGCAAGAGAGAGCTTATAGCAAAGACAAATGAACTTAGCAAATTGGAAAGGCGTAACAAGGAGCTAAACGCTTTATTCAAAAGACTATATGAGGATAATGTACTTGGTAAGGTGACAAATGAACAGTTTCGTATGCTCTCTGCTGGATATAACGAAGAACAGCGTGATATTAAAGAGCAGATACCGAAACTTCAAGCAGAAATACAAGAATTGAAGGCGACAGCCACCAATGTGAACAAGTTTATGGATATTGCTTATAAGTACACCGATCTACAGGTGTTAACACCTGAGGTGCTACGAACATTTATTGAAAAAGTGGTAATCCACGAACGCAGTGAAAAATGGTCAAAATCCGCTGAGCAACAAATTGATATCTATTTCCGATATATAGGAAACCTGACCGTACAGCCCGTGGAACAAGCGGGATAGAAAGTAGGACGGACAGCCGAAACTGTCCGTCCTACGCTCGCGATGCTGCCTTACGCTGAAACATCCTTATGAGGAACAGCGTTTTGGTATCCCTTTTCTTTTATATTACAGTATTTACTTTTGCTAATTATACGACATATTTCAGAATAGCAACAAACTGAAATATGCTACCGATAACAACGAAAATATGGAAAATGCAATGCATATAGCGAATCTTCTTGCCAAGACCGTAGAGCACAGCTCCGATAGTATAGGCAATACCGCCTAAAAGCAACCACCAGAATCCTCCCATAGTGAGGTACTCAATAGTTGGCTTGATAACTGCAATAATGCACCAACCCATACCAATATAGCAGGTCATAGAAAGCTTAGAAAACTTCTTCAGATCAATAGCATTCAGCGTTGCCGCAAGAGCAGTAAGCCCCCACTCAATTCCAAAAATTGTCCACGCAATACCAGGGTTGTGAGGTCTGATAGAACAAAGAAGAATCGGTGTATATGTTCCTGCAATAAGAAAATATATGTCGCAATGGTCAATAACCTGCATAACTTTTTTAGCTGTGTTAGGTCTTAGTCCATGATACACACTTGAAATAGTATACATAATAATAAGGGTCGCACCATAGATAGACACCGAAACTATCTTCCACGGGTCTCTTGTTAAAGCAGAAGCGATAACTCCAATCACAAGAGCCGCAACCGCAAAAGCTCCGCCTACAATGTGGGAAATCATATTGAAGAGTTCTTCTCCTTTTGTATAATCAGGAAGAACTCTGTTCCTGAGTGCTGTTCGTGTCATCAGTCTACCCTCTTATCTCCCCAGAAGAAGAGTGCTACTGTGCCTGGACCTGCATGGCTACCGATAACAGTACCAATGCTGTTGATAAGAACATCGCCATCCTTCTTCTTGAAGTTCTCATCAATAAGACTAGCTACCGCCTGAGCATCTTCAAGACAATCCGAGTTGGAAATATAAACCTTTCCAGTATAATCCTTACCATTGTCAGCGTGTTCAATCATTTTATTTACAATCTCTGGGATAACACGTTTCTTGGTTCTGATTTTAGCTCGTGGAATAAGTCTGCCTTCATTAGATACATTAAGAAGTGGACAAATTTCGAAAACACCACCAATTGCACCGCTGATTTTAGAAACACGGCCACCTTTCACAAAGAATGTGAGGTCTGTTGAGAAGAACCAGTGGTGAAGTCTGAGTTTATTTTCCTCTACCCAATCTCTGAGTTCATCAATAGTCAAGCCCTCATCGCGTTTCTTCGCAGCTTCATCAATAAGAAGTCCGTAACCGGAAGAAGCTGCAAGTGAATCTATAACATATAATTTCTGGTCAGGGAACTGTTCTCTTAACATATCTGCCGCTGTACATGCTGAACGATATGAACCTGAAACTCCTGTTGACAGGGTAACGTGCAGAACATCCTTTCCTGTGCTTAAAAGCTTTGTGAAGTATTCCTCGTACTCACCAACACTAATCTGAGAAGTCTTTGAGTCTGAACCATTTTTGAGTCTGCTGTAAAACTCATCAAAAGATATTGTCTGACCAAGGTCATCAGGATACTCAACACCATCAAGATTATAGTGAAAGCATGCATAAGGTACGTTAATTTTTTCTAAATGTTCCTTTGTTAAATCAACTGTTGAACAACAGCTAAGAATGTAGCTCATAGTAATAGCCTCCAAAAAATTTTTACAAGAGTGATTCTACTACCAAAATGCTGATATTACAATCTATTGTCATACTTGCGAAATCTACAGAAATTTTTCGTGTAGTAGAACCGACAAGATACGACTCTACTAACAAAAAAGCCAACTCTACTAATAGTGGAGTTGGCTTAAACACTTACTTTTTTCGGTTCTTTTTTATATAGAAGCTAAGGATAATTATAATCTGAGCAGGGAATCCAATGATGAACAATTGCCACCAATTCGACTGATAGAAAGTCAAATAAACACAAGTGATGAGTCCCCAGACAATTCCAGAAATGATGAACATATTGAGTTTACCGATACCCCACAAGGAGTTGAGCACCAGAAGAACAATAAGCGATACTGGAACAGTATACACAAAAATCAATGGTGTCGGTACTGAACACAACCATGTGATAACAAATGCAAAAAGAGCCAGAGTCCATATGCCAATAAGAGTAATTGTTGAAATAACGCTACGGCTGTAGGAACGTGGTTTTGCAACCTTTAATTTTTCATTCTCATCATGTTCACTAAGGAGATAGTCAACAGTCACATCGAAAAGTTCAGACATCTGTTTTAAGACATATGCATCTGGTAACGCGTCAGCTCTCTCCCACTTGCTGATAGATTTGTCAGAATAGCTGAGCTTTTCACCAAGCTGAGCTTGTGTCATATTATGAGCTGTTCTGAGTTTAATTATATTTTGAGCAACAATTTGCTTGAAGTTATCCATTAGTCTACCTCATCAATAGATTTTGAATGTAAATTATACCATAGAATAGAAAACATTTCAACCGCACACAAACAAAAAAAGCACCGCAAATACGGTGCTTTCTAAGTACGATATTAAATAAGTACCTTTGCTAAGAAACCTTTGAGTCGGTCTGACTGAGGATTGTTAAAGATTTCATCAGGTGTACCCTGTTCAATAATCTTACCCTCATCCATAAAGATAACTCGTGTACCAACCTCTCTTGCAAATCCCATTTCGTGAGTAACAACCGCCATAGTCATACCCTGATGAGCGAGTTCCTTCATAACATCGAGAACTTCGCCAACCATCTCAGGATCGAGCGCTGATGTCGGCTCATCGAAAAGCATAACCTGAGGTGACATACAAAGTGAACGAACAATCGCGATACGCTGTTTCTGTCCGCCTGAGAGCTGGCTTGGATAAGCGTGCGCTCTGTCTTTGAGTCCTACTCTGTCGAGTAGCTCAAGAGCTTTCTTCTCAGCTTCAGCCTTGTCCACTTTGAGAAGCTTGATAGGCGCGATAGTGAGATTCTTGAGGATTGACATATGTGGGAAGAGATTGAAGTGCTGGAACACCATACCCATTTTCTGGCGATGGATGTTTATATCGATTTTAGGGTCAGTGATTTCAACGCCATCGAAAACAATACTTCCGCCTGTAGGAAACTCAAGAAGATTCAGCGAACGAAGGAGTGTGGATTTACCCGAACCTGATGGTCCGATGATAACGATAACCTCGCCCTCGTTGATATCAACTGATACACCATCGAGTGCCTTGATTTCGCCACCCTTGTAGTGTTTCTGAAGGTCTGTGACCTTGATAAGTGCCTTATCGCTCACTCTTTCTCAGCCTCCTCTCAAGAATACTCAAAAGCTTTGTCATAATCATAACGATTACAAGATAGATAATCGCAAGGCTGATATATGGAACATAAGCCTGATATGTTAAAGAAACAATATTCTGTGCCTGCTTTGTGACATCGCGCAATGCGATAACTGAAACAAGAGATGTGTCTTTCAAAAGAGTAATCATCTCGTTGCCGAGTGCAGGGAGAATATTTTTGAATGCCTGCGGAATAATGATATACCACATTGTCTGAACATAGTTGAAGCCCATAGAACGGCCTGCTTCCATCTGACCCGGGTCGATAGACATAATACCTGAACGAGCAATCTCAGCAACATAAGCGCCTGAGTTGATACCTAAAGTAACAATACCGCATATGATACACTCTATCTCGCTGTTTGGCACCATAATAACAAAGCCCATGATAAGGAGCTGAACCATCATTGGTGTACCACGAATGATAGTAAGATACCAGGTTGAAATAAGATTGAATACTCTCAGGATGAAATTCGGCTTTTTACCAACTACAGAATCGTGTGACACACGAATTATAGCAATAATCAAACCGATGATAGTGCCTAGTATCAGTGCACCGATAGTAACAATAAATGTGATTTTGAGACCGTTGACAAAAAACATATAACGGTCCTGATAAATAAATGTCTGATACAGCTGGAAGAAAAATCCCTGCAACCACTCAGGACAACCTTGGAGCCACTGTGGTGCAGCACTCAGCCAATCGACGAACGAAATCGTGCTCATAAAAAACCTCTCTTAAAACGCAAATGATAGGGGCGGTGAAATCCACCGTCCCTATCGCATAGTAACCTGATTAAAAATTACTCAGCTTTGATGTACTTGCCGATGATAGCATCGATTGTGCCATCAGCCTTGAGTTCTTCCATTGCAGCGTTAACTTTTTCTGTAAGCTCTGCGTTATCCTTAGAAATAGCAGCAGCGTAGTCCTCAGTAACATACTCTGTGTCAAGAATCTTGAGACCTGAGTTTGCAGCGACGAAAGCTTTTGCAGGCTCGTTGTCGATAACAACACAGTCAACCTGACCATTCTCGAGTGCTGCAACAGCTAAAGCACCGTTGTTGTACTGCTTAACATTTTCCTGACCATAGTCACCTGTACAGTAGATATCGCCTGTTGTACCAGCCTGAACACCGATTGTCTTACCAGAAAGGTCATCAACAGTCTTGATATCTGAATCTTCAGGAACGATAATTACCTGAATACCTGTAGCGTATGTAATTGAGAAATCAACAGACTCTTTACGCTCGTCTGTAACTGTGAGACCAGCGAAAACGATGTCAACAGCGCCTGACTGAACAGCTGTCAAAAGTGAGTCGAATTCCATATCTTTGATTGTGAGTTCCATACCGATCTTATCAGCAACAGCCTTAGCGATTTCAGCATCAATACCGATGATTGTTTCGCCGTCTTCATCATAAAACTCATATGGTGGGAATGCAGCATTTGTGCCCATAACGAGCTCGTTATCAGAAGAACCTGAGCAACCTGTGAACATAGCACATGAAGCTACCATAAGAATAGCAAGAATAAGTGCAAATAACTTTTTCATAATAATTACCTCTCAATACTAATTTTTGAAAATTAATGAACTGACAATACTATACACCAAATGCTATAAATATGCAAGTGGTTTTTGCATAAATATTCAACTTTCAGCGTTTATTACAACTGTACAAGCTAAAATTAGTGCAAGAGTATCAAAAATCGCCACCAAATATGCATCACACAATGAATATATGCATATTTCAATTTTTTTATTACTGAATTAACCTCTAAACTTTCATACTGTTAGAATAATCATCTTTGTATATTTATGCGTATTTATGCAGTATTATTACATAAAAAAGACCTCCCTTTTGAAAGAGAGGTCCGATAAACCAATATTACTGATTGAAAGCATTCAGGAAAGCTCTGAGTCGTTCTGTTTGTGGGTTTTCAAGAATCTCAGGTGTTCCCTCTTCAGCGATAACACCATTATCCATAAAAATCACTCTGTCGGAAACATCATGAGCAAAGTTCATCTCATGAGTAACGATAACCATAGTGCAATCATCGCTCTTGAGTGAACGAATTACATTTAGCACTTCTCCTGTAAGCTCAGGATCAAGCGCTGAAGTCGGCTCATCAAAACAAAGCACTTTTGGATTCAAAGCAAGCGCGCGAGCAATCGCCACTCGCTGTTGCTGACCACCTGAGAGCTGACACGGATACATATCAATTCGAGAGGTCATATCAACTCTATCGATAAGCTGACGAGCATTTTCTTCGATTTCTTCATAAATCGTCTTTTTATTTACTCTGAAATCTTCTCTGTCTTTGGCCAGGAGTTTTGGTGCAAGACAAACATTCTCAAAAACCGTGTACTGTGGAAAAAGGTTGAAATTCTGAAACACCAGACCAAAATTCAACTGACGTTCGCGAGCTACAGCAGCGCTGACCTTCTTATCTTTCATAGCATCAAAAACAAGCTTCCCGTCAACTGTGACCGAACCTTTTTCAGCCTGCTCCAGAAAAGTAAGACAGCGAAGAAGAGTTGTCTTGCCTGAACCGGATGAACCGATAATTGACAAAACTTCACCTTTGTTGAGCTTGAAATCTATACCTTTGAGTACATCAATTTTGCCAAAACTTTTATTTATACCTTTGACTTCTAACATTGCCATAGTGATTAACCTCTGAAATAGTCGAGCTTCTTCTCAATATATGAGAAAAGCAGGGTGAGCGCACCGCAGAAAATAAGATAAAATGCGCCTGTGTAGAAAAGTGGCCAGATAAGGCCTTCAGCCTTGATAAAACGTTCGCCTGCATAGATAATCTCGTAAACCGCAATAATACGAGCAAGTGATGTATCTTTAACAAGTGTGATGATTTCGTTGCTCATTGGCGGAACGATTCGTTTGATAACCTGCAAAAGAGTTACCTTGAAGAAAAGCTGTGATTTCTTCATACCGAGCACCTGACCGGCTTCTTTCTGACCTATCGGGATAGCTTCGATTCCGCCACGATAAATCTCTGAAAAATAGCAAGCATAGTTGATAATAAAAGCAATCAGAACCGCAACAAAACGGTCAAACACAGTGAACGATGCAAGCCAACCGATGATGAAATTCGGGTCTTCAATTCCCTTTGCCCACTGGCCAACTAAACCCGGACCGTAGTATACAACAATCATCTGAAGCATAAGAGGTGTGCCTCTTATACACCATACAAACACCTTGCATAAGGCTTTGAGTGGTTTGAACTTGCTCATTGAGCCAAAGCTGATGATAAGTCCAAGCGGCAAAGCAAAAAGCAAAGTCAGCGCGAAAATTTCGCAGGTAGTGCCAAAGCCCTTGAGCAGGCTTAGTGTTACTTCCCAGAACATATATTTTCCTTCCTAAATTACTGTTATTCAGCAAGCAAAGCTGACGATGAATCTCGCCAGCTTTGAGTGTAAATTATTAGCCTGTTATTAAAATTATTTTACAAGAGCAAGCTCGTACTTCTCAGCAAGAGCGTCGAGTGTGCCGTCTGCCATAAGCTCAGCCATAAGCTCGTTAATCTTAGCTGTGAGGTCTGAATCTTTTCTGCAAGCTATACCATACTGCTCTGTATTGAGCTTGAGCACCTGAACGAGATCCTCGTAGCTTGTGCCCTCACCTGTCATAGCGTTAGCCATTGTGATATCGATAACGCAAGCATCTGATGAACCTGAAGCAACTTCTAAGAGTGCATCGCTCTGAGCTTTTACAGCTGTGTAGTTTGTCCATTCGTTCTCAGCGATAGTAGCTTCGCCGGCTGAACCAGCCTCTGCTGCAAAAGAAAGGTCCTTCATTGACTCTGCGTCTGTGTAGTCCTTTGCTTTGTCAGCTGTCATAACAACAACCTGAGCATTTTCAACGTATGGATTTGAAACAGAAGCATTGAGTGTAGCCTCTTCTGTGATTGTCATACCATTCCAGATACAGTCGATTGACTTTGACTCAAGCTCAAGGAACTTGTTGTCCCAGTTGATTTCGATGAACTCAACTTCAACGCCGAGTTTCTCGCCTACTGCCTGAGCAAACTCAGTATCAAAACCTGTCCACTCACCGTTATCATCGAGATAGTTCATTGGTGCGTAGTCTGTCATACCAACAACAAGTGTACCTTTGTTTGTGATGTAATCGAGGTCACTGCCTGACTCGTCATTTGATGAGCAACCTACAAACAATGCACTCATCATTAAGAGTGCTAAAACTAAAGCTAAAATTCTTTTCATAATTATTCTCCTTCGAACTTTTAGTGTGTTATCATTTTACTGTTTTAGCGTAGTAAAGTCAACAGCTTTTTGTTACAATGATTGTGCATTAGTTTTATGCAATTTGTACAAATTGCACTAAAAACACCGCAAATACAGAAAAAAGAGATTCCCAGGTCGCTTTTTATCAGCATTTGCGGTATTGTTATCAACTTAAAATTATTCTATATCAGAATTATAACACACACTCATAGCGAAACTTTGATTGTTAACCACTATTATCTCGCTGTAAATTTTGAAATCAACGTTTTTTTGAGTTGTATCAAAACGCAGTGCATCCTTGAGTCCGACACCTGTATATTTAGAATAACTCTCCTTTTGAGTCCACATTAGACAAAAAAGTTTTATATACTCATCATCACAACTGCATTGCTTAAGCAATTCTATTTCACTTTCAAAGAATTTTTGCTGTGCAATCTTATTACATCTCTCAACACTCTTATCAGCGACAGACTCGATATCTACACCAACGCAACTTGAACAAGCTTTGGCATCCACGATTATTGCGTCATCCACTTCTTGTTCATCAATAACAAGAGCAACACAAGAAGCACAGTAACTGTGTGATATTGAAAACGCTGTTCCATTAATAAACGGCTTTCCGTTTTCGTCTTTTTCAAGTTGCGAATAACTGTACTTTGTGTATAAGGATAACATCTGACTCAGCAGGTTATGAGAACTTTCGTGGCGTGAGCGCGAATCATTTTCACATTCAACTGTTTTTACAATAAGCATAATTACTCTCCGTTTAGTCGTTTGAGTCCTGTGATATTAATCGTGCGGTTTTTGAGAATAGTCGTAAATCGTTTCCAAACATCTGAAACGAGTTGTTTATCTTCATCTTTCACAGCACTCTTCTTAATCATATCGAAGATTTTAGGAATAGCTTCGACATTACCAAGTTCCGAAAAAGATTTGATATTCGATGAATGAACTATATCCGCAAGCATAACAACAAACTGTTTTCTCTCTTCAAAAGTGAGACTCTCGATGAGCTCTTCAACTATAGCCTGAGAGTTAATTCCTCTGTCAGAACGCTGGCGCAACCTACACAACTTGTTGCCGCTGACACACCAAGTTGTAGTGAGATGTTGCAAAATCGAGATATGCTTGGTGCTGTCAATAACTACCTGAGGTGTATTACTCGAAAGAAGCATACCGATAATCGAAGCATCCACAACATACTTAGTAGTTTTGCATGTAATCTTCTTGTATTCATCGCTATCAGTAAAGTCACCATAAAAACCGGGACCATCGAAGTCATAAACCTTTTGAAGTCGCTCAAAGTGAATATCATACAAATGAGCTGATGCCCACACAGCAAGGTTTCCTCCCTTTGAGTGACCCGCAACATAAAGTTTCCTGTCACCAAGCGCATCAGCAATATCACAGATGTATCTGCGAGCATACTTGTGACCCGGGATAGTTCCGACTGCCATATTAAAATCTTCTTGCCAGCCTACCAGAGTGTCATCGGTACCCCTGAAAGCGATAACAGCCTCTCCGCTTTCGAGCACAAAAGTAACAGCTGAAAACTGAGTCTGCTCCACCTCATCAACAACAGACTTGTAGAACATAACCTTAGTATTCTTGAAACGGGCAGATGTCGCGCACTTCTGACACAAAGGCAAAAACATTCTGCCATAGCACTTAACGTTTTTCACATATCCGTAAACCTGTTCTAAAGTCGGAGCACTCGAAACTATCGCAGTAGTGACAAAAGGTACGGACTCAAATTCGAGATACGCAAGTGATGAGAATATCAGGCAATCGACCTCGTTGAGCTTATCACGAGAAAACTCAAGGTCACCTCGCCAATCGACATAATCGAGTATTGTTGTTTTTGAAGCTTTCATAAAAATCACCTCATAAAACTTTATATTATAAGTATATCACATTATTTTCTACTTCTCAACAAAAAAAGGCGGACATATAAACGTCCGCCTTTCTATATATTAGAAGGAAATTAAATGTATTTATTCAGTCTTTACAACTGCATCGAAACCCGCTTTCTTGAGCTTGCTCACAAGTGCGTTGGCGTTTTTTTCACTCTCAAAAGCTCCGACCTGCACACGATACAGAGCTTTCTTTGTTGAAGAGGTTTTCTCCTCTTCTTTATTTGCTGGTTTGAACTTAACGCCAAAGTATTCGCACATACCCTTGGCGATAGCTTCGCCGATATTTTCGATATTATTTCTGATCCAATCCGAACCTTTTTTAGTATCGTGGAACTCCACCTCCAAATAAAGTGACATAGCATTCGGTGTATTCAGCTCATACAAATCGGTACGATACTTGAGCGCATAGTCAGCACCGGGCGAAATATCACCCACAGCGTCAAGCAGAGCTTTTCCCGCCTTGTTATGCGAAGTTGAACTTTTGTAAAGCATAACAAGTGTACCGCCTGTCACCTTGCCATCAAAGGCGTTAGTATGTATCGGTATATGAACATCCGCTTTAAACGCATCGCTCTCTTTGCACCTGTTAGCCATAGTATCTCCGCTTTTTCCGACCTTGACCGAAAAGCCACACCTTTTGAGTGCCTTTTGAGCCGCTTGTGCGATTTTATCGCACTGATGCATTTCGTTTGTGTTACCTGTAGCGTACACATTGGCGCCCTGATTCGATGGTGATAGATAAATCTTCTTCGCCATACAATCACTCCTTTTTCGGCTCTTCATAAGTAAGAGCCTGTTTGCTGTCGCACACTCCATGCGTTGTCGGGTCAATAATCGCATTATACACAGACGCAACAATCGAAATAATTACAAATGGATTTTTTACAGCCTCAACAAGAACCTCGAACAGCTTCTCCCATGTTGTTATATCCTGAGCACTTACTCCGAAATACGCAAGAATTGTCGAGAAAACCGCTACGATAACCCCAACCCAGAACATCGGATTTTTAAATCTGACTTTTAAATTAATTTTCACTCACATTCTCCTTTACAGAAAAAATATAATTGCTGAAATAATCGCACCGCCAACCGCAGCACCTAAGGCTGCAAAAACCGAGTTCTTGATAACATTCCAATTTTGGTTTGGTATACTCTCCAGCCTCTCAAGTCGCTCACTCTGGCTTCGCTGTTCTTCCACCATATGTTCCATATTCACAGCCATTTTCCCAACATTTGTGATGAGAGCCTGCATCTGTTCACCTGACTTCTCAAGAATAACTATGCGATTGTTCATTCTTTTATGCTCATCATCCATACGCTTTACGAACTCATTGTGCTCAGCACGAGATATATAGTTAGTTTCCATAGCTCTCCTTTACACAATCTCTTCGTTAACTGTGATAATCGCGGTATCATCAAGTTTGACTCTTGTGCTAAGTCGCATATATTTCACGCTTTTCCAAGCACCATAAGAACCGCTGAGTTTAAACGAGGTTATATAGCCTGTTGTTTCATCAGTTACTACTGTATTTATCCAATGGGTGTTTCCAGAAAGCTGATTCGTCTTGCAACCTATCAAATGAGTAAAATTCTCATCATACAAACGAATATAGTCAGTTGTGCTATCTGTTGTTAAGATGCCGACATTTTTGAGTCTTACAACTGCGTTTTCAGATACAGAGATAAAACCTGTTGTGCTTGCACCTGTTGCCTCAGTTGTTACACCGCTTGAATTTAAGCGTATATCATCTACCCAACCTTTGCCGTTATAAATCGAGCCATCAGTATCAATAGCAATCGGCAACTGGTTTGTGTAACCGATTGATGGAATGTTATACACAAGCTCTCTGTCATAGCCTGCACCATAGCAAATCGCTTTTACTGTGTAAGTATCCAAGTCGATACAATACACAACAAACGCAGTATCCTGAGCTGAGTTTTGAGTTTTGCTATATGTTGAAACTTCCGAAAATGCCCCTGTGTACTGATTTTCTCTACCAAAACACGCATTAGGAGTGGATAGTCTGTACACACTAGTTTTTTCACTACTGTTAGAATTACCACGATACATTGTATCTGTGAGAAGATTATGTATGTGACCGTGGATATTACCAATCAAAACAGCTTGGTTTTTATCTGTATAATCACACGATACATTACCATCACTCCAGCTCGTACCATTTTTGTATGCATCAACAATATAAGATAATCGGTACGCGCTTTCGTTTGCCCAATAATCAAGTGGCTGATGCGATAAAACGAGAATCTGCCACTCCTTAGCATCATTCTTGCTACTCATATCAAGTGTATCAGCGAACCACTGACACTGGTCACTGGTCATAGAAATATTGCTTGTCGGCTTGTTAGTGGAAGTATCAATCGGGTTATTCTCGTTAGTGTTAAGGCAGATAACACGCAATTTATAATCTTCAAAATCACGATAGAAATAACCGCCGAGTCTGTCACCCCAGACAACGTTGTCACTATGTGACTGAATGAGTCTGCGTGTGACAGGGATATTATCAGCATAATAATCGTGGTTACCCATCTGGCGGATATTCGGTATAGACCTCAGGTTATCAAGCATTGAATTTACAGTTTTGAAATCAGCCATAGCATCAGTAATATCGGTAGATGGATAACCATCGGTGTAGTCACCGAGAACAGCAATCATATCAAGTTTTAAATGTTTTCCGATATGATTCATAGCCTGAAAAGCGTGCTTTATACCATCTTTGTAGTTACTGTTGCCGTAGTGCAAATCGGAAATAGCCGCAAAAGTGAATGTTCTGTTGCCCTGTGATTGAAGCACTTTGTCAGCGACCTCATCAGCCTGAGAAACAACATATTCAGGAACATCAGCATCAGATGTAATGCTGCTGAGAAATTCAGCCTTTTCGCTTTCGGTGAAGTAGTCAACACCTTTTACAGGTGTTTTACCATCAGCGCCCTTTTCGCCTTGAACGCCCTGAGGACCTCGCTCGCCAGTATCACCCTTATCGCCTTTTTCGCCTTTAGCACCTGTGTCACCTTTGTCTCCCGTATCACCTTTATCACCTTTATCGCCTTTATCGCCCTTGCTACCTTTTGAGCCATTTCGCACAGTCAAAGTTTTTCCATCGTTAAAGATAACGACGTTTTCGCCGCCATCAATGGTACTTTCCCCAATGTTAGTGATATAGACAGATGAGCCATCTTTTCCATTGGTACCATCTTTTCCATCAATACCATCGGTGCCGTCCTTTCCGTCAATACCGTTCATAACATTGTACATCGAAGCTGCACCATCAACACTTTCAAAATAAATACGATAACCGCCATCTATCGGAGAAATAGACATATTAGGCGAAGAGCCGTCTTTACCATCAACACCTTTTTCACCTCGGCTAGGCAAACCTGTATCGCTGTCACCGATAAACCAGTTGCCGTTTTCTCCGATATGCGGGGTGATGCCATTAGCACCGCCTTCAAACGATGAAGATTGGATTTTCTCTAATATTTCATTGAGTTCTTTTTCGTAGCGCAAAAATTCAGCGTTGTCATTATCTTTGAATTCATCAGTAAACTCGGCACTGTCACCGACCTCAAAGTAATCGCTGTCTGTGTGATAAACCTCTCCGCTTTCTTTCATACATTTTATCTGAGCCAAAACAATTCCGCTTTTGAAAATATGCTCTGTGAGTATGTTCCAGGTTAAAATTGTCGAGCCGTTTACAACTTCGCTGTCGAGCACAAAGTAGTTCACCGCACCATTATCAAAGGTAAGGTATAACCTGTAAATACAATCTTCGTCAGTAGCTTTTTCAACAATAAACTTTTTGACAGAGTGAAGATTATCGCCGGCAAAACCGATAAATCTTTCCTCTTCAGGAATTGTGATTTTTCCTGAGCAGATTTTAATCAAATTAAAACCTCCCTTCACTTATCCCGCAAAAAAAGAAAAAAGTTGCATATTTCTATGCAACTTTCTGAAAACTTTTTTTATTTTTTATGAAAGAAGTGGTTTTAGATACTGTCCTGTGTATGATTTCTCACATTTTGCAACTTCTTCAGGAGTACCCTGAGCGACAATAGTACCACCTTCGTCGCCACCCTCAGGACCAAGATCAATGATATGATCAGCCGTCTTGATAAGGTCAAGGTTATGCTCAATAACAATAACCGTGTTACCATTATCCACAAGCTTCTGTAAAACATCTGTGAGCTTGTGAACATCGGCGATATGCAGACCTGTTGTCGGCTCATCGAGAATATACACCGTCTTTCCTGTGCTTCTTTTTGAGAGCTCTGTTGAAAGCTTCACTCGCTGAGCTTCACCACCCGACAGCGTTGTCGCAGGTTGACCGATTTTGATATATCCTAATCCGACATCATAAAGAGTCTGCAACTTACGAGCGATTTTCGGCATATTTTTGAAGAACTCCAGTCCCTCTTCAACCGTCATCTCAAGAACATCATATATTGTCTTACCTTTATATTTCACTTCGAGCGTTTCGCGATTATATCGCTGACCCTTGCACACTTCGCACGGAACATAAATATCAGGGAGAAAATGCATTTCAATTTTCAGGATACCATCACCCTGACAAGCTTCACAACGACCGCCCTTGACGTTGAAACTGAATCTACCGGCATTATATCCACGCATTTTCGCATCCTGAGTCGATGCAAACAGTTCACGGATATCAGTGAACACACCCGTATATGTTGCAGGGTTTGAGCGAGGAGTTCGACCAATCGGGCTCTGGTCAATAGCTATAACCTTATCAAGTTGATCAACACCGAGGATTTCTTTGAATTCACCTGGTGTGGTCTTCGCCTTGTTCAATACAGCCGCAAGATGCTTGTACAATATCTCATTAATAAGTGATGATTTTCCCGAACCAGAAACACCTGTTACACAAACGAACTGACCTAGTGGAATTTTCACATTGAGCTTTTTGAGATTGTTCTGGGTCGCTCCTTTGATTTGAATAAAGTTTCCGTTACCTTTTCTGCGCTTATCAGGTACAGGAATACTACGTCTGTGTGAAAGATACTGACCCGTGATTGAATGTTCACAAGCCATTATCTCATCAATATTGCCGCTACAAACAATTTCTCCACCGTGAACACCAGCGCCAGGACCGATATCAATGATATGGTCAGCACACTTCATCGTATCCTCATCGTGCTCAACTACAATGACCGTGTTTCCGATGTCTCTGAGGTGTTCAAGAGTTGAAAGGAGCTTAGCATTGTCACGCTGATGAAGTCCGATACTCGGCTCATCAAGGATATAAAGCACGCCCATGAGCGAGCTGCCTATCTGGGTTGCGAGTCGGATTCGCTGACTTTCACCACCCGACAGTGTGCCCGCACTTCGAGAAAGAGTCAGATAAGAAAGTCCGACACTTCTTAAGAAATTGAGTCGCGATTTTATCTCAGCTAAAATAGGCTGAGCAATCATAAAATCACGCTCTGACAACTCAAGCTCATCAAAAAATCTGAGGATATTCACGATAGACATATCGCACAAATCGGCGATATTTACGCCACCGACAGTCACCGCAAGGCTGAGTTTCGAAAGTCGCTTGCCCGAACATTCATCGCACGGAATCTCCGTCATAAAGCTCTGTATTTCCTCTTTTATCCACGCGCTGTTTGTCTCTTTGAATCTTCTCTCCAGATTCGGGATGATACCCTCAAAACTCTTGTAAAACTCGCCTGCTTTCCACACGCCTTTTCTAACAAGTCTGAGTTCTTCGTTACCTGTACCGTAAAGTATCTTATCGATCGTTTCCTTTGGAATATCTTTCAGCGGTGTATCAAGTGAGAAGTTATATTTTTCAGCCAAGCCCTCAATATACATAAGCGCTATTGAGTTACCCTCGAGCGCCCAACCTGAGCCTTTGAGTCCACCCTGAGATATGCTTTTATTCTTATCGGGAATTATACGTTTTGGATCAACACGCAGGAAAACTCCGAGACCTGTACATTTTTCACAGGCACCAAATGGATTGTTGAACGAAAACATTCGTGGACTGAGCTCCTCAATGCTTATACCATGGTCAGGACAAGCATAGTTTTGTGAAAAGCTCATATCTTCCCCATCAAGCACATTCACAACAATTAGTCCCGAAGCGAGTTTTGACGCAACCTCGATACTATCAGCAAGTCTGGAAGTGATGCTGTCACTCACAACAAGTCGGTCAACAATAATTTCGATGGTGTGTTTTTTATTCTTTTCGAGAACTATATCTTCGAACAAGTCATAAATAATACCGTCAACTCTGACTCTCGCAAAGCCTGATTTTCGTGCGCTCTCGAATTCCTTTTTGTGCTCGCCCTTCTTTCCTCTGATAACAGGAGCAAGCACCTGAATTTTGGTTCCCTGTGGAAGTTCTAGCACCTTGTCTGCTATCTGGTCAACTGTCTGTTGCTCAATCTTTTTGCCACATACAGGACAATGAGGCACGCCAACTCTCGCATATAAAAGTCGAAGGTAATCGTAAATTTCGGTTACTGTACCAACGGTTGAACGCGGATTTTTTGATGTTGTTTTCTGGTCAATCGAAATCGCAGGAGAAAGACCCTCGATGGTATCAACCGCAGGTTTTTCCATCTGTCCCAAAAACATTCTTGCGTATGAAGAAAGGCTCTCAACATACCTTCGCTGACCCTCAGCATAAATGGTATCAAAAGCAAGCGATGACTTTCCTGAACCCGAAAGACCCGTCATAACAACCAGCTTGTCTCTTGGAATTTCAACATCGACATTCTTGAGATTGTGTTCACGAGCACCTTTTATCACAATTTTATCTGATGACACACGTACACCTCCTTTAGTCTAAAACGAGGCGAACCGCAGTCCGCCTCGCACAAGTATTATTCTTCTATAGAATTTTCTTCTACTACTTCCGCAGTTTCTTCCACATAAGTGTTGTTCATAATCTGGTCGAATATTTCGCCACTCATCTTTTCAAACTTCATAAGGTAAGCCGCAGTCTCGTGGAGCTTATCCATATTAGCATTGAGGATATCCTCAGTCTTCTTGTATGCATCAGCGATGATAGCGTGTACTTCTTCGTCGATTTTAGCAGCGGTTTCATTTGAGTAATCCTTGACCTGACCCATATCACGACCAATGAAAACTTCAGTAGAACCTGAAGCATAGTTGATAGGACCCAAAGCATCACTCATACCATACTTGATAACCATATTTCTAGCGGTAGCTGTGAGCTTCTCAATATCGTTTGACGCACCTGTTGAAATGTCGTTTAAGACGAGAGCTTCGGCAACTCGTCCACCAAGACAAACGATAATATCCTCAAGCATCTCTTTCTTTGAACGATATGATCTATCCTCTGTTGGAAGTGGCATTGTGTAACCACCTGCCATACCACGAGGGATGATAGAAATCTGATGAACAGGGTCCTGAGTTTCGCAAGCATAAAATGTGATTGCGTGGCCTGCCTCGTGATAAGCTGTGAGCTTTTTCTCGTGGTCAGACATAACGCGACTCTTCTTCTCAGTACCGACAACTACTTTGATAGTAGCTTCCTCGATTTCGTCCATAGTGATAGCTTTCTTGTTCTTTCTTGCAGAAAGCAAAGCTGCTTCATTCAAAAGGTTTGATAAATCTGCACCTGTGAAACCTGCTGTTGTTTTTGCGATAGTTTTGAGGTCAACATCAGGAGACAGAGGTTTTTGGCGTGAATGAACTTTCAAAATAGCCTCACGACCGTTGATATCAGGATAGCCAACCATAACCTGTCTGTCGAAACGACCAGGACGCAGGAGAGCCGGATCAAGGATATCAGGGCGGTTAGTAGCCGCAATCATAATAACGCCTTCGTTAGCGCCAAAGCCATCCATCTCAACGAGCAACTGGTTCAATGTCTGTTCACGCTCATCGTGACCGCCACCGAGACCAGTACCACGCTGACGACCAACAGCGTCAATCTCATCGATAAAAATGATACATGGTGAATTCTTCTTAGCTGTTTCGAAAAGGTCACGTACACGGGAAGCACCGACACCAACGAACATCTCAACAAAGTCAGAACCTGAAATTGAGAAGAACGGAACGCCCGCTTCGCCTGCAACAGCCTTAGCAAGCAAGGTTTTACCTGTACCCGGAGGGCCTACCAAAAGTACGCCTTTTGGAATACGTGCACCAAGCGAATTATACTTTTCAGGATTTTTGAGGAACTCAACGATTTCTTCGAGCTCTTCTTTTTCTTCATCCGCACCAGCTACATCATCAAATGTAGTTTTCTTTTTCTCGTCAGCGCTATTCTTGAACTTAGCTTTTCCGAAGTTGAGCTCTTTTGAGCCCATACCACCGCCACCTGTGCGCTTCATAATGAAGAACCAGAAAGCTACAAGCGCAAGCGCCAAAAATACCATAGGGATGAGTTCCATCCAGAATGATGTATTCGATGCCGCTTTGAGGTCAACAACCATAGGTTTTGTCGGATGAGCCTCGTTATACTTATCAATATCATCCCAGACATCTCGCTGGAAAGTTTCCCAATCCATAAGCTTGTGCTCGACCTTTGTGCCGTCAGTAAGCTTCAAAGTGAGCATAGCTGAGTTTCCATTGACAGAGAATTCTTCGACCTTCATATCTTCGAAGTAACCCACAACATCCGAATATGTTGGCTTGTCCACAGGATTCATAGACAAGAACCACGCCGCAATAATAATCACAACAATCGGGATACCAAGGTATACCAGAAGACCTTTAAATTTGTTTGGACTTTTCTTTTCCAATACTATTCACTCCTTACATTAGTATTGATAATATCACTGAAATTATGAATATACACTACGCTTGAGAATTCCGACATACGGAAGATTTCTGTAGTGTTCGTTGTAATCAAGGCCGTATCCGACAACAAACTCGTCAGGAATCTCATAGCCTATGTAATCAACATCTATGTTAACAACTCTGCGCTCAGGTTTATTGAGGAGAGTGCATATTTTTACTGAATTAGCATTTTTTGCGGCAAAGTACGCCTTGATAAATGACAAAGTGTTGCCTGAATCGATAATATCTTCAACAATAACAATATCCTTACCATCAATAGGTTGTGAAAGGTCTTTGATGATATTGACTCTACCTGAGCTTTCCGTACCTGCGCCGTAGCTTGATACAGCCATAAAATCAATAGTGCAGGCTTTCGTATACGCTTTGATAAGGTCAGCCATAAACGCTACACTTCCCTTGAGAAGACCAACGAACAAAACTTCTTTGCCTTCATAATCTTCTTCGATTTGCTTAGCTATTTTTTGCACTGCCTGAGCAATTTGCTCTTCTGATATAAGAACTCTCTCGATATCTTTTTTCATCATACTTACCCCCTGTTCACCTTATAAGCACCGCTTGAGTGCTCATTCACTCTACCCTGTTTTGAAACGCCTATTTTTTCAACATACAAAACCTGTGAGCCGTTTGCAACAACCAAAAGCTTGTCTCGCTGCTCACGAGGAATTTTCAACTCAATAAACAGCTTCTTCAGGGATTTTGTGACATTTCGTTTAAAGAAAGTGAAGGTGTCACCCTCTTTTCGAGTTCTGATTTTAGTACTATCTGTGATTATATCACAGCTTATATAATCATTTAATAAATTTTTGTGAATATTTTTTAGTTCTTCTTTAGAAATATACTCGGCATATTTACTGCCTAAGAAAGTAACATCAAGCTCAAAATCAACTTCGTCTGTTCGAACAATACGCAAAAATCCTTGTTTGCACACAGCTCGCTTGTTATCCCCCAAATCAACGCAACCGTTAGTTTTCATAGCATCAACAATAAGGTTGATATGCCTGAAATCGGTTTGAGCGTTATGTTCGGATAAAATAATTGAAATAGCGTTTGAGAGCACTGCGCTATCAAGTGATAACAGCTTTTCACTTGCATATCCATTTTCGGTTCTGCAGTTTCTTATTTCTTTTTGAGAATATTCGTCAAGAAATCTTTTTATATCTGTCATCGAGCTACACATACGGCTGACAGTATTGCACAGTTCGGGATTGATGCCCTGCAACACAGGAACACAATTGTGCCGAATATTATTTCTAGTGTAGTCATCGGTGAGATTTGTACTATCAGTCACATACCCCAAGGAATGTTCCTCACAGTAGCTCTCAACATCATCGCGTGAGCAAAAAATCAGCGGACGAATAATATTATCGCGTTTAGCCTTGATTCCGCAAAGCCCTGAAATCGAAGTTCCACGTGCGATATTGTACAGCACGGTTTCCACATTATCTGAGGCTGTGTGAGCTGTTGCGATTTTAGCCTGTAGCTCATCTGAAATCTCAGCAAAAAAATCATATCTGACATTTCTGCCACAAAGTTCAAAGCTGAGTTTGTTAACGCTTGCAAGATGTGGGACATCAACCTTTTTCACAAAAAGCTCTATTCCCATATTTTTGCACAAAGTTGTGACAAACTCCTCGTCCCTGTCAGCTTCATCACCACGAATCATATGGTTCAGATGACAAGCATATAAAGAAATATCATATTTTTCTTTTAAAGAATTTAGCGAATGTAGCAACGCGACAGAATCAGCACCACCTGACAAAGCTACAACCACTTTGTCACCTTGACTGAACATCAAGAACTCTTCAATCGCTCTCTCAAGTTTAAGCCTCACGATGAGCCTCCACACTTGTGAATCTCATAAACTCGCCCTGCCAATGTAATTTTACAGAAGAAGTCTCACCATGACGGTTTTTTGCTACGAGACACTCACCGCTGTTCTGGTCAACAGCTGTTGCAACATTCTCGCCCTTGTCCTTGTCATAGTATCCCTCTCGATAAAGGAACAAAACGATATCTGCGTCCTGCTCGATAGAACCTGAATCTCGAAGGTCGGAGAGCTGAGGTTTGTGGTCAGTACGCTGTTCGCTCGCACGGGAAAGCTGAGAAAGACAAATAACGGGAACATTGATTTCCTTAGCAAGAATCTTGAGGTTTCTGGTGATTTCTGAAATTTCCTGAACTCGGTTATCACTCTTCTTGCCACCTGCAGACATAAGCTGAAGGTAGTCGATAACAACCAAGTCAACATCTTTGAGTCGTCTGAGTTTTGCTTTCATTTCAGAAACGGTGATACCAGGAGTATCATCGAGATAGATGTCAGCTTTATTGAGGACATCACCTGCTGAAATAAGGCGTTGCCATTCTTCATCATTGAGCTGTCCTGTTCTAAGCTTTGTACCGCCAACAAGCGCTTCGCTGGAGAGCAAACGGGAAGCAAGCTGCTCCTTGGTCATTTCCAGCGAGAAGAAAGCCACCGTTTTCTTTGAGACACAAGCAACATGCTTAGTAATATTGAGTGCAAAGCTTGTCTTACCCATACCAGGTCGAGCCGCAAGAAGAATAAGGTCAGAACGGTTGAGACCTGTTATAACTCTGTCGAGGTCCCCGATACCTGTTGAAACAGGCTTGATAGCATCGTCTGCCTTGCTGAGCAAATCGAGTCTATCAAATGTCTGAATCAAAACCTCATCGAGTCGCTGCAAGCCCTGGATATTCTTGCCTCTGCGGATATCAAAAATCTTCTGTTCAGCCATATCAATGAGAATGGCTGGTTCAGATTCACCATCGGACGCTTCCTCGATGATATCACGCGATGCAGAAATGAGCGCACGAACATCGTACTTTTCTCTGACATACTGAGCATAGACCTCGATATTGGAAATAGACGGACAGCTCTCGGCAAGCTGCATAATATAAGTCTTGCCGGTAGCCTCGTCAAAGGATTTTTCTGTTTTTAATGTTTCAATAACAGTAACATAGTCAACTGTTTTGCCCTGAGTAAACATCGAGAGCATAGCAGAATAAATAGTCCTGTGGGTTGAAACGTAGAAGTAATCTGATTTTGGCAAAATTTCTGCCACACGCGCGATAGCATCAGGCTCCATAAGGATAGCTCCGAGCACCGCCTGTTCAGCTTCAGGGCTATACGGAAGCTTCAGTCCGTCATAGCCTGATGTGATTTTATTCCCCGCCAAAACAACACCCTCTTACCTTAAATATTTTGTGGGTGCATACGCACTAGGGAGGATTCCAAAACACTCCCTTTTATTTATCAGGAAAGCTGTGAACTTTCCATAGACATCAAAGAGCCTTTACCTCTACCTGAACTTTTGCGACGATAGATGTGTAAAGTTTGATTTCAACATCATACAAACCGCAGGTTTTGATATCTGAGCTTAGTGTGACCTTTCTTTTGTCAACGTCAATACCCTTTTGCTTTTTGATTTCCTGCGCAATTTCCTTTGCAGTAATGCTTCCGAAAAGTTTTCCGTTACTTCCCGCCTTTGCGTTCATAACAAACTTAGCTCCCTCAAGCTCACCTTTTGCTTTGTTAGCAGCGGCAATCTGAGTGTCGATTTTGAATTTCTTTGACTGCTCAGCGTTTTTGAGTTCGTTCATAGCCTGAGCATTAGCCTCTTTAGCAAGATTTTTTGGAAAAAGGAAGTTACGAGCGTAACCGTCAGAACAAGTTACAAGCTCACCTTTCTTACCCAATGCTTTAACATCCTGTAAAAGTACAACTTTCATGATGTTTCCTCCTTTATGATAATCTGATTACTGATATTAATTTTTCGCGCGCCTGCTCAACAGTTGTGTCAGAAAGCTGAACCGCGGCCATATTCTGGTGTCCGCCACCGCCCAGCTTTTCCATAATAACCTGAACGTTGATTTTACCGAATGAACGCGCTGAGATATTGACCGTCTTCTGGTCGATAAGTGAAATAACGAATGATGCATAAACATCCGAAATAGCAAGCAATTCATCAGCCGCCTGAGCGCTGATAAGACGAGAGTTTTTCACAACCTCGTCAATAGTAGAGATAGCACAATGATTGACTATCTCAGCCTTTGAGACAAGCTCGTATTTACGCTTATATGTCTCAAGAGAATTAGAAAACAGGTTTCGTACAAAAACAGTATCCGCACCTTTTTTTCGAAGATAAGCCGCAGCCTCAAATGTACGCACACCCGTATTAATAACAAAATTCTTGGTATCAAGCATAATACCTGACAACAGAGACTCAGCTTCAATCTTTGAGAGTCCGTTATCGCCAAGATATGAGATAAGCTCCGTAACCATCTCGGAAGTTGACGAAGCGTTCGGCTCGTGGAAGAACACATCAGCGTTATCAATGTATCCAACCATTTTTCTGTGATGGTCAATAACAACAACTTTTTTAGAGCTCTTGTACAGTTTCGGACTTTCAACGAAATCAGGAGAATGAGTATCAACAATGACAAGCAGTGTATTGTCGGTAAGCATTGAGTTTGCTCTGTCAGCCGTAATAAACATATCGTCATCTTTTTTGACGAGTTCATCAATCAGAAGCTTTGCCATCGACTTCTCGATATCAGCAACAATATATGCTCGTTTCGAGAAAGCCTTTGTGACAGCGCTGTGGATACCAACAGCCGAACCGATACAATCAAGGTCAGAGAACTTGTGTCCCATAATAAGAACCTTATCGCACTGGTTGATAGCGTTAGCTACAGACTGGGCGACAACTCTCACACGAACTCGGCTTGTTTTCTCTACACCTTTTGAAACACCGCCGTAAAACTCATACTCACCATCGCTCAGAAGTGCAACCTGGTCACCACCTCTGCCAAGCGCCATATCAAGAGCTTTCTTGGCATTTGTGTGGCTGTCGTTGAGGTTCTTGCAACCTCGACCGATGCCAATAGAAATGGTTGCACTGCGTTCAGAGAACTTAATCTGTCTTACCTTGTCAAGAATTCTGAACTTCTTTTCAATCTGAGTCAAAAGCAACTTCTCCTCAAAAATGATGAGATACTTGCCATCGGAAAGTTTGCGATAAAGACTACTATGCTTGACACTCCAGCGTGAGAGCAGGTTTTCAACCATAAGCATAGCCTGAGTTCCCTCTTCCTCGCTGTCGTTCATAAAGTCGTCGATGTTGTCAAAAACAACCAAAGCAACAGACTTTTTGGTATCTAAGAACTCTTTTTCCAAGTCTTTGAAATATGTATTGTCAACAACCGACATAATATAGCCGTTGTTGACTTTTGTTGTATATACAGTTAACTTTTTGCTTTGAAACTGAGTGTCAACTGAGCTATTGCTTTTGCAAAGTGTATCTATTGTATCATTTTTGAGGAAGCTTAAAATATTCTCGTTGACAGCATCGTGTTGCTTAAAGAAAATCGACTTAAACTTATCATTATACATAAGTATCTCGCCGTTTTCTCCGATGAGAGCTGTCGCAAATTTTAGTGAACTCAAAAATTCTTCTGACACATCCGAGAACGCACCGACAGAATCAGTAACAACACGCCTCACATAGTTCTTGAATTTCAAAGTAAAAACAAGCACAACCGCAAATGATGCAAGTGTCAGCAAAATTTCAACAGCAAAAAGTATTTTATTGTAACCAAATGATGCGAAAGACATAACCAGCATCACAAGCACAAATATCAGGTATATGGGCATTACTGTCCAAACATTCTTTTTCAATATATATCCCTTACCTTATCTAAAATTAACCTTAGACCTCCATGAGGATAGGCAGAATCATCGGACTTCTTCTAGTACGCTGTAAAATCAGCTTAGCAACATCGTCCTTGATTTTGTTCTTGATAACGCCCCACTCGTGAATATTACGACGAGCACAGTCTTCGAGTATATCAAGAGCACAAAGTTTGACTTCATCGAGAAGTCCTTCGCTCTCTCTGACATATACGAAACCACGAGAAACAATATCAGGACCGCTGATAACATGACCGTCATAAACGTCAAGAGAAGCAACAATGATGATAAGTCCGTCCTGACCAAGGTGCTTTCTGTCTCGAAGAACGATACTTCCGACATCTCCAACACCAAGACCATCAACAAACACCTTGCCTGCCTGTACAGGAGCAAGTTCCTTCATATGGTCATTGCTAAACTCGAGCATCTTGCCGATATCGCCGATGAAAATATTCTCTCTGTCCATGCCGAGAGACAACGCAATATCCATATGCTTTCTCAGATGCTTCTGCTCACCATGCACAGGAATGAAATATTTCGGTTTTACTAAGCTGTGTAGGATTTTCAGTTCTTCCTGACAAGCGTGACCCGAAACGTGGACTTCATACATAGACTCGTGAACAACCTCACAACCACGCTTCAAGAGCTCATCAACAACATTTCCGACGGTACGTTCATTTCCCGGAATCGGGTTAGCAGAAATGATGATGAAGTCTCCTGCACCAACACTGACTTTTCTATGGTCAGAATACGCCATTCTTGACAGCGCACTCATCGGCTCACCCTGTGAACCTGTTGTGACAAGCACAACCTTTTCCATCGGATAATCCTTGAGCGCGTCGATATCAATGATAAGGCTGTCAGGAACATCAAGATAGCCGAGCTCTTTTGCAACATTCATATAATTGACCATGCTTCTACCCGAGAAAGCAACCTTTCGGTCAAACTTTATCGCGCAGTTGATAATCTGCTGAACACGGCTTATATTCGAAGCAAAAGTAGCGATAATAATACGCTTGTTATATGCCCTTCTGAAAAGTGTATCGAAGCTGTCAGCGACAGTCTGTTCAGTTGAAGTATATCCCGGACGTGATGCGTTTGTGCTATCAGCCATAAGAGCAAGCACGCCTTTGTCACCAAGCTGAGCAAATCTGCTCAGGTTTATCATACCACCTGCCATTGGAGTACAGTCGATTTTGAAGTCACCTGTGTGGACAACTGTGCCGGCAGGCGTATGAAGTGCAACACCAACCGCATCAGGGATGGAGTGATTCACGTGGATAAGCTCGACATCAAAACAGCCAAGCTGAACATGTGAGCCTGCATCAACAACATGCAGGTCAACCCTGTCAAGACTATGTTCACGCAGTTTATTTTCGATAAGACCTACTGTGAGTCTTGTACCATAAATCGGCACATTCACCTTTGACAAAAGATATGGCAGACCGCCTATATGGTCCTCGTGAGCATGAGTTATAACAATACCCTTGACCCTGTCTTTGTTCTGCTCAATATATGTGAAGTCAGGAATAACAAGGTCAACGCCGAGCATATCGCCATCAGGAAACGCCATACCACAGTCTAAGATAACGATATCTTCACCACACTCAAACACTGTGAGGTTCTTACCAATCTCGTTAAGACCACCAAGAAAAGCAACTTTAAGCGGGATAGCCGGTACTTTCTTTTCAGGCTTCTTTGAATATTTTTTTGTATTCTTAGGCTTTGAGCCTTTTGAGTTGTCCTTACTTTTGTAGTAGGACTTTTTTGCATCTTGCCCTTTATTCGGGGCTTTGCCTTTTACGTTTGAACGCTTTGTATTTTTCTTATTATATTCTGTGTTCAAAACTTTACCTCCCATATTTTTTATTATGTAAGAGTTGCACCATACCGTCCATGCAACTTAATTTACTTAAAAATCGCAATATTACCCTATAGTAAATATATGTAATTGTATTTTACCTTAAATATGCAATAAGGTCAAGAAAAACAGCTCAACACTTTTCACGATAATTATATATGTTAGTATTATTTTTTTATAAATTATTATTGTGTACTACTCAACAGTTATATTATAGTCCCAAAAGCAAAGAATAATCATCTAAAAGTGTTGCAAAGTTTCTCTTTCGTTGTTATAATAAGGGACGGTAATATAGGTTAACAGGAGTTTTTGTCTTGAAAAAAGTTGAGATTTTCACGGACGGTGCTTGCTCGGGGAATCCGGGTCCAGGCGGCTGGGGCGCTATCCTTAGATATAAAGAAACTGAAAAAGAAATCTCGGGTGGCGAAAAAATGACCACCAACAATCGTATGGAGCTTTTAGCTGTTATCAACGCTTTGAAAATTCTCAAAGAAGCTTGCGAAGTTACGCTGTATTCTGATTCTCAGTATGTGTGTAACGCGCTGAAACTCGGTTGGGCAAAAAAGTGGCGTGACAACAACTGGATGCGCAACAAGAAAGACAAAGCGCTTAACCCTGAGCTTTGGGACGAACTACTGAAGCTTTACGAATACCATAGTGTAGATGTTGTCTGGGTGAAAGGTCACGCAGGACATCCTGAAAATGAGCGTTGCGACAGACTCGCGGTTGCTCAGGCTCAGAAATACGCACAAATATAAAACGCACAAGGTGATTATATAATGAGAAAAATTTATGCTGATAATGCCGCAACAACTGCGCTTGCACCTTCTGTTTTGGAAAAAATGATGCCATATCTCACTACGGTTTATGGCAACCCATCAAGCCTTTACGAAACAGGTGCTATCGCAAAAGAAGCGGTTGAAAACGCAAGAGCTAAAATCGCATCCCTTATCGGCGCACAGAATCCTAACGAGATTTACTTCACATCCGGCGGTTCTGAAGCTGACAACTGGGCTATCAAGGGTATGTGCAGAGCTCTCAAGAAAAAAGGTAAAAATCACATCATCACAAGCAAGTTTGAACACCACGCAGTGCTCCACACCTGCAAGGCGCTCGAAAAAGAGGGCTTCGAGGTTACTTATCTTGATGTTTACGAAAACGGTATCGTCAAGGTTGAAGATGTTAAAAATGCACTGAGAGATACAACCGCGCTTGTTACAATTATGTATGCCAATAACGAAATCGGTACCATTCAGCCTATCGCTGAAATCGGCAAGCTGTGCTCAGAGAATAAAGTTATCTTCCACACCGACGCTGTTCAGGCTGTAGGTAATGTTGATATCAACGTCACAGAGCAAAACATCGATATGTTGAGCTTAACAGGTCACAAATTCCATGGCCCTAAGGGTTGTGGCGCACTGTACATCAGAAAAGGTGTCAGACCTGACGTCCTCATCGACGGTGGCGCACAGGAACGCGCAAGACGTGCAGGCACTGAAAATGTCGCTGGTATCGTTGGTCTCGCTGAGGCACTTGAGCTTGCACTTTCTACTATGGAAGAAAGAAACGCAAGACTCACAAAAATGCGCGACAGACTCATCGACGGACTCCTCAAAATTGAACGTTCAAGAGTTAACGGAGACCGAGTTAACCGTCTCCCTGGTAACGTTAATATGTGCTTTGAGGGCATTGAAGGCGAAAGCTTGCTCCTTAGACTTGATATGGCTGGAATTTCTGCTTCATCAGGTTCGGCTTGTACATCGGGCGACTTGGACCCAAGCCATGTTCTGCTTTCAATCGGTCTTCCTCACGAAATCGCTCACGGCAGTATGAGATTATCTTTCTCGGACGACAACACCGAAGAAGATATTGACTATATTTTAGAAAAGGTTCCTGTTATCGTTGACTATCTGAGAATGATGTCACCGTTGTGGGAAAAAATCAAAGAAGAAGAAAGGAATAACTAACTATGGCATATACAGAAAAGGTTATGGATCACTTCGCTAACCCTAGAAATGTCGGCGAAATCCCTGATGCGTCAGGTATCGGTGAGGTCGGCAATTCAAAATGCGGAGATATCATGAAAATGTACATCAAGGTTGAGGGCAACGTCATCGTTGACTGCAAGTTCAAGACCTTCGGTTGCGGTGCCGCAATCGCTACAAGCTCAATGGCTACTGAGCTCATCAAAGGCAAGACTATTGATGAAGCGCTCAAACTTACTAACAAAGCAGTTATGGAAGCGCTCGATGGTTTGCCACCAGTAAAAGTTCACTGTTCTGTTCTTGCTGAGCAGGCTATCAAAGCTGCTCTTGCTGACTATTACACTCGTCAGGGTATCGACCCTGAGCCAATCGTCGGCAAAATTCAGGAATGTGACCACGACCACGGTTGCGGTTGCGACCTTTGATAAAAACAATCAGCCCAACGCTTCATACGCGTTGGGCTTTTTCATTCACCTATAAAGAGCAATCGGGCACCCACCTTTTGTGAGTGCCCGAAATTCATCTATGCAATACCTTTAAGAAATGAGGAGGAAATTATTTCTCTTTCAAAAGCTTTGTCAACTCATCCATAAATGTGTTGATGTCCTTGAACTGTCTGTAAACAGACGCAAAGCGAACATAAGCAACTTCGTCAACATTTTTGAGCTCATCCATAGCAAGCTCGCCAATTTTACCGGAAGTCACCTCACGGTCAAGACTCGCCTGAAGAGAAGCCTCAATAGAATCAACAACCTTTTCGATCTGGTCGAGAGACACAGGACGCTTCTCGCACGCACGCAGGATACCTGCAGTGAGTTTATTTCTATCGAAAACTTCGCGCGATTTGTCACGCTTAACAACGATGATTGGAACAGTTTCAATAACTTCGTGAGTCGTGAAACGCTTTGAGCAAGAGAGACACTCTCTTCTTCTTCTGATACGCTCACCCTCATCAGCAGGTCTGGAGTCAATAACCTTGCTTTCTTCATAACCACAATATGGACACTTCATACATACACCCCACATATAGCTTTTATTATTCTCTGTTGAAATTATAACACAAGATATAGCCAAAACAAGTTATAATTTTGTAACATCTAGTTACAGCTTGTATATAAATAAAGACTGAGTACTAAACGACTCAGTCTTTTACTCGATATATTCAATAATATCAGAAACATCACATCCTAAAATACGACAAAAATCATCAATTTTCATCGTACTGATACCATTCCCCTTTTTCATACGATCGATAGTCGCACTGCTGATATTATGCTTGTTTATTAAAGTATAAGTAGTTATATTCTTTTCCTTTAAAGTTTTCCAAAATGGTTTATAGCTTATCAACAATGTCACCACCTTTACCTATACTATTAGAATAAAGATGATTTTTATGTTGACAATAGTCATAATTATGACTATACTAATTACAAAGGGGCATTATTTTTATGTCAAATAGGTATTTAAACTTAATATTCTCTTGCGTCGCTCTTTTTTCAGGTTGCTTGTTATATGTTATTCTCAGACCTTCTACTTATGTTTCACTGATATTTACTAATAGTATGGTTATTAGTATCCAAGAATACTTTTCTACATTTGATCTAAATTTTTTGAGATACTATTTACCGGATTTATTATGGTGTTTTTCACTATGTTGTGGTTTGATAACTATATTCAATCCTGAAACAACAGGTTTATTATGGTGTGCGTTCGCAGGTTTTATGTGTGGCACAGTATGGGAAGTGTTGCAATACTTAGATATATTAAGCGGAACAGGAGACTTTAAAGACATAACAATGTACCTTTTGGCAACACTGCTTGCTATACAAATCAATTCAAAAGGGGTAAGAATTATGAAAAAAACAATAACTATTATCTTAGCAATCCTACTTATTTGTGTATTTGCTCTATTTGCAATAGGTAGCGGAGAAAGCGAAACTACTAATCAAGGTAGCGGTTCAGCAGAAGTCTCAGACTCAAAAGAAGATGAACTCGGAGATTATGCTGTTATCATCGACAGTTGCAGACTCGCGAAAGACTATGAGGGTAAAGATATCGTAATAGTTAAGTACAGCTTTACAAACAATGGCGACGACCCAGCTTCATTTATGTTTGCTTTTGATGAAACTGTTTATCAGGATGGCATTGGTCTTAACGAATGTTATGTTGCTGACGATAGCGCAAACTATTCTGCTGACAATCAAACAAAAGACATCAAACCTGGCTCAACTTTAGATGTTGAAGTTGCTTATGAACTAAACGATGCAACAACCGACATCGAAGTAGAAGTAAAAGAGTTGATAAGTTTTGATGATAAAACTATTACAAAGACATTCACTATCGCTTGATAAAATTATAGGCTCTCCAAAAGGAGAGCCATTCTTTTTTTGAAGAAAAACATTGAAAAACACACGCAACTTGTGTTATACTCTTTTTGTTTATTATAAAAATGTCGTGCGACTTTCAGTTGTACGCGAAAGGGGTACTTTATGACTAAGAAAAGAAGCAGCTTTTCGGGTAAGCTTGGCTTTGTTCTCGCTGCGGCCGGTTCCGCGGTAGGATTAGGCAACATCTGGCGTTTCCCTTATCTCGCTGCTAAGTACGGCGGAGGTATCTTCCTGCTGGTTTATCTCATTTTAGCTGTCACATTCGGCTTTGCTCTTATGACTGCTGAAATCGCCTTAGGACGAAAGACAGGGAAAAGCGCTATCGACGCTTTCTCGATGCTCAACAAAAAGTGGGGCTTTATCGGTGTGCTCGCATCATTCGTTCCAATCATCATCCTCCCTTATTACTCGGTTATCGGCGGATGGGTTGCAAAATACTTATCGGTATTCGTGACTGGTGGAGCGTCAAATGCGGCGGCTGATGGATTTTTCGAAACTTTCATCGCAAAGCCTTTTGAGCCACTCGGATGGTTTTTGCTCTTCATAGGTATCACAGCAGTTGTAGTGCTTCTGGGTGTTGAAAAAGGTATCGAAAAAGTTTCAAAAATTATGATGCCAGTGCTTGTTTTCCTCACAATCGGCATCGCAATCTATTCGATGTGTATGCCTGGCGCTATGGAAGGTGTTAAATACTACATCTTACCAGACTTCTCAAAGTTTTCAGCAACAACAGTTCTGGCTGCTATGGGTCAGCTTTTCTACTCAATGAGTCTTGCTATGGGTATTATGATTACCTACGGCTCATATATGAAAAAAGATGTCAGCATCAACTCATCTGTTACTCAGATTGAGTGCTTTGACACAGGCATCGCTTTCCTTGCCGGTTTGATGGTTATTCCGGCTGTTTTCTCTTTCTCAGGTGGTGATGAGACAGCTCTCGGCAAAGGTCCAGGACTTATGTTCATCACACTCCCAAAAGTTTTCAACTCCATCCCTGGCGTTATGGGTAACGTAATCGGAGCACTTTTCTTCATTCTTGTTCTTTTCGCAGCACTCACATCATCTATCTCACTTATGGAAACTGTTGTTTCTATCTTCAGAGATAAGTTCGGTTGGGGCAGAAAGTTCACTTGCATCCTCGTTCTCATCGGATCGATTGCGCTCGGTCTTCCATCTTCACTCGGCTTTGGCGTATGGAGTCATATCAACATAAACGGAAACACATTCCTTGATATGTTCGATATCTTCTCTAACTCAATTCTTATGCCGATTGTTGCTTTCCTCACTTGTATCTTCATCGGCTTTATTATCAAGCCACAGACACTTGTTGAGGAAATCGAAGAAGGCGGAATGAAGTTCGGCAGAAAGAAACTTTTCGTTGTTATGATCAAGTATGTTGCTCCAATATGCATTGTACTCATCTTAGTTTCTTCAATCCTTGATGTACTTGGCATCGTAAAAATCTAACACAAAACAGTTAAGGCACGCTCAAATGAGCGTGCCTTTTTTGTTAGAATATAAACTGCACAAGTGCCATATATGATAGCGTTCCCGCTAAAATCGAAAGCAGAGTGTTTCGTTTCCAGATATACAGTAAAACAGTGAGCGCTCCTGCAATAATGTACGGCAGGAAGTTTTCAACAGCAACAAAGCTGATATCCTTCACACAATAGATAACAAGCATACCTATAATCGCAAACGGAAGAACCTTTCCAAGATACAGAACAAACTTCGGAGTTTCCTTTTTTCCTGAGAAAACGATGAACGGAAAGGCTCTGAGCAAATACGAAACAAGCGCCATAACAAGCACAAGCAAAATGCTGTGTAAGGTAGAATCAGACATCGTATTTATCCCTCCTTACAAAGCGAAGAACAGTAAGTGCCAAGAGAATCAGCATCATAGTAGGAATAAGCATATTCTCGTGAAAAATCGCTGTGCAAATCACCGCACAAGTAACACCCAGAACAGCAGGAATATGGTCCTTGTTGCTCATCCATTGTTCCACAAAAATCGTCAAAAACAACGCAGTCAGAACGAAATCAATTCCCTCGCTGTTAAATGGTACATTTGTGCCGAAAACAGCACCAAGGGTGCAGCCGGCAATCCAATAGCAATGGTCAAAAAACGAAACCAGAAAATAATATCTCTGCTTATTTTCTACCCCACGCGACAACTCATCATAACACACAAGCGAGTAGGTCTCGTCGGTCAGCGTATGTATCATATATAGCTTTTTGAGCCCTGCTCCCCTGTATTTATCAACAAGTGAAATTCCATAAAACAAGTGACGCGCATTTATGATGAGCGTCATCGCAGCCGCTTCGAGTAACCCCATACCATCCGCAAGGATATCCACGCCTGCATATTGCATAGAACCGCCAAACATCGTAACGCTCATAAAAAAAGCCCACAAAGCACCGAATCCCTCGGTACTGAGCAACACTCCAAAACCAAAGCCAAGCGCCAGATATCCCATCAGCACGGGAATCGTCGATATAAAGGCTCGTTTGACATCATTTTTGTATTTCATACTAATCCCTACCTTAAAATTCCAAGGGATATTATATTCCTTTATTACATCTTTTTCAACATTATTTTAAATATTCTTTTTTCTAAAACAGAAAAATCGCACCCGAAGGTGCGATATCTTTCTATTTCATCGACATTGAGTTATTGAGCAGCAACTCGCTGTACAAAAACAAAACATCTGCGTTTTCAAAATCAACGTACTGCACAACCAAATCGCTCATAATATAACGCAAATCAACGAGTACAACTTCACTATAACTTTCACACATCAAAGGTGCTATCGGACACGCAAACGAATCCCTGAAAATCACAAGGCGCTTATCACTTTCAGCCTTATCATTCTTTATGGTCACCACACTCTGATTGCCCGACAGATAAAACTCATATGGGTCATCGCCTTCTAGTTTTTTAAAGTCATAAATCGCATCAGCTCCGCTAACTTCAAGCGAATTTATCAAATCATTTTCAAGATACACAATACGGTCGGGACTCATTTCTCTCCCGCATTGTCTTGCATACAAGCCATAAAAATCAAAGTCGAGCTCATTTTCCTGAAAGGTCTGTGTCAGCTGACCACCCATTTGTGAAAGGAGGGTTTCAACTAATCCGATAGTTTTTTCCTGTTTAAGATGTGGGTCAGTAACATAATAATCATAACCACTCAGAACATCATAAACATCAATTGCGGTCGCAAACGATAGCCCATCTTTCATATATGTGTAAAAATCATCGTAAAGTTTCTTTTCGTCAAGAAAATATCTTGATTTGTTTGGAATGAGCGCAAAATAAACATCGCTATCCTTGAAATTTTCTTGATAAATCCTATCAAAAAGCTTTATAGCATAATCAGCCATAATCGGATTAAACTCACCCTGATATTCAACCAGATGTCCATCGCTCAGCATAACGTCTGTATCCGCCTTGTTATCTTCATCTAAAGTCAGCACAAGAAAAACTGTGGATAATATAAGTGATATAAAAAACACAGCAAAAAACTTAACTGAAATTTTACTCATACTAACCTCCCAAAATGTGATATAAAAATTTCAGCACAGCAAAACTGCCATGCTGAAACTAAAAATCTTACTCAATAAGTTCGCCGTCGAACTCGTCATCAAACTCCTGACCATCGATAACCATTGGAGTCTCAGCACCCTCAGGTGTCTCCTCGAACTTCTCAGGTGAAATGATAACGATAACCTTGTCTCCATCGCTCTCAACCACAACCTCGTCAGCCTCAGTACAGATGTTGAATCTAAGGTTAGCATTATCTTCGAGAGTCTGTTTGAAAGCATCAACGTCAGTGCCGTCAGAAAGGTCGAAAACATAACCTACAAAAGGAATTGTGCCGATAGCAGGACCGAACATAACACCTTCATCAAAGCCTTTG
Organism: Ruminococcus sp.; assembly: GCA_045124035.1. Lineage (GTDB taxonomy): Bacteria > Bacillota > Clostridia > Oscillospirales > Acutalibacteraceae > Ruminococcoides. The sequence continues at coordinate 126,382 of JBGVLC010000018.1, read as the reverse complement.
ATTTCAACATTGTCAAAGCCGTTGAGATAACCCTCTTCAACCGGCATTGTAGCACTCATAAACTGTAAAGCAGGGTTCTTCAAAAGAAGGTCTGCGATTTCCTGTGGTGTTTTGTCAGCGTTCTCCTTGAAGTCATATACAAGGTGTGTAGCAACTGAGCTGTTCTCGTCAGGCTTAGGATTGCCACAAGCCACAAGTGATATCACCATAAGCACAGCTAATAATAATGCAAAAATTCTTTTCATAATAACATCTCCTTACTCTAGTATAAACATTATAACTGCTTTTTGAATCAATTACAATACATATTTAACATTTGCAAAAATTACACAAAAAAGCAACAAACCACTGTTTTCTTAAATTAAACTTCATCTAAATCTTTGTCATTTGTGACGTTACCGTCACCACTAACGGGAATAGCTTCTCCTAAAAATGTAGGCTCAGGCTTAAAAATCGTAGTCACAAAGTCCTTGAAGCGTGCCAGAATCTCACGACACTCACGAACAGTCTGTCCGCTATATGTATGAATATCAGATGAAACACCATACGCTTCTAAGCCAAGCTTTTGTGCTATATAAATTGAGCGATACAGATGGTATTCCTGAGTTACGATAACAACTTTCTGTGCACCAAAAATCTCCTTAGCACGGTACATAGTCTCGTATGTAGAAAAACCCGCGTGGTCCATAAAAACATCCTCTGACGGTACACCCGCATCGATAGCGTACTGCTTCATAGAATTCACTTCATCATAGTCGGTTCTGCCATGGTCACCACTCATAAGGATTTTGTTTGATACTCCAAGTTCGTAGAGTTCAATACCCCTGTCAAGTCGGTCCGTTAGCATACCACTCGGAGTTCCATCGTCCCACACCTGACATCCCAGAACAATAATGCACGAAACATCTTCGAGCTTTGATGCTTGCTCAGATGTAATAATCAAATCTTTTGTCGAATTTTTTACATGAGCATTGACCGAAAACAACACAGTAGCACCCAACAGAGCAATCACAAGTACAATCGATATAAAAACAATAAACTTCTTTATCTTCGACTTTCCTCTCTTCATACCAAAACCTCCATTTCAAAAATGTTTTACAATCACATTTTACCACCAAATTATGAACAAATCTACATTATAAAAAAATAAAAGCACCTGCTTAAGCAAGTGCTTTTGGCGTTCCCGAGAGGATTCGAACCTCCGACCTACTGCTTAGGAGTTAGGAAGGCGCATATTATTTCAATCGCTTAGAACCCCTAAATTCCCCATCGTTTCGTGCTTCTTTATTCATTATGATGTTATTCTTTTCCTAAGAAAAAGTGTAGAATATTATCTTATTTTAACTGTTCATTTTAGCAAAGGGATGAAAAAAGGAAAACGACAGTATGTTATCGCAGTAACATACTGTCGTAATTATTCTAATAATTAATGTATCCGTCTTTGAAAAACATTTTTACAACTTTTTTGCTGAATTTTTTAGGGTTTCTACCAACAACGATAGAAGCTAAAATAAACGCTACCCAAATTAACAACACAAACAAAAACAAAGCAACAATCGGCCAACTTTCTTGTCTATATAGTTGACTTTCTTCTTCAAAGCTCAAAAGATAACTATCATTATACTTAATCGCTTTTATTGAATAAAAATCTTCCTCATCATCAGGTGTAATCTCTATAGAATATGTTGTTACCTTTGATTTTCCGTCACAAATCGATTTAATTCCATTGATATTAATTTGTTCAGCGGCATATGAAATTTTATAAATATCATCATCCGTAGAAGTTAATATCACTTCATCTTCTTTTACATCATAAGCTTTAAAGGTTACTGTTTGTTCAACAGTATTATTCACATTTTTAGGTATGCAAATATCACAAGCCAAAAATACAATAACTCCCACTAATAGAACAGATACCATACTATACGCAACATAAAAACCCGCCACATCATTTACATGCCCATTAAAAATATCGTTTTTTGTTTTGGTTATCTTCGGTAAGCTTTGCCCATTGTGAAGAGTTCTGTATTTCTTTTTAACAAGGTTAATAAAATCTTTTACACCTATAGAAAATTCGTCAACCATAACTCTTCGTTTGCCAACATAAATATATGTTTCATGCATATTTTCCTTTATAGCAGTAACTTGGTCATAAGACACTTTTGTTTTTATACCAAAAAAGTTTTTTGCAACAAATCCATCTTCATCATAGGAAATTCTGCAGTTCATAAAAGCAATGATTAATGTTGCACCTAACAAAGAGAAAGCAAGAAAAAGAACAGGCACCCATATATCTTCGTCGGAAAACGCAGTAATAATGGCAGGCACCAAAAAGAGCACAGATGTTATTGTCCCTAAAATTGCAAAAAACTTAGGCAAATGCACTTTCCCTTTTTCTGCGGTTTTGGGTTGACGCAAAAAAGCAAAAACACCGTTTACAATAATCGGTATAAGAGCGAAAGTTAATATACGAATTATGTGTTCCACAATAACACCGCCTTTACGAAATTAAATTCATCAAATATATTGTATCACATTTAAAATATTGAAATCAAGTACTGCCCCTTGATGGATAGCATTTGATATATGGATATAACAACCAACTTTTTAATTAGCAGAATTTCGTCAAAAATTCCATTAGCAAAAATTTCTTGCTAATGGATTTTTGAACTTTTGAAGAGAAATCTTAAAATTAAAAAGAGCCGAAAACCCTTGTAAAATAAAGGTTTTCCGGCTCTTTTTTGGCGTTCCCGAGAGGATTCGAACCTCCGACCTACTGCTTAGGAGGCAGTTGCTCTATCCTGCTGAGCTACGGAAACATATATGTATTTTATCGCAGGGCGACCGCAAAATCGCCCTGCGAAATTTTTCATAGAGGATATACAATAAATTCCATTATGGAATTATACAGGGTGGATCATATTAGCTTTGTCGAGCTTGTCGCCGTTGATACCACACTGAGCGTTTCTGCGCTTTTCGAAGAAGTCGAGCGCAACTTTCTGGAACATACCATATGAAAGCACGTCCTCTTCCTGCTGAATCCACTGTGGAATCTCAGCTCTGAGTTTCTCGAGTTCTGGCTCAAGAAGGTCAGCCGGACGACAATCAACAGGCTCCATATCGCCGATAATCTTCTTTCTGAAGTCTGGGTCGATAGGCATTGGAGTAGTACCGTATTTGCCTGCTACCATATCCTTGAATTCTTTTGTGCACATCTTATATCTCTCGCCTGTGATAACATTAAACACAGCCTGAGTACCAACAATCTGTGATGTTGGAGTAACAAGTGGTGGATAACCTGAATCTTCACGAACGCGTGGAACTTCAGCCAGAACTTCAGGAAGCTGATCCTCTTTGCCAGCCTGTTTGAGCTGTGAAAGGAGGTTCGAAAGCATACCGCCAGGAACCTGATAAATAAGAGCGTTAGCGTCAGTCGCGAGCATCTTCTGGTCAAGGAGACCTGACTCGATATACTTTGTACGAAGAGTCATGAAGTAGTCGCGGATTTCAGAAAGTTCAGTAAGCTTCATGCCGGTGTCAAACTCAGTACCCATCAAAGCCGCTACCATTGATTCTGTTGGCGCGTGTGAAGTACCGAGTGCGAGTGGAGAAATAGCTGTATCGATAATATCAACACCTGCTTCGATACCCTTCAAAAGACACATTGAAGCAAGACCTGAAGTTGAGTGAGTGTGAAGCTGAATTGGTAAATCAACCTCAGCTTTGATAGCCTTAACAAGGCTTTCTGTGTTATAAGGAGTGAGCAGCGCCGCCATATCTTTGATACAGATTGAATCAGCACCAGCATCAGCGATACGCTTAGCGTATTCAACATAATAGTCATCTGTGAACACAGGACCTGTAGTATATGAAATAGCTACCTGAGCGTGAGCACCCTCTTTCTTGGCAGCTTTGATAGCTGTATCGAGGTTTTTGATATCATTAAGTGCATCAAAAATACGGATGATATCAATACCGTTAGCAACTGATCGCTGAACAAAATATTCAAGCACATCATCAGCGTAGTGGCGATAACCAAGCATATTCTGACCACGGAACAACATCTGGAGCTTAGTATTCTTGCAGTGCTCGCGGATAGTGCGCAGTCTCTGCCATGGGTCTTCATTCAGAAAACGTAGACAGCTATCAAATGTCGCGCCACCCCAACACTCGAGTGAATAGTAGCCGGCCTTGTCCATTTTGTCAAGGATAGGGAGCATCTCATCGATGGTCATTCTGGTCGCGATCAATGACTGATGGGCATCTCGCAAACCTGTTTCAGTAATTTTAATCTGTTTTGCCATATAATTCACCCTTGATTATGATATTGTTACGAGTGTCTGACCTGAGTCAACTGTTGCGCCTTTTTCAACGTTAACTGTTGCAACTGTACCATCAGCAGGTGCTTTGATTTCGTTTTCCATCTTCATAGCTTCCAAAATAACGAGCACATCGCCTGACTTTACAGCTTGTCCTGCTGTAACATTAACAGCAAGGATAGTACCAGGCATAGGAGATGGGATTGGTTTTGCATCAGCAGGAGCTGCAGGAGCAGCAGCTGGAGCTGGGGCAGCAGGTGCAGGTGCAGGAGCTGGAGCAGCAGCTGCAGCAACTGGAGCAACCGCTACAGGAGCAGCGCCACCGTTAACTTCTTCAACCTGAACATCATATGTCACACCATTCACGGTAATTCTGAGATTTTTCATATCAATAACCCTTTCTTATCTTAAAGTCAATTATATTATCAGATAGTAGAATGCTTTTTAGGTAAAGTTTCAACACGCTTTGATGAAAGCATCTCAAGAGCCATAGCAATTTTCACTCTGAGCTGAGCTTTTGTCACAACATCATCAACATAACCATTCTGTGCGGCGTTGAGCGCTGAGAACTCACGATTTGCAAAATCAGACGCTACCTTATCCTGTTCACTTACCGGTACTTCCATACTCTCAGGCTCCATAATGAACGCAAGAGCCTTAGGGTTAACTGGAGAAATAACTGCATTTTCAAGCGCAAATCTCATATCAGCCTGAGCTGACTCACCCGCAAGAGCAATATAAACCGAACCGACAGCCTGACCCTCAACAACTGCAATCTTAGCTGTAGTAGCTTCAGCATAAGCAGAAGTAACCTTCACAGCACCTTTGACGCATGAGAACTTCTTAGCATCAACAACTGTGACAACAGGGATAGAAAACGCATCGCAAAAACGAACAAAGTGAGTAATTTTCTTGGCAGCCTTGCAGTCGATTTCATCACAAACAACGCTGACAAAACCAACGGTTTCACCATTGACACGACCAAAAGCAGTTTTAGCATTTTCGCTCATCTCATCATTAACAAAACAAAGTGACTGAGCATCTGCAACCGCACATACGGTGCACTGTGGATCTTCAACCGGAGCACAAGCATCGTCAGTCGGTGCAACATCGAGGTTATTCGATGGGAAATATGTGATGAGGTCTCTCGCTTTTTCAATAGCCGAGTCCTTATTTTCACAAACGACATTAGCAATACCGTGTTTAGCGTTATGAGAAGCAGTTGACTTCTCACCTGTTACATCGATAGAAAGCTCAGCATCCTCAGTCATAACAACAAAGTCAGATGAGCAGGCAATAAGTGCTGATGTGCCAAGACAAGTACCGAGCACTACTGAAAGCTGTGGAACAACGCCTGATACAGAAGATGCTCTGCCTAAAATCTCGCCGTAAGCCGCAAGAAGGTCATTTTTCTGTTCCAGTCTGCCACCAACGCTGTCGTAAAAGCCAACTACAGGTGCACCTGTCATTTTCGCTAAATCATAAAGTCTCGCAATTTTCTTCGCCTGAGCTTTACTCATAGCGCCAAAATCAACATCACAGTTCTGAGCAAAAGCGTAAACCGGAACTCCCATAACTGTGCCGTAACCGGTTACAGCTTCAGCAAGGTTGCTCTCACTCTTCAAGAGTGCATCAGTTTCACAAAAGCTACCCTCGTCAAAAAACTTGTTAAGAATTTCGACAGCAGATGTGTTGTTGAGTTCTTCTCTTAGCTGAGAAACATTTGAAAAACCCATTATATTTCCTCCTATATTCAGTAAGTTTCGCTATAAATCTATTCATTAAATAGTATATCTTAAATTCCCAAAAAATACAAGAAAAAAGTGTGCAATTTGAAAAAATCACACACTAAGTAATCTCTTATTAAAACCCATGCAAAATCAATGGTTACATTTTCTAAGTATTTTGTTCAAATCTGATTTCAAAACTTCATTTATATTCTCAAATGGAAAATGTTTCAATATGCCGAATAATTCCTTTTTGGAACATTCAAGATAAAAACAAGAATGATTCATAGCGTATGAACACATACTTCGAAGTAACGCATCGGCGGTTACATATGAAGCACCCTTTATTTCATCAGCACCAAAAACCTCAAAACCGACAATGCTGAGCACATAGCCGTTTTGCTCAAAAGCGATATATCCCTTATCGCACTCATCTTCTTTACACAGTAAAACTGTAGTATTTTCATTTGTGCAAATACCGAGAGTTTCATTATCATTAACAGGTAAAATAGTAAGCATGGTTTTTACCTCATCTTTGATTCTTTCCCGGATTAGGGTCGTGAGACAAACGCTTCACCTCATCGGGTGACAAATCGCGATACATACCCTGCTTGAGTCCACCAAGCTTAACAGTACCAACCGCGATACGCTTGAGTCGTGCCACTTCAAGGTCAAGACTCTCGCACATTCTACGAATCTGGCGGTTTCTGCCCTCTCGAAGAACTATTTCGAGAACAACCCTGCCCTCCTGCTTTGTGACAACACGAACCTGAGCAGGAGCTGTTTTTCTGCCGTCTAAGACAACACCTGTCTGGAGTTTCTCAACCTGCTCCTCGGTGATTGTAGGTCGGACGGTAACCCTATAAACTTTATTGATATGCTTTTTAGGATGCATAATGTGGTTCGCAAACGCTCCATCATTGGTAAGGAGCAACATACCCTCGGAATCCTTATCAAGTCTTCCGATAGGATAAACACGCTCCTGCACATCCTCGATGAGCTCCGCGATACACTTTCTGCCTCGTTCATCGCTCATAGTTGTAACATAACCACGCGGTTTGTTGAGCATTATGTAACGATGTGCAGGTTTTGCTGCAGCAGTAACTCGCTTACCTTTCACATAAACTTTATCAGTATATGGGTCAACCTTATCACCGATAACAGCAACCTTACCGTTAACTTTTACGTGTCCTTTTTTTATAAGCTCCTCGCATTTTCTGCGTGAATCGACTCCGCAATCAGCGAGCATTTTCTGTAATCTTACATACTCTTTTCTCATATATTCCTCCACTTTCGAACGAAAGTATTATCTAAACAATCTATCAAAAAAGCCTTTTAGCCCTTTTTCTTCAAAGTAATCTGCATCTTCATTTGCATAAAGTGCATTCTGAGCTACAATCTTATCCCCTAATGTGTATGTAACCATTCCGACATAGTCACCTTTTTTCACAGGTGCGTACAAAAACGTTGGGATATAGACCGTCCTCTTCACAAATGATTTTTTCTCTTTATCAACAACAAGCGGTTCTACGTTATCCACACAAAGTGCGATACTCTCTTTTTGTGAACCAACAACCTTGGCGTAAAAACTCCTTTTGCTGTCATCGGTATCGATACCACTAAACTTCTCAAATCCGTATTCATAAAGCGCGATATGGTCGTTCCAATCAGAAGGTGCATCGAGTGTAACCGCAATAAGTGTCACACCGTCTTTTTTTGAAACAGACACAAGACATCTGCCCGCACTCTTAGTAAAACCTGTTTTCCCACCAACACAATGCTCATAAAGTTTCAGCAACCTGTTATGGTTCTGATAAGTCACACGTTTCTGCGGAGCAAGAAAATCCACCGTCATAGAAGTGTTTTTCACGATATCAGCGAAACTTTTGCTTTTCATAGCTTCTGCCATAAGAATAGCCAAATCATACGCTGTTGAGTAGTGATTTTCGTCATCAAGACCGGACGGAGTCACAAAGTGGGTGTTATTCATCCCGATATCGTGAGCACGCTTGTTCATAAGTTCAGAAAAACCAGAAACGCTACCCGAAATCGTCACCGCCGCGGCATTGGCGGCATCGTTGCCCGAAGCCATCATCATACCAACAGCCAAGTCAGACAGATGAACCGTATCGCCCGATTTGAGATACATCGAACTTCCCTCAGCTATCATTTCGTCAGTAAACTCAACCAGCCTGTCGTTTTTGTGGCTTTCTTCAAGAGTCAGAAGCGTGGTCATTATCTTGGTAGTTGACGCTGGTTTCATCTTCACATTCTCATTGTGCGAGAGTAACACTGTGTCATTTTCAACACAATAAAGCACATAAGCCTGTGCCGATAAAGAAAGCTCTTTCGCACAGGCTGTCGCACTGAAATTAAAAACAAATATCGTAAAAACAAGAAGCAAACTAAGCGTTTTTTTCATATTACCACCCGTGTGATATATATGAAAAAAAGCATCGTTTTATACTACTTAGATTTCAAATTCGTCGATGTCTTTGTCGAGGTCTGAAACGTCAATATCGTCCTTTTTATCCTTTTTGAAATACTCAGTAACCTTGTCGAACATCTCAGGCATCATACCAACAATACGGTCAACAGCACCGTCATACTTTTCAATAGGAATAAGCTTGACGCTACCACCTGAAACAGTAAGAAACGCAACAGGGTTGATAGTAACACCGGCACCGCTACCGCCACCGAAACAATCCTTGTTATCCTTCTTGGTCGGTAAATCCGAACCGCCCGAAGCAAAGCCATAGCTGACCTTGGAAACAGGAATGATAGTTGTACCATCAGGGGTGGTGATAGGGTCACCAATGATAGTATTAACATCAATCATTTCCTTGATTTTTTTCATGGTGGTATCCATAAGTGAATTGATTGGATGGTCCATAAAAACTCTCCTTTATCTATCTTTTATATCTGATAATCAACAATTTAATAAGTGCAGATAATGCGTATTTAAGCACATAGAAAACTCTTATATAAAACTTCGAGTAAGCCTGAACTTTCGCCTTTGCTTCGTCATCAAAGTTCGGAGTAACATTGAGGTTATACTCCTCACATTTAGCCACACCGCAAAGGGTAGCAACCGCCGAGTAAAAAACTCCGCACAGCTTGCCGTATCTGAGCGCTGTATCAGCGGCATCTTCACCAACCACGGTGATATCAACACTCAAAGTCTCAATAACAACTTTCTCAAAAACATTTTTCAGGGTTGTACCTGCAAGCTTTGACAGCTCAACTATCATCGATACAAGTCCGTCAACGCCCTTTTTGTCACTCAACTTCTTGATTGATGACGGCTTTTTCCCTTTCTTTTTATCAGCTTCTTTTTTCATTTTTGGAACTTTTTTCTCAGGCTTCTTCTTTTCTTTTTTCGGCAGAAGCGTGAATGTCAGGAATAGTACCCTGAGTTTAAGTGTCAACTTCTCGTTGTACTGAGCCTCAAATCTGAGTTTCACAAAAGACAATGCAACAAAGAAAGCCAACAGCCCCAAAAATATATACAAAGCAATCACTCAGATCACCTCTAATCAGCGGTTGCCTGTTCAACAATTTCGCCAACTGTAGCTGTTATGGTATCATCAGCGTTGTCAGCATTCTCAGCTTTATTCTCGTTGTCAAAAATAGAAAGCTGTCCGTCATCATCAAGAGCATTCTCGTCAGGATTCTTCTGCTTTTGTGGAAGCGGTGGCAACTCATCAAGCGAAGAAATCGAGAAACAACGCAGGAAGTTCTCGGTTGTGCCGTACAAAAGCGGACGGCCAGGAAGCTCAAGTCTTCCCTTTTCTTCAATCAAATCCTTTGTGGTGAGTGAACCGATAACACCGGAACAGTCAACACCACGCACCTGCTCAATAAACGACTTGGTGACAGGCTGGTTGTATGCAACAACAGCGAGCACTTCCATCGCCGCCTGAGAAAGAGGAACATTTCTTCTCAAGTCCATAGCGGTACGAATCTGTGGTGCATACGCTTTTTTAGATACCATCTGATAACTTTTATCAAGACGAATAACGGTGATACCGCGTGAGCTTTCTTCATATTCTTTGCAAAGCTCGTTTGCGTAATCAGAAGCTTTTTTCTCTGTAATTTCGAGTGTCTGAGCAAGTCTTGCTACAGGGACAGATGTACCTGACGCAAAAAGTATTGCCTCAATGGCGGCTTTATATTCTTCTTTTGTCATTTACTATCCCTCTCAATCATAGAAACTCTGGCATCGTCGCCGTTACCATCGATAACGACACGCTTGCCCTTTACAAGCTCAAGCACCGCAAGGAAAGTTGCAACAAGCTCACTTTTCTCCTTACTTGCAACAAAAAGCTCTTTATATGTGACCGTATTTCCTCTCCACAGCTTACGCATAACATGGATAATACGCGAGCTGACCGATACAATCTTTCGGCTGACAATACCCGAAAAAGCATCGCGTGGAGGCGGAAGTCTTCTCTTACCCCTGCCGACAGCACCAACATATGCTGTAGCGATATCGTTAGGGTTATGGATACGGTTATAGGTCAAATCAAACTCAACAGGAGACGGTTCTTTTGAGAATGTATCAAATGAGACAAGTGTGCTAAGCATCTTCGCAACACGTCTGCACTCCTGATATTCAAGGAGCTGTCCTGTGAGCTCTTTCTTGAGCTCCTCAGCCTCTTCCTCGTATTTTGGCAACAGCATCACCGACTTGATATACACAAGACGGGACGCCATCTCAAGAAACTCAGACGCAATATCCATATCGCGCTCTTTCATTTCTTCAATCTGCTCCATATACTGGCTGAGAAGTTCCTCAATACAGATATCATAGATATCAATTTTATTTTTGGTGATGAGGCTTAGCAGTAAGTCAAGCGGACCCTCGAAAGCCTCGAATTTATATGTGAGTTTCAGGTTTTCATCGACAACTGTTGCGTCATTTGTGTCGGGCAACAAAAGGTTGTCGAGTTTCATATTTTCGTCCATTTGCGCCCTCCTTTCAGAATTTACAGCGTAGGCAGAAAAGCCTTGAATGGTAATGAACAAATAAAGTCAACAAGCTGGAGCAACAGCGACTGCACAAACCCAAGCGGAATACTGAGCACGCCCAAGAAAACAAGCGCAAAAAGTACAGTAGAAAAAATCTGCTCATACTGATAAAACTTGTATACATATTTATCAGGTAAAAACGCAAAAAGTATCTTCGAACCATCAAGCGGTGGTATTGGAATAAGGTTGAATGCGGCAAGCGAACAGTTAATAGATATATAGTACTTCAAAAACAAAGCAATATATAAGCCAACTGTAGTCATCGCAAACTTAGGTGCAAAAGCAATAAAGCCAAAGAAAATAAAACCACCGACCAAAGCCGCAACAACATTGGCAACAGGACCAGCCAAAGCGGTAATCGCCATACCGACCTTAGGGTTCTTGAAGTTTCTGTCATCAACAGGTACAGGCTTCGCCCAACCAAATCCAAATAGTAGCAAACACAACGCGCCCATATAGTCGATATGGGATAGTGGATTCAATGAAAGTCTGCCACGATTTTTGATTGATGTGTCACCAAGCAAAGACGCCATCCACGCATGTGCCCATTCGTGAAACGGCAACACAAGGAAGATAATCATCAAAATAGCCAGTATGTGGATAACAATCGACATAAAGTCGCCGCTACCGCGCATCAAAGCAACAAGTTCACTAAACAATTTTAAGCCTCCAAAACGGCAAAATGCCACTTATAATTAGACATAGTCTATTATACAATAAAGCAATATAAAAAACAAGTAAAAAGAATTTTTAAAAAAGTATTGCATTTTTGTTTCATTTCTGTTATTATGGACAAGTTAACAAAGCATTTAGCATTTTGTAATACCAGCAAGGAGGTGTGGGAAAATGGCAAAATGTGATTTCTGTGGTAAGGATGTTAAGTTCGGCATCAAGGTTTCTCACTCACACAGACGTTCAAACAGAACATGGAAGCCAAACGTACAGCGCGTAAAGGCTATCGTTGATGGTTCTCCAAAGAGAGTTCACGCTTGCACACGTTGCTTACGTTCAGGCAAGGTTCAGCGTGCTATCTAATCTAACGAAGATGAAAGCTAAGTCTCCACTATGTGGGGACTTTTTTCATTTATACACTACGCACAAAAAGCCCCAAGGTCTTCCCTTGGGGCTTAAAATTTTTATTCTAGTTAAGTTCAAATCTGATCAAAAGTAGCAGGCATATCAAAACGCGCAAGATGGAACTGAATACCCGTTGCATCCATAACCGTAACCTTGCCGTCGTTGTCAAAATCTGAGATAAAGCCCGATTCATTTCCCTCATGGGAGACGTACTGATCCCCAAGCGGAAGATATTCAAGTTTTGCAACAAAGCGCTGGATACCTGTTGCATCCAGAATCGTGATGTTCCTGTCGAAATCATAGTCACCCGCAACTCTGGCTCTGCTGTAAAACTCAAGGTGGTCTTCAAGTCTATAATACTTGTCAGGTGTTTTTCTCAAATCATAAACATCATAGAACTTATCCTCTTTTATATCATAAATGCCAAAGAGATATGTGAAGTTGCTGTTGATATCACTCTGTACGATGCAGTTTCCGAATCTGAAACCAACTTCTGCAAAGGCGCTATACCCCATATTAGCCTTGATGAGGTAATAACTCATTTCTCCATTCCCATCGGTCTCAGCACATTTTTCCTCGTAATTATACTCGCCAAGAGTAGGGTTAAAAGTATCGATATACTTCATATGAATCTCAGAGATATAGTCCATTTCAGTCACAAATTCTGACATCGAAACTTTCTCGATATCAGCTTTCTTTATAGCGATAATGCTGATACCGTTGTTATGAACTCTTTCGATGTGGTCGATATCACCGAGCACTTCATCAACTAACTTCTGATGAATCTCCTCGTAGTGAGCCATAAGTTTTTTGTTAGCACCTGAAACATCATGAACCCAGTTTTCGATATCACCGATTTTCTTTTCAGAGCCTTGCACTTCAAAACGGATATTCACATAATCATCCATTTCGTAGTACCCTAAATCATCCTGCAAATCCCAAGTGATTTTGTTATGAACCATATTAAGCTGAGGGAAACCCGACATAATACGCAAGTCAGAGTTACTTAGCACTCCTTTTTCAAAAGCCTCCTCAACACCATATATAGCACCGTCCGCAAATATCATAGGCAAAGGACGACTGGAATACAATCTGTAGTCGCCAACTTCCATCAGCACCATATCGCAACTAACAGCCGAGTTTTTGAAGCTATACTTCACAAGGTACTTATCGTCAGCGATATGGTCACAGTAGTACAAACTAATATCGCTTTTCTCGAGATCCTTGTAATTCTTATACGCTACGATAGCCTCATACAACTCATCACTGACCTCAACTGTCGCAGCAAAAGCCGTGAAAGTCACGCTAGAGAGAACCATAACAATTGTGAGTAAAACTGCTAATAACTTCTTCATAAAATCGCCTCCTGAAGGTTAAGTATCCGCATATTTCCGACCATTTTCATTATAGCATAGCTATAGAAAAAAACAATAAGCACAACAAAACTATGTGAATATATGCGAAATTGGTATCTGTTGTTTTCTAAAACAGAGATTTCAAATACCCTTTCACTATTTAATACACATAAAAGCACAAAAAGGTTTCACAGTTTTATAATTTTTTACTTAGAATTCATCATTTCACAAGAACTATCTCAGTTACATTTTCAATATCAGCTTTATCCACAATACAGAAATCGTGATGAATAGCAGGAACAGATAACTGCTCGAAGTTGTCTATCGCATAGTGCTTTTCATATACATATAATGTGTTCCCTACAACTTCCATTTTATCGATACAGCTTGCATCTTGATAATTCTTCTGAGCTGAGATATTCATAATAAGCGCTTTTGTTTCGAAGAACTCTTTGTTGAATGCAACAGTATACCATTTTGTAATTGAAGAATAATCTTGTTCGCTAGTGATAATGGCAACAAAATCCTGACGATATCTGTCAAAATACAGATAGTTATTCTTCTCAATATACTCGTTTTCAAAAGCTATTTCATTAGAAAAAGTATGTTCAACAGTTTTGCTCTTGTCACTCCAAACCACACCATCATTCCAGAGCTTTTTATACTCGATGGTATCGACGTATTTCACCAGTTCCTTGTCAACCGCAACAAGTGAGAAGTAAAGTGGGGCTGTCGGTAAAGCTGTTGGTGTATCTGACAAAGAACCCTCAGTGTATTCCTTGAGAGAAACATACAAAATTCCACCATCCACTCCAATGTCGGCAATTTCAGCATATGAATTCACATCATAAACCTGAGTCACAGCGGCGATAATAGCTTGTGTGCTAAAGAACTCATCATCATATCGCTCATTGTATACACCGAATATTTCGAAATACTGTTCCTGACTCCTGATTAAAGCGACGAATTTATCGTTGTTGTGATTCATTTCGCTCTTATCATATAAGCCAGTTTCATTAGCAAGTGGCTCGTAGTCTACTAAGTAGTCTCCATAAAATGTATAAAGACCTCTTGGATGATCCTCTTCGTTGTAATTTTCAATCACAAGGTCAGTTGAAAGATAGTCCATAGATGCTAACCTTAACTGAATAGCTGTAGCGTCCATAATATTTCTGACACCATCATGGTTCATATCAGAAATATAGTCGAGGTCATCACCATCAAGTGGATAACCCTCAATATTATCTTTTATATTGAACTCACAAAGCCCAGCTATAACATTCTGGATATAAGTTGCATCCATAATAGTGAGCTTATCATCAAAGTCAGCATCACCCACAGGCTGACCTAACCCGAGTTCATAACAAACTTCTTCCAAATCATCGTATATTCTGAAATCATCATTTGTCAGGTCGTTAAAATAATTGTTACCTACATCATAAACAGCGTAGTTAAAAGGAAACGGATGATACTCATTTACATCACGAAACACCAGTTCTCCCACTACAGCTTTCACATACCAAGGTGAACACATAAAACCAGTAGCACTAACAAGCACCCAATCTATCTTACTGTTAGGATCAGCTTCATCGATACGATGGTAATAGACTTCGTCGTAACTATAACGATAACCTTCTTTCCCATCATACTCTCCGATATACTGTTGTACAAAAGCATCTTTGTACAACAACTCATCTTGGACTGTCTCACTCGCAAAAGATGGTACAACTGTCACGCTTAAAATCATAACCATCGTGAGTAATAATGCTAATAACTTTTTCATAAAATCGCCTCCTAAAATTTAATATACACGATACTTCTTACCGATTTCATTATAACACCGTAGTGCAAAAAGCACAATACAGATGGCGAAAATGGTTCATTTTTTGGCTGAAACAGTATCTTATTTCTTATTTGGAAATTTATCAATAACCCTTTCATATATAAAACGCTATTAACACCTCAAAGTGTTTCAACATTATGAAAATTTTTCAAACAAAAAAACGGCAGAGCTACCATAATAGTAGTTCTGCCGTTTAGTTCTTAATCAGAAATTTGCTCGTTGCGATTAAATCTCTACACACTCAGCCTTGAGGCCTTCTGGGAGTTCATCCTCAGCTGCTGAGATAAGCATTGTGATGTTAGCCTGAGCTTCGCTTGATAAAGCATCGAGCTTCTCAACGAAAGCACCTAAGCCCTCAACGCCCTCTTCGCAAATCTTGAAAGTAGAATCAACGAAGATATCAGTAACATCATAGTTACCAGCGCAGATACCGCTGATGAAGCCTAAAAGCATATTGTAACCGCTGATGCCGTAAACGTCTGTATCAATAAGTCTTGCTTTGTGAGTTACATCATATGTAAGCTTAGCGCCCTTCTCGATAACAACAACGTTACCCTGAGATTTAGCAACAGCCTCATTAGCAAGCTGGATAAGTTTCTTAGTTTTTCCTGAGCCTTTTTTACCAATAATTAATGTTACCATAATTATATAGCCTCCTGTATTTAAAATATTTTCGAGATATTTCCGTTATACCTCAAAGACTCCTTTTGGGAGCAACAGATTACTGTAATCTTGCCTCGAGCTCTGCTTTAGCATCCTCGTAGCCAGGCTTGCCAAGGAGGGCAAACATATTCTTCTTGTAAGACTCAACGCCAGGCTGGTTGAATGGGTTAACACCGAGCAAGTAGCCTGAGATAGCGCAAGCTTTCTCGAAGAAGTAGATGAGGTAACCGAGCTCATATTCGCTCATATCAGCAAGTGAAAGTACTACGTTTGGTACACCACCATCGTTGTGAGCGAGAACTGTTCCCTCGAATGCCTTTCTGTTGACAAAGTCCATAGTTTTGCCAGCAAGGAAGTTTAAGCCGTCAACGTTTTCTTCATCTGTGCCGAGAACGATTTCTTTCTTGCACTTGTCAAAGAGAACAACTGTCTCGAAAAGATTACGTCTTCCGTCCTGAATATACTGACCCATAGAGTGTAAGTCTGTTGAGAAGATTACACTTGCAGGGAAAATACCTTTGTTATCTTTGCCTTCAGATTCGCCGTAGAGCTGCTTGAACCACTCGTTCATCATAGTGAAGCCTGGCTCATAAGAAACTAAAACCTCAGTTGACTTGCCCTTGCGATAAAGGATGTTGCGGATAGCAGCATACTTGTAGCAATCGTTAGTCATAAGGTCAGCGTTGTCAAATTCGTCCTGAGCAGCCTTAGCGCCGTTCATAAGAGCGTCGATGTCAGCACCTGAAACAGCGATTGGAAGAAGGCCAACAGCTGTCAAAACTGAAAAACGACCGCCTACATCATCAGGAACAACGAATGTCTCGTAGCCCTCTTTGTCAGCGAGCTGTTTGAGTGTACCCTTAGCCTTGTCAGTTGTACAGTAGATACGCTCTTTAGCGCCCTCTTTGCCGTACTTCTTCTCAAGAAGCTCTCTGAATACGCGGAAAGCGATAGCAGGCTCTGTTGTTGTACCTGATTTAGAAATCATATTGATAGATACATCTTTACCCTCACAGATTTCAAGAAGCTCAGCAAGAGCTGTTGAGCTGATAGAGTTACCAGCGTAGTAAATCTGAGGTGTATCTTTTGTAAGAGCGTTGTAGTTAGGTGACTTAACGAACTCAATAGCAGCACGAGCGCCGAGATATGAGCCGCCGATACCGATAACTACGAATACGTCTGTGTCCTTCTTGATTTTTTCAGCAGCAGCTTTAATTCTAGCAAACTCTTCCTTGTCATAGTCTGTAGGAAGTGTGAGCCAGCCGATAAAGTCGTTACCGAGACCTGTTCCTGTGTGGAGTGCCTCATGAGCAGCTTTCACCTGTGGTGCAATACCTGTGTATTCTTCTGCGCTCACAAAGCCCTGTAAATGTTTATCACTGAGTGTTGTTGGCATTAGTGATCCTCCTTTTTAATTGCGTAAAAGAAGTATAACAATTTATAGTTATACTGATGGGTTCATTATACTATAAATTGAGTATTTTTGCAAGAGCAATCAGAAGAAGTTATGGTATTCATTATAACGATTTTAGAAGTGAATTTTTGTGCAAATGTCACCAAAATCATATATCATTTTGTCGTTTTACATAGCAATCATAGCATTTATCAGCTCTAAAAACACAGAAGAAAAAGTTATTTCATCAACAAAGTCCGAGGTTACAACATCAAAACTCGAGACCTCTTTTTCATTCAAAGCGAAGGTAACTTCTCCAACTTTCATTCCCTTTTTCACCGGAGCATCCAAAGACTCCTTGAGCTTCACATTACGGACAAGTTTATCTTTACTACCCTTTTCGACCACAATATTCGAGCTACCCTCACACTTAATTTTTACGCTTTTCTTCATTCCGCCATTAACTTTTATGTCTTTTATATCTTTTGAATCAGCTTCGAATCCGAGCACTTCATAATTTGCAAAACCATAGTCGAGCAACACGGCTGCATCTTTGAAACGATCTGTTCCAGTTGAGGCACCCAACACCACCGCCACAAGTGACATTCCGTTTCTCGTTGCCGTTGCACTTATGCACGAACCCGCATCCCCCGTTGTTCCTGTTTTGAGTCCTGTGATACCGTCATATGATTTGAGCAACTTGTTCGTGTTCACTATCTGGGTTTCGCCACCACGCAAAGTATCAAGCCATATTGTTGTATAGTCAAAAATCTTTTCGTGTTTAATAAGCTCTGCGGACATAATCGCCACATCGTGTGCCGATGTAATATGTCCCTCTTCATCAAGACCGTTGCAGTTCTTGAACACCGTGTTTTCCATCGAAAGTTCCTTTGCGCGCTGATTCATAAGTGCCACAAACTCATCTTCAGTACCGCACAAATGCTCAGCCAAAGCAACTGCCGCATCATTAGCTGAAGCGACTGCTGTTGCTTTTATCATTTCGTCAACTGTCATCTGCTCACCTACTTCGAGCCATATATCCGAACCGCCCATCGACTTTGCGTGTTCAGATGTGGTGACAACATCATCATAAGATATTTTCCCCTGTTCAATCGCTTCCATAACAAGCAACAAAGTCATAACCTTTGTGATTGATGCACAAGCACGCTGTTCATCAGAATTTTTCTCAAAAAGAATTTTCTTTGAATCAGGTTCAATCAGAATTGCGCTAGGCGATGAAATCTCGTCTTCACTCAAAGCGAAGGTTTCAATAAAACAAGTAGGCAACAACAGCAGCACACAAAGCGCTACTGCAAAAAATCTTTTCAAAAACATAAAACGCACCTCTTTCATTACTACAAAGTATGAAAAAGGTGCGTTCACTATTCTCATTTTAATCAATAAGGCAAACTGCGTGAGCAGATATTCCTTCTCCGCTACCTGTAAAGCCTAAGTGTTCCTCTGTTGTAGCCTTGACATTCACCTGACTGACATCAATTTTGCAGGTATAGGCGATGTTCTCTCGCATCTGGTCAATAAACGGCTTGAGCTTCGGAGCCTGTGCGATAACCGTTGCATCGATGTTGACTACCTTGTATCCCTCTTTTTTGAGCAGAGAAACCACTTCTCTGAGTAACATCATACTGTCAGCACCTTTATAACGCTCGTCAGTATCAGGAAAATGGTATCCGATATCGTGCATAGCTGCAGCGCCAAGCAACGCATCCATAATAGCGTGGAGCAACACATCGGCATCAGAGTGACCGAGCAAGCCCTTTTTGTATGGAATCTGCTCACCGCCTAAAATAAGAAGTCTGTCTTCAACCAGTTTGTGTACATCATATCCGTGTCCGATTCTCATATTACGCCTCCTGTTATTTCTATATAAGAATTCTAATTAAGAATTATCTCTTTTATCCAATATTGCCTGAGCTAAAATCAAATCAGTCTGTGTAGTGAGTTTGATATTCTCATCACTACCCAAAACAATCTCGACTTTCTCACCGAGCGCTTCAACCATAGAACAATCATCGGTAACGCTCAAACTTTTTTCAACCGCGTTATCAATCGCTCTGAGATAAAGCTGTCGTTCAAAAACCTGAGGTGTCTGCACAGCTCTCAGCGTATCGCGAGAAGGAGTGTTTTTGATAATATTATCGCTATCTACAACCTTGATAGTATCGGTCACAGCGGTACCGAGAGTTGCTGATTTTGTAACATAGGCACGCTCAACAACATTTTTTATGTCATCGGTTTTAACCAGCGGACGCGCACCATCGTGGATAGCGAAAAACTGAGCTTCATCACTGCACATCACAACTCCGTTTTTCACAGAATCAGCTCGGGTTTCTCCACCGATAGTCACAGCTTTGAACTTTTTGAAATCTTTTGCAATTTCAAAAATACTGTCGCGGTCACACTCCCTGCAAACCACAACGATTTCATCAATAACATCGCTATTCTCAAAAGCACTTAAGGTATGCTTTATTGTTTCCTCACCATTGAGTTTTATAAGCTGTTTTGAAATCGGCAATCCCATTCGGGTTGAGTTTCCCGAAGCCGCAATAATAGCACTTGTAAAATATTTCATACTGCACCTATAATTTTATCCGCAATACGGCGTACTGCGGATAAATAACAAAATTATACGTTTTCTAAAGCCTGAGCGATATCAGCGATGATATCATCAGCATCTTCAATACCAACGGACAGACGAATCATATTAGGCATAATACCGGCGTCGATAAGCTGTTGGTCATTGAGCTGACGGTGAGTTGTTGACGCAGGATGAAGCACACATGTACGCGCATCAGCAACGTGAACAACGATTTTTGCAAGCTTCAAGCCTTCCATCATCTTTGCAGCCTCAGCCTTACTACCCTTGACACCAAAGGAGATAACACCGCAGGTACCCTGTGGCATATACTTTTTAGCAAGGTCATAGTACTTGTTAGACTTAAGGCCTGGGAAGTTAACCCACTCTACCTTGTCATTGTTAGCTAAGAATTCAGCAACTTTTTGAGCATTCTCACAGTGGCGAGCCATTCTCAGATGAAGAGTCTCGAGACCCAAGTTCAAAAGAAATGCGTTCTGCGGAGCCATCTGTGTGCCCAAATCACGCATGAGGTGAACTCGAGCTTTTGCGATAAATGCCGCCTTGCCGAAGTGCTCTGTGTATGTTACACCGTGGTATGTCTCGTCAGGAGTTGTGAGCATAGGGAACTTTCCGTTGTTCCAATCGAAGTTACCGCTGTCAACAATGCAACCGCCGAGAGCCACAGCATGGCCGTCCATGTATTTTGAAGTAGAATGAACAACAATGTCAGCACCCCACTCAAAAGGTCTGCAGTTGACAGGAGTTGCAAAAGTGTTATCAACGATAAGCGGACAGCCGTGGGCATGAGCGCACTTAGCGTAAAGCTCAAGGTCACACACATCGAGTGATGGATTTGACAAAGTTTCAGTGAATACAGCGCGTGTATTTTCTTTAAAAGCATTATTAAGTTCTTCTTCAGTAGCTGCCGGATCGATAAAATCAAACTCAATACCAAGGTCACGAAGAGTCTTGTTGAAGAGGTTGAATGTACCGCCATAGATAGCAGCGGCACAAATAACGTGGTCACCAGTCTTGCAGATATTAGTGATAGAAATGAGAGATGCAGCCTGTCCGGCTGATGTCAGCATAGCACCAACGCCACCCTCGAGCGCTGCAATTTTCTTTTCAACAGCATCAAGAGTAGGGTTAGCAAGACGTGTATAAAAGAAACCGTCAGCTTCCAAATCGAACAGCTTGCCCATTGTATCGGCGCTGTCATAAGCAAAAGTTGTACTCTGAACGATAGGTAAAACTCTTGGTTCGCCGTTCTTAGGCTCGTATCCAGCCTGAACACATAATGTATTGATTTTCATATTTTAACCTCCAAGTAAGTTCTTTATAAGTTCCATAACATAGTCGGTGCCAAAAACAACAAGCGCTACAAGAATAAGAAAAGCGATAGCCGAGACCACTTTGATTGTTGTTGTCTTAGCGTTACTCATTTTATCATTTTCTTTGAGATTGACATTATTCTTATAATCTTCGATATCCTGTCTCACTTTTTCCACAAGACTCTCACAATACACATCACAAAGATTGAGCATCACAGCTATCTCGTAAGCTTTCGGAAAGGCTGAATAAGGAACAAGCACAGTCACATTCAAAAGCTTCGTATCGTATCCTGTGACCATATGATTTGATACTCCCATCTTTCCATATTCTTTTTCAACGAAAGGAATACCGGCGTCTTTCAACGCACCACAAAGAGCAGTTCTCTCAAAACCACCAACAACACAAAGTTGCACAGGTTCGTTGATATCTTCAATTTCCTTGTATTTTTTCTTACACTCAGCACAAATGATGTCAGCACCATCATATAGTTTCTTATTCTCACTGCAATATTTCATTTCAACACCTCGTTATCTGTGAACAATCAACAGATAATATATAGATAAATATATCACAATAAAAAGATTTTATCAATAAGATAGTAAAATTTCTGCACAAAGCAATAAGTCGGGCGAAACTTCACCCGACTTATTGATGTTTATAATTCCTTTTACGAATTATATGCTTCAATATCTACATAAATATCGGCTGGCACTGAGTACCATTCAAAGCGAGTTCAACGCATTTTTCAACAAGTTCAAAGTGAGCTACCAGCGAATTCGGTTTGTTTTCAGGGTCATCCTGTGAAAGAGGCACGAAGTAGATATTTTTTGTATTGAGTAATTTGCCGATATTCTGAGCTGATGCACCAAGCGCATCATTTGTTGCAACACAAAGAAGCACTGGTCTTAACACTCGCAGGTGTGACTTCACAGCCATAGTGACAGGTGTGTCGGTGATGCCATAGCTTATTTTCGACAGCGTGTTGCCAGTACACGGACAAACAAGCATCAAATCGCACATCTTTTTCGGCCCTATCGGCTCTGCGAGACTTATTGTGTTTACTATTCTTTTGTTTGTGAGATTCTCTATTTTTTGGACAAACTCCTGAGCTTTTCCAAATCGGGTATCAGTTTCATAAGCATTGTATGACATAATCGGCAAAACATCATAGCCGTGTTCAATAAGATTTTCCATTTCCTTTATCGCTTTTGAAAAAGTACAAAACGAACCGCACATTGCATAACCTATGCATTTTTTTGACACCTGTCATCCTCCTCAAGCATATTGGTTATCGTGTTTTTTATAATTTCGCCCGCTGATTTTGGTGCAACCTTACCCGGCAGAGACAAAGCGTGAATAGCTAAAATCGACATTCGTCCAGCCGACTCAAAGTCAACACCACCCGGAATGGACGCCAGATCTATCACTATAGCGTTACGAGCTATATGTGATAAGAGTTTCGAGTCCAAAATCAAAGCGGGCACTGTATTAAAAATAATATCGAAAGGTTTCAGACTATCAAGGTTCTTTGTGTGAACCGACTTTAGGTGTTTGCTTTCTATCCACGCAAGGTCGCTACGCTTTCTTGCACTCACCGTTACATCCGCATGAAGTGATAAAAGCATATCCGAGAGCACCTTTCCTATCCTGCCATATCCACAAACAAGACACCTGGCGTTGTTTATTGTTCCCTCGAACTCACGCATCGCTATCTCAAGCGCGCCCTCTGCGGTTGCTACCGCATTGAGCACCGAAAACTCCTCTCGCTTTGAATAATCATACACAAGGGTTTCGTCTAGCTCACTTGCAACTTCGAGCAACTTTTCTTTCTGACCGCAGAATATTTTCTTTTTCTTTAGCGCATTAACCGACTTTTCATCAATATATATATCGTTTGAAGAATACACAGCGTTTAGCTTATCGCCTTTGATACACGGCAAAGGAAAAATCACAAAATCCGAACGTTCCATCGCCTCAAGCGGTGAAGTCAGAAGTAAATTTCCATCGGATTTTAATTTATCAAAGCCTCCCAAAAACACTTTGTATCCGTCTTTTAAAAAAGCATCTGCACAGTATAACTGTCGTTTGTCACCGCCGACAACTGCTACACTTTTATACATAAACTGCACCTCTCAATATTATTACACCCACATTTTATGTAAAGCAAAAACATTTGTGCATAGAAAAAGCAGACAAGCGATTGCCTGTCTGCCCTGAATTTCTTTTAGATTGTTAGTTACAACTCTTGCAACTGTCTTTGCACATAAAGCTTGAACAGTCTGTGCACTCAACCTTAGTTGGGTTCTTCTCGTGTGTTGAAACCTGAATACTCTCAAGTGAACAGTAGTTCTCCTTCTGATTGTGGAACTTACAGTTATTTACTGTGCAGTGAATACTGCGGTTAGCATAAGTGTTATCCATTTTTTCACCTTCTAAAAAATTTGAGCAGATAGTCTGCTTAATAATAGTTATCCGCAAAAGACATTCAGATATTCGTCACAAAATTTTATTTTTAAAATAACATATAACGAGGTGATAAAATGAACTACGTATTTTTAGCTATCCTGATATTTTTTGCAGCGGTTGGAGTTTCAACTCTCACATTACACATATTATATCACTTTTCAAAAGTGAAAGACGAAAACTCAACTATCCTTGTTATCCCCGATATCAACAAAAATATTGATGTTGAGCTGACACTTCGAAGTGTGATTTCGAAGATACGTCTATTAGGCTGTCCGATAAAAAACGTAGTATGTATCGATGAAAATTTGGATACCGAAACAAAGCGCATTATCACTTTGATGGCAAAAGATTTTTCGTACTTAAAGCTTATGACAAAAGAAGAATTCAAAAAAGAAGCAGGGCTGTGATGCCCTGCTTTTCATATTTATTACTGTTTTTTGCGGATAAGGATAAGCGGAGTTGTCTGCTGACCCTGACCAGTAGGGTTGTCCTTGATGAGGCCTAAGAGCTCCTCTTCACTTAATTTGATGTCTGATGAATAACCTAAGATTTCCTGACCGAGGTCATTCGCATCAACGATCATACAGGAAATGCCGAGTTTCTCTTTGATTTCATCACAAACGCCTGAAGGATTCTCAGGGTTTTCGATACCGATATCACGGTACTCGCTCCATACATGATCATAGAAACCGTCAAGTCCTGCAACTTCCTGACCAACGATTTCATAGAAAACACCTTTTCTGCCGAAAATCTTGCACACGCCACCAGCAAAGCTCGCCCAAAGAACTTTCAGCAAGCCTGCCTTTTTGATAGCATACTGCATTTTGATTGTCTCACCAACGCCAACACCTGTGTCAGGATGTGAAGCAAATTTAGACAAAAGCTTTGCCCAGAAGCCGATTTTGAGTTCACTACGATAAACAACACGGTTCTGACAAAGTGCAATTATCTTCTCAGCAGAAGAAACGATATCGCCTTCCTGATAAAGAGGAGAAACATACTTTTCGAATATATCAATGTAGCTTTCGCCCTGTTTTACAAAATGGGTTTTGATAGCGTGGCGCATATATGTTACGCCGTTAACTTCTATTTCAACATTCTTGCCTTCGTTTGCGATAAATTCCATTTTTATCCCCCAAAACTATATCTTTATTTTTAACAATATGTTATATTATAAATCACATAGAGCAAAAATTCAATGATTATTATTATTTTTCTTTCAAGGAATTATTATGAACAATAACAACAACGAGCTTTACGAACTTTGCGGACAGGTTGAATCCATCGTTTATCGCAACGAACAAAACGGATACACCGTTATTGAGCTAGCAGGCGAAAGCGAAATGATCACAGCTGTCGGCATTATGCCGCTTATCAGCGCAGGAGAACAAGTAAAGCTATATGGTACATATAAAAAGCACCCGTCATACGGACACCAGTTTTGCGCAAGTGCGTGTGAACTGAGTTCGCCTGAAAACCTCGACGGAATTTTTAAATATCTTTCAAGCGGAGCTATCAAAGGAATAGGCCCTGCAACAGCCAAAAGACTTGTGCGTGAATTCGGAGTTGACACCTTGTCCGTACTCGAAAACGACCCTGTACGTGTTTCAAAACTCAAGGGTATTTCACAGGAAAAGGCGCTCGATATCAGCATGCAGCTCAAACAGGTTGTCGGAATCCGTGAACTTGTTGCGTATCTTGCAGGTTTTAATATTGACGCTAAATCAGCAGTTGCAATTTGGAAATGTTTCGGCAATCAGGCTATACAGTATATCGAGGACAACCCTTTCATCCTTTGCGACGAAAGACTCAACATCTCTTTTGACACAGCCGACACAATCGCAAAACATCAGAATCGAAGCGACGACGACCATTTCAGAGTCAGAGCAGCACTATGTCATGTTCTAAATCACAACAAACTCAACGGTCACACCTGCTTACCAAAAGAAAAACTCCTGTCGGTCACAGCGTCGCTCTTATCGCTTGAGCTTGAACCACTCGAAAGTGCACTGAAGGATATGCTAACCGATGGTTCACTGATGCAGGAAACCTTGAACGAAAAAGAGTTCATCTTCACATCGGCTATGCACCAGAGCGAGACCTACATCAGCGCAAGACTACAGATGCTCATGCGTTTTCCTGCCATGCAGATTCTATCGGTTGATGAGAAAATCAGCAAAATTGAAGAAAGTGACAACATTAGCTACGCTTCTCTTCAAAAACAGGCTATCAAAGAAGCACTCACAAAAGGTATGCTTATTTTAACGGGAGGTCCCGGCACAGGAAAAACGACCACCCTGAATGCAATCATCAGACTCCTCAAAGAAAACGGTCAGAAAGTTATGCTCGCTGCCCCAACAGGAAGGGCAGCTCAACGTATGAGCAAGCTGACAGGCGAAGAAGCAAAGACCATCCATCGTCTGCTCGAGGTGAGTTTCGACATCGAGGACAAACCAGTTTTCAAGAAAAATGAACAAAATATGCTCAACTGCGATGCAATCATCGTCGATGAGGTTTCAATGGTAGATTGTGTATTATTCGAGTCGCTTATGCGAGCTCTCCCACTTTCGTGCAGACTCATTTTAGTCGGTGACTCTGACCAGCTACCAAGCGTAGGTGCAGGAAATGTGCTCGCTGACCTCATCGCATCAAACACCCTGCCTGTTGTAAAGCTCAAGGAAATTTTCCGACAGTCAATGGAGAGTCTTATTGTCACAAACGCCCACAAAATCGTCAAAGGCGAAACTCCTACACTTCACATTGTTGACAACGACTTTTTCTTTTTACAGAAAGGCTCAATGGAAGAAACAGCGAACACCATAGTTGACCTGTGCACAAGAAGGCTGAAAAACACTTATGGTTATTCATGTCTGTCCGACATCCAGATTCTTTCTCCGACGAAGAAGGGAGTACTCGGAACATTCGAACTTAACCGTATGATACAAGGTATCGAAAACAAAAAAGATAATTCTAAAAAAGAAATAACTGCTAACTATTACACCCTGCGCGAGGGCGACAAGGTTATGCAGAACAAAAACAACTACAACATCACTTGGGTCAAGGATAACGGCGAATTCGGTGAAGGTATCTTCAACGGCGATATCGGAATTTTGGAAGAAGTCAACACCTCAAGCGGTTTTGTGAAAGTCCGCTTTGATGACAAGGTAGCTATGTATGATAACGACTCGCTGACCGATTTGGAGCTAGCTTACGCCTGCACCGTTCACAAAAGTCAGGGCAACGAATTTGAAGCGGTTGTTATGCCTGTCCACAACTTTGCACCTCAGCTGATGTATCGCAACCTGCTTTACACAGCAGTAACCAGAGCTAAAAAAATGCTCATACTCGTTGGAGACAGCAACGCGCTGTATCGTATGGTACAAAACAACAAGCGTATACTACGCTACTCAGGTCTTAAGTATTTTTTGATTGAAGAATAAAGTTATGAACCAAAATATTATAAGAATTCTCAAACAAATAAGAAACCTGCTTTATCCCGACAGATGTCCGTACTGCGGGGAAATCATCAATATTGCAGAATACGCGTGTAAAAGATGTCTCAAAGGCTTTCCAAAAACAGGAATATTCAAGGGAATCCCAGGCGGTGTACGATGCGCTTCCCCTCTTCATTATGACACAAAATATCGTCGTGCTGTCCTCAATTTCAAGTTCAGAAGAAAAAGACAGTACGCAGAGCAATTCGCTTACGCTATGTATATGGAGCTCAAAAGAAGTTATCCCGATATGATTTTCGACTATATATCTTACGTCCCGATGCACTGGTTCGACTACTTCAAACGCAGTTATAACCAATGCAGACTTATATCAAGGCGTTTATCAAAAATCATAGGAATCCCATACAAAAGAACGCTCAAAAAGGTTCGCAGAACCAAGCACCAACACAACTTGAAATATCAGGAACGACGCACAAATCTCAAAGGTGCTTTCGAAATCATCGATAAAGAAGAAGTCAAAAACAAAAGTATTCTTTTCATTGATGATATCGTGACCACAGGTGCAACACTTGCTGAATGTACAAAAACACTCAGAAAAGCAAAGCCACAGCTCATTTGTTGTCTCACGCTTCTCAGCACAGGAGCCGTAGTGAATACACCTTGAAATAATACAAAAGCTGATATATAATCTAAGAATAGAATAACAGAAAGGTAAAGATTATGGATATAGCACTCGACCTGGGTACAGGTAATACCAGAATTTGTGTCAGTAACAACGGCAAAATTATCGACGAGCCGTCTGTTATTGCTTATGATAAAACCAACAACGAAATCTTAGCTTTCGGCAATAATGCCTACAGAATGCTCGGCAGAACTCCGGCGAAAATCGATGTCGTTTTCCCTCTTGAGTCTTCCGTCATCGCTCAATCAGGGTTAGTTGAAGAGCTTGTTAACATCTTCTTGTGTGAAGTTTGCCAGAGCAAGGTGGTTATGCCGAGAGTGCTCGCGTGTATCCCGGGCGAAATCACCGAGGTTGAAAAACGAGCTATCGTCAATGCGATTTCCAGTTTCGGTGTAAGACGTGTTCTGCTTTTGGAGTCAGCCAAAGCTGCAGCCTTCGGAAGCTCGATGAATATTATGTCCCCACACGGAGCTATGGTCGTTGATATGGGCGCAGGAAGTGCTGATATCGCGGTTATGTCACTTGGTGGTGTATCCGTCGGAAAGACTATCAAAATTGCAGGAAACGCAATGGATGAAGAAATTATAAAATATGCCCGACGCAAGCACAACCTCATCATCGGAAAAGCTATGGCTCAAAGTTGCAAAGAAGCAATCGGTACAGTTATGTATGAAGATGAAGAGAAAACTTTCAGACTTAAAGGCAGAGATTCAATCCGTGGTTTACCAAAATGGATTGATGTCAAATCAAGCGAGATTATGGAAGTTATCTTTGATATCGCGAAGAACATCGCAATATCGGTAGCTGATGTTCTCGAGGACACTCCACCAGAGCTTTTGTCCGATATACATACTGACGGAATCACAATCTCAGGAGGCTTAAGCAAACTGCGCGGTATGAAAGATCTCATTGAGAACGCTACAGGACTCAGGGTTTATGTCTCAAAAGACCCGTCCGACGCTGTTGTTAGAGGACTTTACAAAGCTATCGACTACATCGACGAAGCCGAAGCTCAGAAAAACAGCTTAAACCCGCTGATGATGGTATATTAAAAACAACAAAGGACTAGCAAAAACGCTAGTCCTTTTCTTTTTAAGTTTATTAACCTTTTCTCACACTTTGGAATTTGTAGAGAAAACTCATCACAAGTTTTGTTGGAAGAAACCTGAGTAAAAACGGAACGAACTTCACAATGCCAGGCAAAATAACCAACTTGCCCTTGAGTGCTTTGTCAACAGCGAGCTTTGCGACCTTTTTGCTGCTGATGCTCACAATAGCAAACTTAACCTTTGCAACATCGAAGAACTCGGTGTTAACAGGTCCCGGACAAAGAGCTGAGATTTTCACATTACTCTTCTTGACCTTAAGTTCCTTGTAAATCGCACGAGTGAGCGAAAGCACATAATTTTTGGTTGCATAATATGTAGCAAGCAACGGACCACTCATAAATCCTGCGATTGAAGCAACATTCAGGATAACACCGCTGTCACGCTTCACGAAATCTTTGAGAAAAAGCTTTGTCAGAATATGAACAGCCTTCACGTTTGTATCAATCATCAAAAGTTCTGTATCGAGATCTGTATCCACAAACTCACCAGCCAGACCGAATCCTGCGTTATTAACGAGCATATCAATATTCATTTCTTTCAGTTCGTCATAAACACGCACACATTCGCTTTCTTTCGATAAATCCGCTGTGATGCATCTGACATCAACATTTTTAAGTTCCTCTTTGAGTTCAACAAGTCGTTCTTCTCTTCTTGCAACGATAACCAAATCATAGTTTTTGCTCGCAAGATATCGTGCGATATCCCTACCGATACCTGACGAAGCTCCTGTAATCAACGCTCTCATAATATCAAATCTAACTCCCATCTGTATTTTTCTAAATCAACTTTGCCCTCAACAACTTCGACGCCCTCATTGAGGAGCAATCGTATCTGTTCGTTCTCACCACCAAAGACAAAGGCTTTTGCAACTTTACCATCTCTATTCACAACCCTGTGACAAGGGATTTTGCTCTGGTCAGGGTTATTGTGAAGTGCGTAGCCGACAACTCTCGCCCATCGTTTGTTACCTGCAAGCTGTGCCACCTGGCCATAGGTTGCAACCTTACCCTTTGGTATCTGGCTGACAACGTTATAAATCCTGTCAAAAACACTATCCACATAATCACCCTTAAATTCAATACACATAGTGTACCACAAAATCCAAAAAATAAAAAGGGAGCACAAAACTCCCTTTTAAATTATTAAAGTTTAATCTTATCAAACTCGTCGCCGAGGACATCCGCAACCTCTTTGAGGTGACCTGTACGCTTGTCTTTGAGCTTGTAGAACTGCAAAATACCGTAGCCAGGATATTCGTTACCCTCAACCATAACAGGACCGTTAACTGAGAACGCAACATCCCAACCGATATAACGAACCTGAGGAAGTCGAAGATGAGCTTCCTCGCACATTCTGAAAGCTTCATCAACGCCGTTGATATATACATCCTTGAACTTCTTGCCACTCATTGGGTGGGTGTCATAAACATTTGCGTAATCATCGATAACGTTGCTGTCTATCTTGCCGTTTTCACCAAGGCTGAAATAAAGGTCGTTTGTGCAACCGATAACATCGGTCTCGTCCTGATTGATTCTAAGTGCGTTGCTGATAACTTTAGCCTTGCCGTCTTTGTATACTGTAACGATTCTGAATGAATTTACAACGTGTGGGTTAATCTGATTGAGGTCGTCGTGCTGAATAATCGCATCTTCAACTAAAAGCTGATTATTTTCTTTGAGCTTGTTGTAGAGAGCCTGCACATCATCGATTTCTGCTACTTTAATCTTGCTGATACCGTGACCACACTCGCCGTTGGTCTCTTTCGCAAAAACAGTTGTCTTGTCGCTCAAAAACGCCTTGAAGTCCTCAACTGAGCTTTTGCGAAGATTGATGAAGTCGCGCTTGAGATACTCCTTGAAAATCTCGTTGAAAAGCAACTTATCGCCAAGTACAATGCTATACTGCTCGTCGTTCATATATTCAATAAGTTTGTAAAAACGCTTTGCTGTCGCAAAAGTCTTTTTCTCTTCTTTTGTGAGGTTGATGAAATCTCCGCGGAAGTAGTCAGTATAGCCTGTACCCTGAGTAAGGAAGTTCCAGCCGATACTGCACATAACATAAAATTTACTCTTTCCTGAGTTTTTCACGATAATATCGATATGCTTGTTCATTCTGTCGTGGTTGATATCCTTGAATTTATTCAATAACCACTTTCTTACTGACATTGCCATAGTTATTCCCTCTCTTTATTAGTTAATGTAAATTCTCTCGTTATTTTTGCCAACACTCACAAGCGCTTCAGCAAGACCTAAACCGCCACCACGGGAGAACATTCCGAGTGTGATTTTAGAACCCAGGAGCGTTACGGTGTCAGAAAGGTTAACACTATCATCAACCTTAGCAACGCACATATTCATTCCGATTTCACCGACTATCGGATAAAGCTTTGAGTTTATTTCGACTTTTCTGCCGAAGTTAGCGTGACCAATACCGTTGTTATATCCAACAGGAAGCACCGCCAATGTGCAGTCGCTGTCTGCTTTGTATGAAGCTTCGTAACCGACAAATTCTCCAACACTTACACTCTTTAGCTGTAAGATTCTACACTTGTAGCTCATAGCAGGAGTCAAATCGATTTTAACATCTTTGATAGTTTCTGTGAGTCCCCACTTTTTCTGATAATATTTATCGCGCAGTTCCCTGATTTTATTCTTGATACCGCCACCGTAAGATTCAGGACCGATGTTGTAACCATACATCAGAAGTCCCATACGGGTTGTGTTTGCGATGTCAATCTTCGGATGAGCAAGGAGCGACACTCCAGAACCCATATGAACCATTGGGATTTCGCTCAAATCAATGAGTGAGGTGAGTTCCTTGAAACGTTTTTTCTGATTATCATAATGAGGGTCAAAGATACCTGCTGTAGCAAAATGCTGGTATATACCCTCTAGGGTATGTTTTGAGTTTTTTATGAGCTCGACCGCTTCTTTGATTTCGTTTTTATCCTTGAAGCCGAGGCGGTTGAATCCTGCGTCAACCTGCAAGTGAAGCTTGAAAGAAAAGTCAACATCGCTTTCTAAAATTCCCATAAGGTGAGTCATATCGCACACACCAAGGGTGAGGTTCAACTCTTTTGCTTCTTCTATTCTTTCAAGAGACACAGGCTCAAGATACAAAAGCGGAACATCTTTCAAAACTTCCCTGAAATCTCTCGCTTCTTCAATAGATGACACAGCAAAGTAGTTGATGCCACCCAGATTCAAAGCTTTCACAGCCTGCATACCGTGACCGTAACAATCACCTTTCACAACGCCAATGTAGGAACTGTACTCAGGATACTTTTCAACAATCGCCTTCGCGTTATTCTGGAGTTTTGATAAATCAATTTCTACAAAACAATCTTTCATAGTGAAAATCCTTGTTGATATTTCTGATTTAGAATTATAACACTTATCCGATAAAATAGTGCAGATAAGCACACATATTTATTTTATTATAAATGAAAACAAAGAAAATTTCAACCATAAGCTGAAATAAAGAAAAGGAGCTGAAATCAGCCCCTTTCAAAGTATTGAGTTATGTTTTATTCAACTGTAATTTCAGTTGTATTGCAATCGAAAGTCAGAGTATGATAACCAATAGTTTTAGTATCCCAACGGTCGTGCTCGCCGTCGCAGTTCGGATAATTATCAATCCACTCAACAATCGGGAACTTGAGTTTTATAACTGAGTTTTCAACACCACACAAAACTTCCGTATACTTTTCTTTTCCGCCTGTCTGCTTAGGAAGATTGATTGATGCGACTGCATTTTCTGTTGCGTCAAAAAACTCAACGAAACCATCAGCTTCTATTTTTGCAACGATGTTTTCTGACTCAAAATATATTTCTGTTGTAGAAATATATCCGTTTGCAAGCTGAAAGCTTTTCAAACCATTTTCGATATTGCTGTTATAAATCTTATCATATTCTTTCATAACGATTTCCCCTCAAATAATTTATTAATCTTTGTTTCTTGATAGAGAGCAAACACTCTCCACATGTGCTGTTCGTGGGAATAAATCAAACGGTGTTATTTCTTCTACGGAATATTGAAGCTCTTCAAAAAGTTTCAAATCCCTGCCCAGAGTTGCAGGGTCGCAGGAAACATAGACAACGCGTTTCGGATTCATCTCTACGATAGTTTCAATCAGCTTTTCAGTAAGACCCTTGCGTGGTGGGTCAACAATAATAACATCAGGAGTGATGCCCTCTTGTTTCAGCTGTATCGCCGCTTTTTCAGCATCAGCACAAATAAATCGTGCATTTTCAACTCCATTATTCTTGGCGTTTCTGTTCGCATTTTCAATCGCTTTATCGATAATTTCAACGCCGATGAGCTCCTTGCACGACTTCGCCATAGAAAGTCCGATTGTACCCGTACCACAATAAAGGTCCATCAGAATTTCATCACCGCTGAGGTTTGCATAATCTCTTGCCTTTTCATACAAACGCTGAGCCTGAGTTCGGTTAACCTGATAGAACGCAAGTGGAGACAACTCGAAGTTGAGTCCACACAGTTCGTCTGTGATAGTCTCTCTGCCGTAAACAACAATATTCTGAAAGCCTAGAATAACGTTTGTTTTTGCCTTGTTAACATTAATCACAATGCTTTTTACCTGTGGGTATTTTTCTTTTATAGCACTAAACAACTCTTCCTGATGGTCAAAGCTCTTACCGTTGACAACGATACAGACCATCACCTCATTAGTTTTTTCAGCAATTCGAAGATACAGGTGACGAATCTTTCCGCTGTGCTTTTCTTCGTTATAAACAAGATACTTGTACTTTGTGATAAACTCTTTGAAAGTCTCACTAATCTGTGTAAAAATCACAGGAGAAAGCAAGCAATCATCACAGCTTGCGATGTTATGACTATGGCGACAGTAAAAGCCAAGTTGCACTTCACCAGTCTTCGAAAGCCCAACAGGAATCTGAGCCTTGTTGCGGTAGCGGTTAACTTCATCGTCATATGCACCGACGATATCTTTCACCTTACCGCCATCAATCTTGCCAAGTCTGGTCACAGCATCGTAGACCTTCTTGCGTTTAACTTTGAGCTCTGCTTCGTAATTTATGTGGCGATAAACACAACCACCGCATTTATACGAAACTTCACAGTCAGGCGTGATTCTGTCAGGAGACTGTTCAATAATCTTTTCCACCTTACCAAAACTCAAGTTTTTCTTGACTTTCAGGATTCTCACATCAAGCACATCGCCTACGGCGGTATCAGGCACAAAAACAACAGTGCCGTCGTCTGCTCTTGCGACTCCGCTTCCCTCACTTGTCATATCAATTATCTCAAGTCTTACGATATCATTTTTCTTCATACTATCATTCCTTTATACATTCCACTAAAATTATACAGTAACAACACACTTTATTTTTCTATATAATAAAAAAGTAGTAACAAAATTGAAACAGATGTTTATTTTTAATACATAAAACATTATAATACATATGTATTTTAAAAGTAAGGGGCGAAGGTTTTGAATTACGATCATTTGCTTGACAATATTAAAAAGATTCATTTCATCGGAATCGGCGGTTCGGGTATGTGTCCGCTGGCTGAGATTTTGCACTCAGAGGGTTTCCTACTCACAGGTTCTGACTGTAACGAGGGCGATACTCTTGAGCGAATCAAAAGTTACGGTATCCCTGTTTTTATGGGACATAAGGAATCAAACATAAAAGACCAAGAGCTTGTTGTTTACACAGCGGCAGTAAAGCAGGATAACCCTGAGCTCGTTGAAGCAAGAGCTAAGAACATCCCATGCATCGAGCGTTCAATTATGCTCGGAATAGTGACAAGAAGATACAACCGTTCAATCGCTGTTTCAGGTACTCACGGCAAGACTTCAACAACCGCTATGTTATCTCAGCTTCTGATCGGTAGCGGTTTTGACCCATCAGCTATCATCGGCGGTAAGCTTCCTTTCCTCGGTGGTAACTCATATGTTGGCAAGTCTGACATCATCGTGTGCGAAGCTTGTGAGTATGTTGACACATTTTTGGAGCTCACTCCATTCATTTCTATCATTCTCAATGTTGATGCCGACCACCTTGACTACTTCAAGGATTTAGACCACATCAAGAGTTCTTTCAACAAGTTTGCGAAGCAGACAACAGGTGCACTCGTTATCAATGGTGATGACGAAAACACTGTTGATGCTGTCAAAGATGTTAACCTTCCTAAAGTCACTTTTGGTTTCAACGATACAAATGACTACTATGCAGAAAATCTGAGAACCAACGGTGCGTACTCAACCTACGACTTTATGCACGATGGCGAGAAGCTGTGTGAAATTGAGCTTGTTGTTCCTGGTAATCACAACATCTACAACTCTCTTGCGGCAGCTGCTACTGCGGCATACTTGGGAGCTACTCCGGCTGAGATTTCTGAGCATCTACACAAATTCACAGGCGTTCACAGACGCTTTGAGATACTCGGCAAGCCACAGGGCATCACAGTTGCTGATGACTTCGCTCATCATCCAACAGAGCTGACAACAACTCTCAACGCCGCAATGAATATGGGCTTCAATACTGTATGGGCAGTTTTCCAGCCACACACATTCTCACGAACAGCGATGCTCCTTGATGACTTCGCTAAGGCACTTTCTATTCCTGACAAGGCGATTATCTCTGAGATCCTCCCTGTTCGAGAAACCAACACATACGGTATTTATAACACCGATTTAGGTGCTAAGGTTGAGGGTTCTGTTTGTATTGACACCTTCGAAGATATCACAAAGTACATCGCTGAAAACGCAAAAGACGGCGACCTCGTTCTCACTATGGGCGGCGGTAACGTTTATATGTGCGCTAATATGATTCTCAAAGCGCTTTCAAAAGAAGAATAATTTTGCATAGCAAAAGGGCAGTCAAATGACTGCCCTTCTTTTTTCTTATGAGAACGGATTGAACATATCATCCTGATTTTGTTGAGCTTTGAACGAAGTTGGGACATACTCACCAAGTTCAAGTTCTAAAGTTGCCGTTCTGTTTCCACGCTCAAGTTCAAGCTGTATAGTATCGCCTACATTCTTACCCTCAAGCGCATCTTCAACATCTGAGGTTGAATTGATAGCCTTTGAGTCAACAGAAACAATTCTGTCGCCCTGCTGAATACCTGCGTTATATGCAGCAGAATCGAAATCTACAGAGTAGACATAGCAACCTGATTCATCGTTACCATAATAGTACATTGAGTACATCGAATTTGTGATGTCGATAAGTTGCATACCAACCGATACTCTTCCTCGTACATAGCCGTACTCTTTGAGGTCATCGATGATATCAACAACATCATTGATTGGGATTGCAAAGCCAAGACCCTCGATTTCTTCACCCGAGCTTTTCGCAACTACTACACCCACAAGCGCACCCTGACCATCAAAAAGTCCACCGCCTGAGTTACCAGGATTTATAGCTGTATCAGTCTGCAAAAGATTCATTTTCTCATCATCTATAACTACATCACGGTCGAGAGCAGAAATAATACCGTCAGTTACCGTACCACCGAGCTGACCGAGAGGGTTGCCGATAGCAACAGCCTTGTCACCAACCTTGAGCTTTTCTGAATCACCGAAAGTAGCCGCGTGGAGGTTCTGGGCATCAACTTTGAGCAAAGCGACATCAACTATGCTGTCTGTACCGACAAGCTGAGCTTCATATGTTGTTTTGTCTCTAAGAGTCACCGTTATTGATGATGCTCCCTCGATAACATGATTATTTGTGACAATATAGCCGTCACTCGAAATGATAACACCCGAGCCTGCACCCTGAGAAACATACTGACCATAGAATGAGTTTGTGCTCATAACTTCGGTTGTAATCTCAACGACCGTGTCAGCGACTTCGTCTGTTATCTGTGAGGTTGGTTTGTCAGCGAGCTTGCTAGCTGTTTCTTCATCAATGTCAACTTTGTTGATAACCATAGCGCCGTTGGTTGAAATTCCGATACCCGAAGCTTTGATTTTTGTATAAAGAATCGCTCCTCCAAATCCGAGTCCGCTTGAGAGAAGAATACACACAACAAGCATCAAAGCAACAAAGCCCTTCGAAAAACCTTTTTCAGGTTTCTTCTCTTTTTTAGGCACCGCATAATTTACATATTGAGTGTTAGGTTGCGAATACTGGCTGTGGCCATATGATTTGTTTTGTTCATACGAACCTGTATACTGCGAGCTGTCATAAGGAGAGCTCCACTGAGCGCTGTTAAACGAATCATCATTCATATCGTGAGCATACGCATCATAGCTGTTATTTCGGGTAAAATTGCTGTCAGAGTGAATTTCATCACCCTTGAAGTGATATTCCGAGTCAATATAGGTATTTTGAGAATCAACGTGCTCGGGTTCTCTTTCAACATTTTCGTTCGCATTATTTTCAAAAAGTTCATTATAGTTATCTGACATAAGTATACCTCCTGTACACTCTAAAAGTATATACAAAAAGAGTTGATTTTACAATACTCTTTGATTGTTCAAATATATGATACCCCTGACTTTTGAA
The DNA here is from genome assembly GCA_045124035.1 of Ruminococcus sp. Lineage (GTDB taxonomy): Bacteria > Bacillota > Clostridia > Oscillospirales > Acutalibacteraceae > Ruminococcoides. The sequence goes on along the minus strand of JBGVLC010000018.1, from coordinate 88,833 downwards.
AACTATATGATAGAAAATTGAACAATTTTTGAACATAAAGAGAGCCTCCACATATCGTGAAGGCTCAAATTCATTTAAATAACAGAAACAATAAATATCGCAACAATGATGATTGGAAGCACATACTTCATATATGGCACAACCCATTCAGGATATTTAGCACCCTTACCGGAGTTAACCTCATTGAGGAAGTTTTTAGGGCCCCAACCAAAGCGCCATGTACAAAAAGCAACGTAAACCAAACTACCGATTGGAAGCAACCACTTAGAAACGATGGTATCCTCCAAATCCATAAATACCTGACCAAAAACTTTGATATCAGCCCAGATATTGTTAGAAAGAATAGCCGGCAAGCACAGCACCATCATGAGTGCGATATTGATAAGGCAAACAGCCCATCTCTTGAGCTTTGTGAGCTCCAACCAGAAAGAAACGATATTCTCAAAAACAGCGATAACTGTTGAGAAAGCTGCAAAAATCATGAACAGGAAGAAAAGTGCACCGACAATCTGTCCACCAGGCATCTGGTTAAAGATTGATGAAAGTGTTGTGAACAGGAAGCCTGCACCAACTGTTTCTGCGTCAGCTGTAACACCGTTGTTGTATGTAAAGCAAGCAGGAAATACAATGAGACCTGACATAAGCGCAACAAAGGTATCAAGAGAAATAATAGTAACAGCCTCACCCATAAGTCTTCGCTCTTTGCCGATATAGCTACCGAAAATAGCAACAGAACCGATGCCGATAGAAAGTGTGAAGAACGCCTGTCCCATAGCAGCAGAAACAACCTTACCTACACCAGCCTCAGCCATATTAGCAAAGCTAGGAACAAGGTAAAATTTCAGACCTTCACCTGCGTTAGAAAGTGTGCAAGAATAAACAGCCAGTCCGACTAAAAGTGCTAAAAGTGCAACCATCATAACCTTTGTAACACGCTCAACGCCCTTTTGTAGTCCAAGCGCACAAACAGCAAAACAAACGATAATGACACCGTAAGTAGCTAAAATGTTAAGCGGGGTATCAGTAACGATACCACCGAACACGCCACCCAGAGCTTCTGCATCTTTGATATCAATAATTGAACCTGAAATATACTTATAAAAATAAATAACCATCCAGCATGAAATAGTGCAGTAAAACATCATAAGCAGATAGTTACCAGCAACGCCTGCGTATTTCATCAGATGCCATTTCTGCTTTGGCTTTTCAAGCACATCAAATGATGTCGCAATACTGCGCTGGCTGGCACGACCAACCGCAAGCTCCGCCACCATAACAGGAAGTCCAAGGATAACCAGGAATATGATATACATCAATACAAACGCTGCTCCGCCGTATGCTCCCGTGATAATCGGAAAACGATAGACGTTTCCAAGACCGATAGCACAGCCTGCGGAAATCAGAATAAAGCCCAATCTTGAGCCAAGTTTTTCTCTTTCCATAATAAACCTCTCAATTAAAATTTTATATTCAAATCACACCAAAGTATGACTAAACAAACATTGTATCAATAACACTCACCGAAATCTCATCTTCAAAATCATCATATAAGGTGAATGCACCATCAGCCAAATCAGAGGAAATATAGAGCTTATCTTTATTCGAATTAAAAATAATGAAGCTGTGCATATTTCCCGATTCATCACTATGTGTTTTCAGATACTTAAGCGAGTCTTCAACCCCCATAACAAAAAGTGCTGTTGACAAAGCATCACAATATGTTCCATCGTCACCCAATACTGTGATAGAAGATATATCACTTCGTGCAGGTGAACCTGTTTTCGGGTCGATGATGTGATGATATCTCACACCGTTTTCTTCGAAGTATCGCTGATAAGCTCCCGATGTCACAGTGAACGTGTATTTGCCCGAAAGCTTACCAAAAAGCTCACCCGTGTCGGGATATTCAACGCCGATTTCCCAGTCGCTTTGACTTTCATCGCTGTTATATGTCACAACCAATCCGCCGAGATTAACGATTCCTCGCTCTATCTTTTCAGACTTCATAACATCATAAACACAGTTTGAGATATATCCTTTTGCAATAGCGCCCAGATCAATACTCATACCTTTTTTTACAGTAACGCTATTGTCCTCAATAATAATATTTCGAAAATTTACATCAGCCAAAACATCAGAAATTTCGCTTTGAGTCGGCACTTTATACTCCTTTTTATCAAAGCCCCAGAGCTTTACCAGAGGATAAACAGAAATATCAAAAGCACCGCCACAACTCTCGGATATCTCACACGCGGTTTTGATAAGTGTAGCAGTAGCTTCACTCACATACACTTTTTCACCGCTACTATGATTGATGTTGTAAACATCAGAACCTTTCTTTGTAGCTGAGAGACTACTCTCAAGTCGGGTTATCGTATCTTTCAAAAGTGAAATCGTGTTTTCAGCTTTATCTTTGTCGCTGTCGTAAATCTTGAAAGTTATGATAGTATCAAGAGCGAACATTTCGTCGCTTGCGCTTTTCTCAGCTTTGCACGAACAAAGCAACAGCAAAACGAATACAACGCACAAAACAAAGGCCAGAAGCTTTTTTATATCACGCATTTTCGCTCTCACACTCTTTGTTGTGCTTATCAATCACCATCTGAATATATGGCAGAACCTCAAAGCCCATTCGCTCATACAAAGCTTTCGCTTTAGCGTTATCTTCCTCAACTTCAATTCGGTATCTTGCCGCAGGGATATTCTCTTTCATAAACTCGAAAAACTGTGTTCCCATTCCTCTGTTGCGATATTCTTCTTCAATGAAGATTTCTTCAACAGTAACCGACACACCGCCTGCTTCCTGAGAAAAAGTCTTGGACATCATCGCAAAACCACAAGGTTTACCTTCACATTCAAAAATATAACACCAGACATAGTCGTCACTTCGCATAAACTCATCAAAAGTGATTTTGTAGTTCTCCTTTGGCACAGGTGCGTTGACAACATCTGAATTATAGAACATATCAGCATATTTATAGTATAGCTCGCGATCTTCTTCGCGGATTCTTCTGATCATTATATCACACTCCAACATCAGTTCAATTGCGATTTAACATTTATTCTATCACATTAAAGCAAAAAAGAAAAGAACAAATTAAACTATACTTGTTAAAGACGTTTCTTTGTGATATCATTGACATATATTTTCTTTATAAGGTGATATTATGAAAAAAATAATTGCTTCAATAATTATAATGCTACTTTGCATTTCGCTTTTTGGTTGTTCACAAACTCAGGAGATAATTCCTACTGAAGAACCAACCAAAGCTCACTCTATCGCTCCAACAGAAGAATATCTTGTGGAGCCGGAATGGGCGCCTATCGATTGCAACATAACGCTCAATGACAAAGACAACAATATTGTTGTTCCGTCATACGACTTCCTGACTTTTGCGCTTGAGGGAAGCACAGACGAAGACTCCAGAATCTTGCTCAAGCTCTCGGACGAAGCAACAGATATGCTCAAGCAAAACAGCGAAAGCTTGACCCTTACTCTCACCATCAACGATACACCTATCGAAGATGTTGTTATTTCACCTGATACTTTCAATGGTGAATTTGAAATCGGAGCATCATATTCTTATCAGGACACCTGCGACCTTGCAACAACCATCCGAGGACTTTTCAACTAATTATTATTCGAGGAATATTTATGGCTTCTAACAATCAGACAAAGATAAAATCGAACTATAATATGCGAAACGCAATGGTAAACTACTACCTGCTTGTTATGTTCACTTTCTTTGAAATGTTTTTGACAAATCAATACGCCAGAGCAAGAACCGATAAATTCATACTGTTCATCGTTTTGTCAAGCATACTGATTCTGTCAACTATTGCGATTTCGCTGACTTATCATTTTGACAAAAACATACCTGACTACCAAAAGGTAATTGAGCACAAACCGATATTTTCGCTTTCATCAACCGATGTTGCGTTTTTGTGTTTCTTCATTTTTGCTTCGTGTTCAACGCTTTTGTCAGACTACAAACTCAACTCTCTTCTGGGTAACGCAGGCAGAGACAACGGACTTGTACTCATCTTCCTTTACATATCCGTATACTTCATAGTATCGAGATTTTACTACTTCAAAAGCTATGTGCTATACGCCTTTATGATTTCAGGCTGTATTATTTCAGCCTTGGCTATTCTTCATTTTTTCTATGTTGACCCGCTTGGAATTTTCAACGGTTACGGTGAAGATGTTGTCAAAGATTTCGGAACAACCATAGGAAACAAAAACACAATCGCAAGTTATATGTGCATTTTCCTTCCTGTGGCTACAGCTTTGTTCGTGATTATCAAAGGCACAGTTTCAAAAATCATCTGTTGTATCAGCATCGCTTTAGCATATATGGGACTACTCGTTTCGGGTTCAAACAGCGGATACATTGGTTTTTTTGCTATGCTGTTTTTCATGGCGATTGTGTTCGTTTCAAAAGCAAGTTACCTCACAGAATTCTTGAAAGCAATCGTAACAATGCTTTTGTCAGGCGTAATTCTCAGGATTGTTTTCTCATTCTTCGAAAAATCCAAAGGCTTTGAGGCTATAGGTGAAAAACTTGTCCACAGTAATGTCGTTATTTTTGTTGCTTTAGGTTTGATTCTCGTCATAGCTGTTATGCATATGTTCAAAGACAGCGAAAACCTCACACAAAAGTGGCCTAAAAATATACTCAGAGGTACCATCATCACTTTTGGAGTTTTAGCTGTTATCGCATTTTTCTCACTTATGTATCACTATAGCGTTGTGGATACCAAAACTGACATCGGCGCGCTGTCACAGATACTTCGTTTTGACGATCGCTGGGGCACTCACCGCGGATTTATGTGGATAAACGGCGTGAAAGATTTTCTGAGTGAAGGTCTTTTGTATCAGCTTTTTGGTAGCGGTTGCGATACTTTCTTTTATGTATTCGAGCCACATTTCGCTGAACTTTCAAGCAGATTCCACAACAGCTCAACAAACACTATCCACTGTGAATACTTGAACTATTTTATTACACAGGGTTGGCTTGGACTATTAAGCTACCTTGGTATAATTCTCACCTGTGTTTTCAGAGCCCTGAAAAATTCAAAATCAAACGAGCTATCCCTCATTTTCGTATTCCCTGTTATCGCATACTGCGCTCAGGCTGTGGTCAATATCTATCAGCCTATCACAACACCGTTTCTGATTATTTTCATCGCACTTTGTGAATGTCTGAGTCGAAAATCAAACCCAGTGAATAAAATAAGATAATAACAAATCCCACTTAGGTAAGTTTCACCTGAGTGGGATTTTTTATCACTTTATATTTTTCTTGAAATCTGTGAGTGGAACAACCTTGCCGTTTGGATACTCAACATCAACATTCGAAAGTTGCTTTTTGAAGTTTGCGCGGAACTGTTTGATGTACTCCTGACGAAGTTCTTCCTGAAGCTTTTGTTCTTCAGGTGTCAGCCCTACCTCACGTTTCTTCTTTGAAAGCTCGTTGATTTTTGCTATAAGTTCTGGTGTCATAAATATTCTCCTATCTGTGTGAATCAAGATAATCCTGTAAAATAATCGAAGCCGCTACGATGTCAACCTGAGCCTTACGCTTTTTGCCTTTGACATCACGCTGGGATAGATATGTATGCGCGGTGACGGTTGTACCTCTCTCGTCCTGCATAACAGTTTTGATACCTGTCAACTCGCTCAAATTGCTCGCAAAGTCGCGCGCATTCTTTGCGCTGTCTCCCTCAGAACCGTCCATATTTTTAGGAAGTCCAACAACAATCAGCTCTGCTTTTTCAGCTTTCGCTCTATCGGCAACCTTTTCGAGCAACGCTTTCGGGCTTTTTTCTTCTATCATTCCTAAAGGGGAAGCCAAAAAACCTGTTTTATCGCTGATGGCTAAACCTGTTCTGGCTTTGCCTAAGTCTACTGCTAATATAATCATAGTACCTCCTGTTACACATACCTTAGTTTTACTGTCACAACGGACAACTTATCTTTCTCGTAAAAAGAAAGGTTGTTTTTGTCGATTGAATAGTCACTCAAAGAGTAATTCACAGTATCAATGTAGCTGAAAAAATACTGAGGATAAGAATAGAAAAGGTCCTCAACAGCGTAGTCATAGGTGAACTCCTTTGGGTCTATATAAAAATGGAAGTACTCTTCCTTTTTCAACGCAGATTTAGTAAGACTTTTTATCACATCTTCGCCGTCATAATCCCTCAGATGTGCACTTTGTCTGACATAATAGTTATATGCCCTATTCTTGCTTTCAGGGATAAAGAAATTCGATGTCAACGCATTCTCGTCCGAATCCCCACAAATTTCTTCGTCAGTCATTTCGCTACAGAGCTTGGAAAAGTCATGGTCAGCCTTGAGCTGTTTTTCATTAATATTGAAATAGTCATATTTAAACGCTACATTCTCATTATCATCCCATGTTGTATCAACATAGTACCAGTCACCATCAAGCATAACGCAGTTCCACATATGAAGCTCGTTTTCGCTTTCGCCGATTATGTTCATACACTTGAGACCGACACCGTTTAGCAAAAGTTGAAACGCCTTTGCATATCCCTCACACACAGCAAGACCATTCACAAGCGCACCATAAGCATCAAAGGAAACCGCTTTTTCAACGCTGATTTTATCGTCAACTGAAATCGAGTCATCATACTCACAGTTATCGACTATATAGTCGTGAATGAAAAGCTCAAGCTGGTATGGTGTGAGTGACTTCTCAAGAGTCTTGTAAAACTCATCGACCTTTGCTTTGAGCTCATTCGCTCCTTTTTGAACCAAAGCAGGAGCGACACGGGAATACAGCTGAACCGCTGTGTAGTTATACTCTTCACTCACAAGATAACCAAACGTTGTAGATAACCAGAAAATCTGAGGGTTATCATCGAAGAGTGCTTTTATCGTCACTCTTATCTGTGCTTCGGTAAGTTGTGCGTCTTCGATAAGCACCTGCTTTGTTTTGAACTCACCGTCGGCATTACTTTCAGGATAAACATAGTACGAATTTTCAAGAAGCTTGTAGTAAAGCTCAACCATCTTTTCGTTTTCTAAGAACTCAACCGAATCACGATTCAGATGAGGTTTATAGTATTCGCTGAAAGTGAAAGCTGTATTTTCAATAAAGGTATATCCAAGCGAAGTATCTTCAATTATACCCTTTGGTATAAGACGTGACGATATTTCGTCAATCATCGTATCAACAATGTTGCACGAAGTAAAAGTTACGCACATACAAAGTGCTAAAAATATACTCGTTATTCTGAGCATTACCTTTTTCATATCGTCACCCCTTTCTATAATATATCAAAAGCCTCCAAAGTTATTCTCTGTAGTCAATCGGCAAAGTTGCAACTGCATTCAAATCAAGAGGTGCAATATTGCCTGAAAGATACTCAAAATATCCCTGAGAGCCAACCATAGCGGCATTATCACCACACAGATTGAGGTTAGGCATATAAAGCTCAAATCCGTTATCCTTACACGCTTTCTCCAGTTCCTTACGAAGCAAACTGTTCGCAGAAACGCCGCCAGCTGTAACCAAAGTTTTCACACCTAAATCCTGAGCTGCTTTGATGAAGTTTTTCACAAGGCAGTCAACAACCGCTTTTCTAAAGCTTGCACAAACATCGGCTTTAGGCACTTCTTCGCCCTTTTGCTCAAGGTTATGGATAATGTTGATAACAGCGGTCTTGAGTCCTGAGAATGAGAAATCATACGGTGCATCATCAACCTTAGGATGTGGAAGCTTGAAAGCGTTCTCGTTACCATCATTTGCGATTTTGTCAAGCATAATACCGCCCGGATATGGAATCCCCATAGTGCGCGCCGCCTTGTCAAAAGCTTCGCCTGCGGCATCATCACGAGTGCGACCGATGATACGCATTTTTGTGTAGCTTTCAACCATAACTATATGGCTGTGACCACCTGACACCACCAAACACAAGAAAGGCGGTTTTAATTCTTTATGTGAAATATAATTAGCCGCTATGTGGGAGCGTAGATGGTGCACCGGCACAAGCGGTTTTTTTGTTGCAAGAGACAGCCCTTTCGCAAAATTCACACCGACTAAAAGAGCACCGATGAGTCCCGGAGCGTGAGTCACAGCGATTGCATCAACATCTTCAAGTGTGACATTCGCATTACTTAACGCTTCGCTGACAACACCACAAATCGACTCTGCGTGGCGACGCGAAGCGATTTCAGGCACAACGCCGCCATAGAGCTTGTGTTCTTCAACCTGTGAAGCTACCACTGAAGAGAGCACTTCTTTTCCGTCTTCAACTACTGCTGCGGCGGTTTCGTCACAGCTACTTTCAATAGATAAAATCTTCATAATTTTCCCCTTTTGAGGTCATCAAAAATACTTTGTCATAAGCACAGCATCCTCAATCGGTCTGCTGTAATAATTTCTTCTTGTTGCTACTTTAGAAAAACCTTCTTTTTCATAAAACCTGATAGCGCTGTCGTTTGAAACGCGCACTTCAAGAGTTAAAAATGAAAGCTTTATTTCAGTAGCAATTTCATAGAGCTTGTTTATCAGAGCTTTCGCTACACCCTGTCTGCGGTATTCTTCCTTGACCGCTATCAAAAGCAAGCTTCCCTCATCAAGCACAGTAGACATCACACAGTAGCCGATTATTTCATCGTCACATATAGCTACAAATGAATACGAACTGTCTTTCTCGAGTTCTTCAAGAAAAGCTTTCTCACGCCAAGGTGAGCTGAATATACTCTCTTCCAGTTTCAAAACGGAGCAAAGATGCTCCTTTGACATTTTTATAATATTCATAGCGTATCAATAAGCTTGCCTATAGTAGCAGTCAAATCCTCGGCACATTTTTTGTATGCGAGCATATCACCGCCGAACGGGTCAGCTATTCCAATTTCGATGTCGTACTTATCAACAGGCTCACGCTCGAGTACTTTTATCATATCTCTTGGCACACCGAGACTCTCAACAAGTGTCGCCTGATCATAATTCATAGTAACAAACAAATCGTAGTTTGAAAGCTTCACGTTAGGCAAAAAACGAGTCTTGTGAGCGCTGATGTCAATTCCAAATAAAGCCATAGTGTCGATAGCATTTTTCGCTGCACTAAGGCCATCAACTGTAGCGACACCGGCAGAATGAGCGTGCATATCTAAGTTTCTGTCACGACAGAGCTTGTTGAAAATCGCTTCTGCCATAGGGCTGCGACAGGTGTTACCTGTGCAGATAAAAAGTACATTTTTCATTTATATCATCCTTTTGCATCGTACCAAGTCTCACCAACTGAAGCTTGTGCTACAAGTGGTACGCTGAGTTTTGCGGCGTTTTCCATTTCTTCCTGCAAAATCATCGCTACACGCATAGATTCAAACATCTCAGCTTCAACGATGAGTTCGTCGTGTACCTGCAGGATAAGTCGGGCACAAAGTCCCTCTTCTTTGAGTCTTCTGTCAACGCGAATCATAGCGATTTTGATAATATCAGCGGCTGTGCCCTGAATCGGCGCATTTCGTGCAACACGCTCACCAAATGCACGGGTGATGTGGTTTGACGCTGATAATTCAGGCAAGTATCTTCTTCGTGAAAACTCGGTTTCAACATAGCCGTCTGCTTTTGCTCGCTTTATAATATCTTTCATATATTTGTCAATCCCAGAGTAGTGGGACAGATACGACTTGATATAGTTGCTCGCTTCTTTGTTAGTAACACCGATATCCTTCGCAAGTGAAAACGCGCCAATTCCATAAACGATACCGAAGTTGACAGCCTTCGCTCTGCTACGCATAATCGGGGTTACCATCTCTAGTGGCATATTGAAAACCTGAGAGGCTGTTATAGCGTGGATATCTTCGTTATTTTTGAAAGCGTTTCTCATATTTTCGTCGCCCGAAATGTGAGCGAGCACTCTCAGCTCAATCTGGGAATAGTCGGCATCAATGAGTACGCAGTTATCCTTCGCTTTGAAAAATCGTCTCAGCTCTCGTCCGAGTTCTGTTCGAACAGGGATGTTCTGGAGATTTGGTTCTGTTGAGCTGATTCGACCTGTTCGAGTTTCAGTCTGGTTGAACGACGAATGAATTCTGCCATCTTCACGCACAACCTTTATGAGCGAATCGCAGTAGGTTGACTTGAGCTTAGCAAGTGTACGATACTGCAGAATCATCGAAATAACCGGATGATACGGAATCAGACTCTCTAACACATCCGCATTTGTGGAGTATCCGCTTTTGGTCTTTTTCTTCGCAGGAAGCCCCAAATCTTCGAACAAGGCTGTGGCCAACTGTTTTGGTGAATTGATATTGAACTCATATCCGATTTGTGAATAAATCTCTTGTTCAAGACTCTCAACCTGAGCTTTGATATCTTCACCATAGCGTGTGATACCCTCAACATCGACCATAAATCCGACATTTTCCATTTTCGCAAGAACATTCGCAAGTGGGATTTCAATATCACTGAGAAGCTTTTCCTGATTATTTTCTTTGATAAGTTCAGAAAGTTTTTCCGAAAGCTTACTCATAGCGAAAATCACAGCATAATCTTTGTTATCATCACAAACCTGTGGCAAAGCAATTTCGTACTGGGCACACAGCTTTTCCAAATCATACGACGTTGCATTAGGATTGAGCAGGTATCCTGCAAGAGAGATATCAAAAGTGAGGTTTTTCACTTCGATATTGTTTTTGTCTGCAAGGGAGAATAATTCTTTTGAGGAAAATACACTCTTTTCAATCTTTTCATCAGCAAGAACATCGAGCAAGAGCGATAAGTCATCACAAACCACAACCTTCTCGAATAGCACATAGGCTGTAGTTTTCATAGAACGAGTCAGAACATCATCGCCCTCAAATTCTACATATAAATTCAGCTTATTATTTTCACAGTAAGTTTTTATTTCTTTTAAAGCATTTTTCGCATCAAGCTCAACAACTTTGATGCTGACAGGTTTCTCTTCTACCAAAGAAGGAGTAGCTTCTTCAACATCATCAAGATTGAGCTTTGAAATGAGCGAAAACAGCTCAAGCTTTGACATCATTGACTTAGCAAGCGCTTTGTCGCCATCGCTGACAACATAACTGTCAAGATTGGTATCAACCGGAGCACTCAGACATATCTCACCGAGCATTCGGGAAATCAGCGCATTTTCCTTGCTGTCGATGAGCTTTTTGCGCATATTTTCTTTGATATCAATCTCATCAATATGCTCATAAATATACTGAACAGTCTTGAATTTCTGAATCAGGTCAGTAGCGCCTTTCGGTCCGATACCCGCAACACCAGGAATATTATCGGATGTGTCACCCTGAATCGCCTTGATTTCGATAAGCTCTTTAGGGGTAACGCCGTACTCTTCCTTTACCGTATCAGGAGTATAAATCATAGTGCCGTTGAGGTTCTTCGCCAAACGGACAGACACCTTATCCGATACAAGCTGGAGGCTGTCCCTATCTCCTGTTGCGATAACACAATCATCATTGTTATTTTCGCATGACTTCGCAAGCGTGCCCAATATATCGTCAGCTTCATAACCCTCACAGGTGACAATCTTATAGCCCAAAGCTGTGAGCAAATCTTTGAGAGGCTGAAGTTGCATATGAAGTTCCTCAGGCATACCTTTTCGGTTAGCTTTATACAATGCATAGGCCTTGTGGCGGAAAGTCTTCGCCTTCAGGTCAAAAGCAATCGCCACCCTGTCAGGATTTGTATCTGCTTTAATTTTCTCGAGCATTGTAAGAAAACCGTAAATCGCATTTGTGAACATACCATCTTTCGTTGTAAGAGGTCTGATTCCGTAAAACGCACGGTTTAAAATTGAGTTTCCGTCAACTACTAATAATTTCATATCTTATACATCACTTCCACAGTAACACCGTCTCTGCGGTACAGTCTTGGCACTCGTTTTGAAACTGAGCACACGATTTCATAGTTTATAGTATTGCCCCAAAGAGCAACATCATCAGGAGTAGGTTCTCCTCCTTTGCCGTTACCAAAAAGGACACAGACATTTCCGATTTCAACACCCTCAATATCGGTTACATCAAGCATCGTCTGGTCCATACAGATTCGACCGATGATTTTCGCTTTCTGTCCTTTGATGAACATATATCCGTCTTTTGCGAAAGCTCTTATATATCCGTCGGCATACCCAACAGGAACAGTTGCTATTTTCATATCTCTATCAGCTGTGAATGTTCGTCCATAGCTGACGGTTGTTCCCTTTTTGATTTCTTTGACATATGAGACCATAGTTTTGAGTCTCATAATAGGTTCAAGGTCGAGTTTTCCTTTGAGTTTGTTCGATGGAGACAAGCCATAGAGGATAATTCCGGCACGCACCATATCAAATTTGCACTCAGGATAATCGAGGATAGCTCCCGAGTTTGAACAATGAGTGAGTTCAAATTCGACTCCCATAGTTCTGAGCTTGTCCACAGTATAGCGGAAAGCCTCATATTGTCTTAAGGTATAGTCTTTTCCTTCTTCACATTCATCAGCCACAGCAAAGTGGGTGAAAATTCCCTCAGGAATGAGGTTAGGCAGTTCACACGCTTCTTTTATTTCTTCTATAGAATAATTATCTCTTGGAAATTCCTGACACATAAAGCCAAGTCTGCTCATTCCTGTGTCACATTTGATGTGAATTTTGCAACTTACACCTGCTTTGACACATTCATCAGACAGCATTTTTGCGTAGTCTTTTCCGTAAACAGCCTGAGAAATGTTGTGTTTAGACAAATCCTCAGCACGATTCGCAGGGGTGTATCCTAAGATGACGATAGGCTCTTTGATGTCGGCATCCCTGAGCTCAAGCGCTTCATCGAGATTTGACACAGCGAAATAGTCACACGAAAGCTCGCTATATAGCTTTGCAAGTTCAACAGCACCGTGTCCGTAGCCGTCAGCCTTGATGACACAACAGATTTTCGTACCCTCTCCTATTTGATTTTTAATTGCGTGATAATTGCTGATAGCCGCATCCATATTGATTTCAGCCCACAGTCTTCTTGTGAATATCACACACATCACCCCAGTTTACATATTCTTTTATATTATAATATATATGTTTAATTATTACAATAGTTTTATGACTTTAGCCCCCACAACTTTCTCATTATTACCTATTGATTTTACTAATTTAATGTGTTAAAATGTTAAGGTGCATTTTTTAAAATCAAAAAATGGAGGGAAAACAATGACAGAAAAACAAATAATCATTCTTGTTGCGTTTGCTGCATATATGCTTATGATGATTCTCATCGGTGCATTAAGCTCAAAGAATGAAACAAACGAGGACTACTTCCTTGGCGGAAGAGGTCTTGGCAGCTGGACTGCTGCACTTTCAGCTCAGGCTTCAGATATGAGTGGTTGGTTGCTTATGGGCTTACCTGGTGCTATCTATCTCGCTGGTACAGGCGAAGTATGGATCGCTATCGGTCTTCTTATCGGTACAATTCTCAACTGGTACTTAGTCGCAAGAAGACTTAGAAAATACACAATCGTTGCGAACAACTCGCTGACTATCCCAAGTTTCTTTGAGAACCGTTTCAAAGACAAGTCAGGCATACTCAAAATCGTAGCTTCTTCTATCATCATCGTATTCTTCGCAGTTTACACAGCGTCAGCATTCTCATCAGGTGCTAAGCTTTTTGCTAACGTTTTTGGTAACTCCTCAAACGCAGAGCTTATGTACACAATCGGTCTGACAGTTGCTGCTTTGGTTATCCTTATCTACACATTCATGGGTGGTTTCAAGGCTGTTTGCTACACAGACTTCATTCAGGGTATCCTCATGCTCATCGCTATTTTAGCTGTTCCAATCATCGCTTATGTTGGTCTCACAGGTGAGTTCGGTTCTCTTAATAACGCTCTTTTAGCTCATGGTGTTGAAGACGCATCAGGTTATCTTTCACTTATGAAAGATAGTCAGGGCAACCCTATCACAGCTACTTCAATCATTTCTAACCTTGGTTGGGCGCTTGGTTACTTCGGTATGCCTCACATCCTCATCAGATTTATGGCTATCCGTTCTGACAAAGAAGTTAAGAAGTCAAGAATTATCGCTATTGTTTGGGTTATCCTTTCACTCGGCGCTGCATCATTACTTGGTGTTTTCGCAAGAGGCTTCCTCAAAGATACACTCGACTCAACTACTAGCGAGACCGTATTCATCAAAACTATTCTCCAGATTTTCGACAACAACTTCGTTCTCATCTTCATCGGCGGTATCTTCCTTTGCGGAATACTCGCTGCTATTATGTCAACAGCTGATTCACAGCTTTTAGTTACTGCTTCTGCTGTAAGTGAAGATATGTACAAAGGTGCTATCAAGAAAGACGCTTCTGAAAAGAGTGCACTTTTGGTTGGTAAGGTTGCTGTTATTATCGTAGCTATTGTAGCTTATGTCATCGCTCTTGATCCTAACTCATCTATCATGGGTCTTGTATCAAATGCATGGGCTGGCTTCGGTGCTGCATTCGGTCCGGTTGTACTCCTTTCACTTTTCTGGAAGAGATTCAACCTCGCTGGTGCTATCGCAGGTATGGCAACAGGTGCCGCTTTCGTAATCTTCTGGGATTACATCAAAATCGGTGGCGAAACACTCGGTTCATCAACAGGTATTTACTCACTTGTTATCGGCTTCTTCCTCGCAGCTCTTGTTGCAATTGTTGTGTCACTTTGCACTAAGGCTCCATGTGCTGAGATTCAGGCAGAATTCGACAAGGTTAAATCTGTTGAAATCTGATAACAACTCAATATATAGTAAGCTTAAACCGACATCGCTTTGATGTCGGTTTTTCTTTTGCCGTGTAATATTCGCAAACAGAATATAGAAAAACAAACTTGTTACCTATACTTTAGCACTTTAACACAAACACAACATATAGTGCATACAAAAATATATTGCACAAAACTTAGTTATTTTTCTCTTTTGAAAATATAACCCCTGTCAATGGATATATTGTACAAATAAAAAGTTTTTTATCGTACAAAATAACGATTGATTTTATATTCCCTATCAGCTATACTGTATAAGCAAATTCAGGGGCACCACAATATATTGTGATTTTTCGCCCAAACCACTACAAATATGTAACTACACATGGAGGAGCAACTATGATCACAAAAATCGTAAAGCGCGACGGCAGAGCCGTTGAGTTCGATCTCGACAAGATTGCACAAGCAATATACAAAGCTGCTCAGGCTATCGGCGGCAACGACTACACAGCCGCAAACGACCTCGCTCAGAAGGTCTGCGAATATTTGGAAGCTGAACAAGGCACAAACACACCAACAGTTGAGCACGTTCAGGATACAGTAGAAAAAGTTCTCATCGAAAATGGTCACGCTAGAACAGCGAAAGAGTTCATCCTCTATCGTGCAGAACGCACAAGAGTCAGAGAAATGAACACAAAGCTGATGAAAATTTATGAAGACCTCACATTCATGTCAGCTAAGGACAACGACGTCAAGCGCGAAAACGCGAATATCGACGGTGATACAGCTATGGGCACCATGCTCAAGTACGGAAGTGAAGGTGCAAAGCAGTTTTACGAGATGTACATCTTAAACCCTAAGCACGCTAAAGCTCACAGAAACGGCGATATCCACATCCACGACCTCGACTTTCTGACACTCACAACAACATGCTGTCAGATTGACTTGCTCAAACTTTTCAAAGATGGTTTCTCAACAGGCCACGGCTTCATCCGTGAACCTAACGATATCGCATCATATTCAGCTCTTGCTTGTATCGCTATCCAGTCTAACCAGAACGACCAGCACGGCGGTCAGTCAGTTCCAAACTTCGACTACGCTATGGCTCCTGGTGTTGCTAAAACTTACAGAAAGCTTTACAGAAAGAATATCGCCAGAGCTATTGAGCTTATCGAAGAAATCGAGGACACAAGTTTAGCTTTGGTTGATATCTGCGACAAAGCTGAAGAGCTCAGCTGTGACATTCCAAAGCTAGAAGCCGGCAAAGAATATATGGCAAAAGAGCTCGAGCTCTTAACTGAGGCTTACGGTGAAAAGAGCGCAGGCAAAATCCAGCGCTTTGCCTTAAAGCACTCAGAGCTTGAAATCGACCGCGCTACATATCAGGCTATGGAGGCACTCGTTCACAACTTAAACACTATGCATTCTCGTGCAGGTGCTCAGATTCCGTTCTCTTCTATCAACTATGGTACTGACACCTCCCCTGAGGGCAGACTCGTCATCAAAAATGTTATGCTTGCAACCGAAAAGGGATTGGGAAACTCTGAGACACCTATCTTCCCTATCCACATTTTCAAGGTTAAAGAAGGCGTAAACTACAACGAGGGCGACCCTAACTACGATTTGTTCAAGCTCTCATTCAGAGTTTCAGCAAAACGTCTTTTCCCTAACTATTCATTCATCGACGCTCCATACAACCTCCAGTACTACAAGGAAGGTCATCCTGAAACAGAAATCGCATATATGGGTTGTCGTACCCGTGTTATCGGTAATGTTCACGACAAAGAGCGCGAAATCACATACGGCAGAGGTAACCTCAGCTTCACATCTATCAACTTACCTAGACTTGCTATCCTTTCAAACAAGAATGTTGACTTCTTCTTTGAACAGCTCGACAGAATGCTCGATTTGGTAATCGATCAGCTCCTCGAAAGATTTGAGATTCAGTGTCAGAAATGCGTCCGTAACTACCCATTCCTTATGGGTCAGGGTATCTGGATTGACTCTGACAAACTTTCAATCGACGATGAAGTAAGAGAAGTGCTCAAACACGGTACTCTCTCATGCGGTTTCATCGGCCTTGCTGAAACTCTCAAAGCCCTTATCGGAAAACACCATGGCGAAACTGAGGAAGCTCAGCGTCTCGGTCTTGAAATTATCGGATTTATGAGAAAGAAGATGGACAAAGCTTGCGACCAGTATGGTCTCAACTTCTCTCTGCTCGCTACTCCTGCTGAAGGTCTTTCAGGACGTTTTGTTCGTATGGACAAGGAGCGCTTTGGCGAAATCGCAGGCGTTACAGACAGAAACTACTACACAAACTCATTCCATATTCCTGTTTACTATCAGATTGGTGCTTTCGATAAAATCAAACTCGAGGCTCCATACCACAACCTCACAAACGCAGGTCACATCTCTTATGTTGAGCTTGACGGCGACCCATCTCAGAACCTCGAAGCTTTCGAGCAGGTTGTTCGTTGCATGAAAGAGGCAGGCATCGGCTATGGCTCTATCAACCACCCTGTTGACCGCGACCCTGTTTGTGGTCACACAGGTATCATCGGTGATGTTTGTCCTAAGTGTGGCAGAAAAGAAGGTAGCGAGGGTGTTGGATTCGAGAGAATCAGAAGAATCACAGGCTACCTTGTTGGTACTGTTGACCGCTTCAACAACGCAAAAAGAAGCGAGGTTGAAGACCGCGTTAAGCACAGCTTAGGTGGCAACTCACTTGGTGAGTCTGAGGCTATATAATGCCTGCATTACGACTTGCAGGTGTTATCCGTGAAAGTATCGTTGACGGTCCGGGAATACGAATGACAGTATTCACTCAAGGCTGTCCGCATCACTGCAAGGGATGTCACAACGAACAGACATGGGATTTTGAGGGTGGATATGATTCATCCACCGAGCGTATCCTGGAGGAAGCTCAAAAAGACCCGCTGTTGAAAGGTCTCACCTTGTCTGGTGGTGAACCTTTCGCTCAAGCTGAGGCTCTCTCAGTCTTAGCAAAAGAAGCGAAAGCTCTGGGCTACGACATCTTTTGTTACACAGGATACACTTTCGAAAAACTTGTTTCAGAATTTGAAACCCACCCCGAGTATAAGAACCTGCTTGAAAATTGCGACTGGCTGGTTGACGGTCCGTTTGTTTTAGAAAAACGTTCACTTATGCTCAAATTCAGGGGAAGCACCAACCAGCGCATACTTGATGTCAAAAAGTCGCTTTTAAGTATGACAGCGGTTGAAGCTGATATATAACTCGCTTTTAAAACAGAAACCTTACATAGAAAAGGCTGACAGAAACTTCTCTGTCAGCCTTTTGCGTTTCACATTATTTTCTTTGCCACTTCTATTATTTCCCTGAAATTGTCGATTTTCTCATCATATCCCTCAACTTCACCAAAGCCATAGGAAGCATAAACAAACGGAAGCTCAGCTACTTTCGCCGCCTCTTCATCGCTTTTTGTGTCACCGACAAAAATCGCTTTATCGACATTGTTTCTATCCATAACAAGTCGGATATTCTCCCCTTTTGAAAGATTTGAACTCCCCGCGCACTCATAGTCACAAAACACTTCTTTGAGTTTATAGTAAGACAAAAACGCTTCAAGATATCCGACCTGACAGTTACTCACTATCATAAGCTGATATTCCTTTTGAAGCTCAGTCAGCGTATCCATCACGCCCTCAAACATATTTGCTCCATTTTCTTTGAGATACTCCTGCTCTTTTGTGAATATCTCAGAAATAAGGTTTTCAGCTTCAACTTTGCTCATCCCGACAAAGAACTCATCAACAAACTGAGCTTTGTTTTTACCCATCATAGATGCCATAATCGCCTTGGTCATCTTCAGTTTCGGACATTTCACACTAAGCACCTTGTTCCATATATCAACAACGATATCGCTTGTGTCCCACAATGTGCCATCTAAATCAAAAATAATCGTTTTCATATTATCACCGCAGATATTATACTACAAAACATTTGTTTTTTAAAGATAATGTAAAAAAATTATCCGTCATTTTTCACATATTGACACCTCAATCTTTGTGTAGAATTTATTTATTATATATGGTAAAATGAAATTATGCTATACAGAAGGGTGTATTTTTTATGGTAATTAAAGACATAGTTGATATTTTAGAAGGTGAAGTAATCTGCGAAGGTAACCTCGATACAGAAATCAAAACCGCCTGCGGTAGTGATATGATGAGCGATGTTCTCGCTTTTGTGAAAGACCAGTCGGTGCTTCTCACAGGTCTTGTTAATCCTCAGGTAGTTCGCACAGCCGAAATGATGGATATGGCGTGTATTGTTTTTGTCAGAGGAAAAGAGCCTGACCAGTCTATCATCGACTTGGCTACGTCCCGCGATATAACACTCATCAAAACACGATTCAGAATGTTCACAGCTTGTGGCTTGCTGTATACTAACGGATTGTCAGGAGGCTGTGAATAATGAGTGCGATTCATTTGAGATATGAAGTTCCGGGGGATGATTTCACCAGAGCAGGTGAAGCGAGTGGCGCTGTCAAAAAGCGACTCAAAGCGCTAGGATATAACAGCGACGCTATAAGAAGAGTCGCTATCGCTATGTATGAAGCGGAGATAAATATGGTTATTCACGCAGACGGCGGTTACTGTGATGTTGATATCTATCCTGACAAAGTCGAGATACTATTAGCTGACAAAGGTCCTGGTATCCCTGATGTTGAAAAAGCCATGCAGGCTGGTTTCTCAACCGCCCCTGATAACGTTCGAAATTTAGGTTTCGGTGCAGGTATGGGCTTGCCTAATATCAAAAAGTACACAGACGAAATGCGTATCGAAACCGAAATAGGTGTCGGTACTAACCTTTACTTAACCGTTAAGGTCAACGAATAAAATACTGATACAAATACTACTAATTTAATGGAGTACATCCTCCAAAAATTTTACATAAGAGGTGTGGAAAATGCAAAAGTATTTTCACTCCGTAGTGCTTGAAGCCGACAAATGTTGCGGTTGCACAAACTGTCTCAAGCGCTGCCCTACTGAAGCTATACGCGTCCACGACGGAAAGGCAACCATCCTTTCCGAACGTTGTATAGACTGCGGTGAGTGTATCCGAATTTGTCCTCACAGAGCAAAGCGTGCACATTCATCACAACTTGAAGAAATTGAAAAATTCAGAATCAAGGTTGCTATTCCTGCTCCTGCTCTCTTCGGACAGTTCAACAATCTTGATGATATTGATATAGTTTTAAACGGACTTCGCGCTGTCGGGTTCGACCTGATTTTTGAGGTATCGCGTGCCGCTGAGCTTGTGAGCGAAGTGACGCGAAAGCTCATCAGAGAAGGTAAACTCAAGACACCTATCATCAGCTCAGCCTGCCCTGCGGTAGTAAGACTCATCAAAATCCGTTTCCCTGATTTGTGCGAAAATGTTATGCCTGTTCTTGCTCCGATGGAAATCGCTGCAAGGATGGCTCGAGATGAAGTCAAGAAGCAAACAGGACTTCCCGATGAAGAAATCGGTGTGTTTTTTATCACTCCGTGTGCGGCTAAGGTTACTGAGATTTCATCTCCGACAACCGGTGAAAAATCCGCATGCAACGGTGCCATCGCTATATCTAAGATTTATCCTGCTCTCACTCACGCAATGGATAGACTCAAAGTTATCGAACCTATCTCAAATTCGGGTCTTATCGGTGTCGGTTGGGCAACAAGTGGCGGAGAAAGTGCCGCTATGCTCGGAGATAAATATCTCGCTGCTGATGGCATCGAAAACGTCATCCGCGTACTCGAGGGGCTCGAAGACGAACACATCCGCGATGTTGATTTCGTTGAACTCAACGCTTGCTCGGGCGGTTGTGTCGGCGGTATTCTCACGGTTGAAAACCCATATGTCGCTCAGGCAAGAATCCAGAATTTGAGAAAGTACCTGCCTGTTTCACTCAACCACCTCGAAAATGAAGATATCAGCTCATTTATGTGGCAGGGCGAGCTTGAATTTTCAGGCGAAGGTTTCAGACTCGACGAAGATATCTTCAAAGCTATGGATAAAATGGAACAGATGGAAAAAATCTGCAAAGAGCTACCTGGTCTTGATTGTGGTTCTTGCGGAGCTCCAACCTGCAGAGCTATGGCGGAAGATATCGTCAAAGGAATGGCAAAACAAACCGACTGTATCCACAAACTCAAACAGCAGATTCAGGCGGTATATGACCAACTCAAAAATACACTTTAATCGGAGTTTGCTATGAATGTTAATGAAGCTGTAGAAAAACTTAATCTGAAAGTTTTGGTAGACGGTGATATGGAAAGAGAAATCACCGACTGTTATATCGGCGACCTGCTCAGTTGGGTTATGGGCAGAGCACCAGAAGACTCAATCTGGCTTACCGTTATGGGCAACATCAACTCTATCGCTGTTGCAACGCTTGCTGATGTTTCGTGCATTGTGCTCGTTGAAAACGCAAGTCTTGATGACGAAGCTAAAGCAAAAGCTGAGCTTCATGATGTCACCATACTTCAAAGCGAAGAAAACTCATACAATCTTGCTACTAAAATTTATGAACTGCTGAAATAATATGAAGTATTTTTATGACTTACATATGCACTCATGTCTCTCACCTTGTGGCGATGTCGATATGACCCCCAACAACATAGTCGGTATGTCAAAACTACTCGGGCTTGATGTTATCGCGCTCACCGACCACAACAGCGTGCTCAACTGCGAAGCTGTTATGAAACTGGGGGCGCAAAACGACCTGCTCGTCATCCCCGGTATGGAGCTGACAACTATGGAAGAAATCCACGTTGTTTGTCTTTTTCCTACTATTGAAAAGGCTCTTTTGTTCAACGACTATGTGAGAGAACACCAGATGCAAATCAAAAATCGTGCAGACATCTACGGACGACAAATCATCATGGATGAAAACGATGAAGAAATCGGCGAGGTTTCTAACCTGCTGATTCTTGCTACCGATATCAGCGTGATGAATGTCAGAGAGCTTGTTGAAAGTTTTCACGGGGTATGTTATCCGGCTCACATAAATCGCGACAGTATGTCGATTATATCTTCCCTCGGTGATATTCCGCCTGAGTGTGGTTTCAAAACAGCGGAAGTATCAAGTTCGGGAGATACCGAAAAGCTAAAAATTCAGCATCCTATCTTAAATGATATGCTCATAGTCCGCGACAGCGACGCTCACTATCTGCAAAATATGAAAGATGCGCAAAACTTCTTTGAACTTGATGAAATAAGTATCGAAGCTGTTCTTGCAAAATTAAAGAACGAATAAACAGAACTTCCGCAACATAGCGGGAGTTCTTTTATTTCTAGACGAGAATTAAACCTTAAAAATTGTATGGAATACCGAACATTTTTCGAAGTTAGCGGTCGCTAACTGTCATTTTCAACAAAAATCGACCACAATTTTTTACTGCCAGCACGAGGTTTTGGAACGATTTATACAATAAATCGTATATACAAATCGAGTTTTTTGTGCTATAATTTATGCGTATGTATACTAGAATTATTTTGCTACAATTCACAGTACATAATTTTCTAATCAGGAGGAAAAAAGATGCTTAAAAAAATCAGTAGTATCCCATTCTCGGGTACACCTGAGCAGGAGGCAGAGCTCAAAAAGGTCATCGAAAAACACATCGACGATCCGGGCGCAGTAATGCCTGTACTTCAAGAAGCACAGGACATCTATGGTTACCTTCCAATCGAGGTTCAGACTATGATCGCAGAAGGCCTTAATGTTCCACTCGAAGAGGTATACGGCGTATCTACTTTCTACTCTCAGTTCGCATTATCCCCTAAGGGTAAGTACAACATCTCTGTATGTATGGGTACAGCTTGCTATGTTAAGGGTTCAGGCGAGGTACTCGACAAGCTTTCAGAAGAGCTCGGTATCGGCGCTGAGGAATGTACTCTTGACGGTAAGTTCTCACTTACAGCTTGCCGTTGTATCGGTGCTTGCGGTCTTGCTCCTGTCATCACAATCAACGATGACGTTTACGGCAGACTCACAGCAGATATGGTTCCGGACATCCTTGCAAAATACAAGGACTAAGTTATGAGAGAGTTATCTCTTAACGTTATGGACATTGCTCAGAACTCAGTCACAGCAAACGCAAATCTCATCACTATCACGGTTTGCGAGAGCGATAAAAACGACAGCCTTTCCATTTGTATCGAAGATAACGGAAAAGGTATGAGCAAAGAGCAAGTCGAAAATGTCATCGACCCATTCTTCACAACAAGAACAACCCGCAAAGTCGGCTTGGGTATTCCGCTTTTCAAGATGGCAGCCGAGCAGACAGGCGGTAGCTTCTCTATCGATTCACAAGTCGGTGTTGGCACCAAGCTTCGTGCCAATTTCATCAAATCGAGTGTTGATATGACTCCACTTGGAGACATCAATTCAACTGTAAGGATTCTTATTCAGTGTAATCCTAACCTTGATTTTGTATTTACTCACAAAACCGACCTTGGTGAATTCACTCTCGACACAAGAGAACTCAGAGAAGTTCTGGGAGATGACGTCCCGCTTGACACCCCGGACGTTTTAGGGTGGATAGACGGATTTTTAGAAGAACAAAAGAGCATTATATACGGAGGTGCAAAAGATGAAATCTTTAGCTGAATTACAGGCAATCAGAGACAAGGCTAAGCTCGAGCTCAATATGAGACACGAGAATCCTAACGCTGTACGTGTTCTGGTTGGTATGGCAACTTGTGGCATCGCAGCTGGCGCTCGTCCAGTACTCAACGCTTTTACTGAGGAAGTTGCAAAGCGTAATCTTGCTGATGTTACTATTACACAGACAGGTTGTATCGGTATCTGCCAGTTCGAGCCTGTTGTTGAAATCGAAATCCCTGGTGAGGACAAAGTTACTTATGTAAAAATGACACCTGAAAAGGTTGCAAAGGTTGTTAACGACCATATTGTTAACAGAAATGTTGTTACCGAATACACTATCGGTGCTTACAAATAAAAGGAGGACAAATAATGTATCGTTCTAATGTGCTTGTTTGCGGCGGTACCGGCTGTACCTCCTCAGACAGTTTAAAAATCGTCGAGAAGCTCAAGGAAGAAATCGCAGCTCGCGGTTTAGACAAAGAAGTTAACGTTATCACAACAGGTTGCTTCGGTCTTTGTGCTCTCGGTCCAATCGTAGTTATCTACCCTGAGGGTAGCTTCTACTCAATGGTAAACATCGACGATATCCCTGAGATCGTTGAAGAACATCTCTTGAAGGGTAGAATCGTAACTCGTCTTCTCTATCAGGAGACAGTTGAAGAAGACACAATCAAATCTCTTAACGACACAGCTTTCTATTCAAAGCAGATGCGTATCGCTCTTCGTAACTGCGGTGTTATCGACCCTGAAAAAATCGATGAGTACATCGCTATGGACGGTTACGCAGCTCTTGGTAAAGTTTTGACTGAGATGACACCTGAGCAGGTTATCGAGACTGTTCTCCAGTCAGGCTTACGCGGCCGTGGTGGTGCAGGCTTCCCAACAGGCTTAAAGTGGAAGTTCGCTGCAGCTAACGACGCTGACCAGAAATATGTTTGCTGTAACGCTGACGAGGGTGACCCTGGTGCATTTATGGACCGTTCAATCTTAGAGGGTGACCCACACGCATTGCTCGAAGCTATGGCTATCGCTGGTTACGCTATCGGTGCTACCAAGGGTTATGTTTATGTTCGTGCTGAGTACCCTATCGCTGTTAACCGTCTCCAGATTGCTATCAATCAGGCTAGAGAATACGGCTTACTTGGCAACAACATCTTCGGCACAGACTTCTGCTTTGATGTACAGCTGAGACTTGGCGCTGGTGCTTTCGTTTGCGGTGAGGAAACTTCACTTATGACTTCTATCGAAGGCAAGCGTGGCGAGCCTCGTCCTCGTCCTCCATTCCCTGCTGTTAAGGGTCTGTACAAAAAGCCAACTATCTTAAACAACGTTGAAACATACGCTAACATTCCACGTATCATTCTTTTAGGCGCTGACTGGTTCCAGGGTATCGGTACTGAAAAGAGTAAGGGTACTAAAGTATTCGCGCTCGGCGGTAAGATTGAACATACAGGTCTCGTTGAGGTACCAATGGGTACAACACTTAGAGAAATCGTTGAGGAAATCGGCGGTGGTATCCCTAACGGCAAGAAGTTCAAAGCTGCTCAGACAGGCGGTCCTTCAGGCGGTTGTATCCCACCACAGCACCTCGACATTCCTATCGACTACGACAACCTTCTCGCTATCGGCTCAATGATGGGTTCAGGCGGTCTCATCGTTATGGACGAGACAACATGTATGGTTGATATCGCTAAGTTCTTCCTCGAGTTTACTGTTGACGAGTCTTGTGGTAAGTGTACTCCATGCCGTATCGGTACTAAGAGACTTCTCGAAATGCTCGACAAGATCACAAAGGGTCAGGGTACTCTTGAGATGCTCGACGAAATGGAAGACCTTTGTAACTATATCAAGGCTAACTCACTTTGCGGTCTCGGTCAGACTGCTCCAAACCCTGTTTTATCAACTCTCCACTACTTCCGTGATGAATACGTTCAGCACGTTGTTGACAAGAAGTGCGTAGCAGGCGTTTGTAAGGATCTCCTTGAGTTCTCAATCATCAAAGACAAGTGCTTTGGTTGTTCAATGTGTGCTAAGCAGTGCCCTGCAGGTGCTATCACAGTTACTGACTATGTAGCTCCTGGCAAGAAGAAGCCTGCTTTCGAAATCGACACAACTAAGTGCGTTAAGTGTGGCGCTTGTCTGCCAACATGTAAGTTCGGCGCAATCATCAAAGGCTAAGGGAAAGGAGATATTATTATGGAAATGCTTAATATTAAAATCAACGGTATGCCTTTCTCTGTTGAGAAAAACACAACTATCCTTGAAGCATGCCACCAGTTCGGTATCAAGATTCCTACTCTTTGCTACCTCAAGGACATCAACGAAATCGGCGCATGCCGTATGTGTCTTTGCGAAGTAAAGGGCGCAAGATCTTTAGTTGCTGCCTGCGTATACCCAATCGATAGAGAGGGTACTGAAATCTTCACAAACACACCACAGATTCAGAAATACAGAAAAACTACTCTCGAACTCATCGTTTCTAACCACGACAAGAAGTGTCTCTCATGTCCACGTTCAAACAACTGTGAGCTCCAGAAGCTCTGCGTTGAGTACGGCGTTGATGAGTCAAAGTTCAAGGGCGAAGAAACAAAGTCAGAGATCGACGATACAACACTCCACCTCGTTCGTAACAACAACAAGTGTATTCTTTGCCGCAGATGTTCTGCTGCTTGTAAGAATCAGTATGTTGGCGTTATCGGTGCTAACAACCGTGGTTTCGATACAGAAATCGGTTGTGCATTCAACCAGACTCTCGATCAGGTTGCTTGTGTAGCTTGCGGTCAGTGTACTGCTGTTTGTCCAACAGGTGCTCTTGTTGAGCGCGACGATACAGACCTCGTATTCGAGGCTATCGCTGACGAGACAAAGACAGTTATCGTTCACACAGCTCCTTCTATCCGTGCAACACTCGGTGAGTGTTTCGATATGCCAATCGGCACAAATGTTACTGGCAAAATGGTTGCAGCTCTCCGTCGCCTTGGCTTTGACAAGGTATTCGACACTAACTTCGCTGCTGACCTTACAATTATGGAAGAAGGCACAGAGTTCTTAAACAGAGTGAAGAACGGCGGCACACTTCCAATGATCACTTCTTGTTCACCAGGTTGGATCAAGTTCTGCGAGCACTACTATCCAGAGCTTATCCCTAACCTCTCAACTTGTAAGTCACCACAGCAGATGCAGGGTGCTATGATCAAGTCATACTATGCTCAGAAGATGGGCATCGATCCTAAGGATATGGTTGTAGTATCAGTTATGCCTTGCGTTGCTAAGAAGTTCGAAATCAAGCGTGACGATCAGGGTCACGATGGTATCGCTGATAACGATTTCGTTATCTCAACAAGAGAGCTTGCTAAGATGATCAAAACAGCAGGTCTCCAGTTCGCATCTCTCCCTGACGAAGACTTCGACCCTATCATGGGTATCGGTTCAGGTGCCGGCACTATCTTCGGCGCTACAGGTGGCGTTATGGAAGCAGCACTCAGAACTGTTGCTGATATCCTCACAGGCGAAGACTTAGAAGAAATCGAGTACACAGACGTTCGTGGTATGGACGATATCAAGGAAGCAACTTATGATGTTGCAGGCATGCAGGTTAAGGTTGCTGTTACTTCAGGCCTTAAGAACGCTGCTAAACTTCTCGACAAGGTTAAGGCTGGCGAAGCTGACTACCAGTTCATCGAAGTTATGTGCTGTCCTGGCGGTTGTATCAACGGTGGCGGTCAGCCAATCGTTGACGGTCATACCCGCAACTTCGTTGATGTTAAGGGCTTACGTGCTGCTGCACTGTATGATGATGACAAGAACCTCACATACAGAAAGTCACACCAGAACCCTGAAATCACAGCTATCTATGACGAATACCTCGGCGAGCCAGGTTCACACAAGGCTCACGAACTCTTACATACTTCTTATGTAAAGAGACCTAAGTACTGATATAAATTGTAGCAAATCAAAATAAAAACGGGCACCGAGAAATCGGTGCTCTTTTTTACGCAAAAAAATCCCTGCGAGTGGTGTCGCCATTCACAGGGATTCTATTATTCACTATTTAATTTTCTTATCACAACTCAGGGATAAGCTGAGCGATGAACATCTGGATACGAGATGCATCAAGAACCGTGAGTTTGCCATCTTTATCTGTGTCACCGAGGTCTTCCCAACCTCCGATTGTCAGAAGCTGTGCTTTGTTAAGCTGGATTGTTGTTGCGTCCATAACCGACAGCTTACCATCCAAATCAAAATCGCCAAGCTGAATAGCTACGAACTTTCTGTTGTAGTCATCTGCATAAATCTGAGCGTATGAATCCTCATAGCCGTAAATAACAGTTCTCTCAGGCAAACTTCCCTCATCCACAAACATACAATCAGGGTTAAGAACTACTGCCTTACTGAGATTATCACAATTTGATAAACAATATGAACCAACAGTTTCAAGCGACTCAGGGAATGTAATTTCTGTAAGATTACCGCAATAAGAAAATACACTTGAGCCCATAGCTCTGACTGATTTGCCAAGTTTAACCTTTTTCAGAGAAGAGTTACTCATGAATGCTCGAGTACCGATTGTAACAACAGAATCAGGAATTTCAACTGACTCAAGTGCATAGCAATAATCAAATGCACTGTCACCAATGCTTTCAACTGACTTGCCGATAGTAATGTTTTTGAGTTTCTCGCAACGAATGAATGAATAATTACCGATACTCTTGACCGAATCACCGATTACAGCAGTTTCAAGATTAGAGCAACCTTCAAAAACATTTCGTCCCAAATTTTCAACTGAGTCCGGAACTGTCACCTCAACAAGGCTGACACAACTACCAAAAGCATAGTTTCCGATAGTCTTCACAGTATTTGGAATCACCACTGGATTGAGCATACCACATTCATAAAAAGCACTTACGCCGATTTCTTCGACGTTTCTTAAATCAACACTCACAAGTGCTCCGCAAAACGAAAAAACTTCTTCTCCGAGTTTCTTGACACCTTTTCCGAGTTTTACTGTTTCAAGTTTTGGGCAAGACTTGAACGCATCAAAGCAAATCTCCTCAACAGAGTCAGAGATAACAACATTTTTGAGTCTGTCACAGTTGTAAAAGGCAGAGTTGTCGATTGTCTTAACATTCTTACCAAAGGTGATATTTGTGAGATAGTCACACTGTTCAAAAGCGTGTGAGCCAATAGTCTCAACCGAATCCGGAATAACAACAGTTCGAAGCGTTGAACTCCAACAAAAAGCGTATGAACCAATAGTTTTTACTTTTTTGCCGATAGTGAGATTCTTCATGTTATCACAGCTTGCAAAAGCATTGTTGCCGATAGTTTCAACACCATTACCAATAACAACGGTCTTAAGGTTATCGCAGTTATCAAACGCATTTCGTTCAATAGTTACAACAGAATCAGGTATAGTGATTTCGGTGATATTGTTGCAATTATAGAAAGCATAACCGCCAATTTTCTTGATTGTATTAGGGATAGTAATAGACTTAGCGCTACAGCCATTGAACGAATCAGTCCACAAAGCTGTGACGGTTATTCCGTCGAGCTTTGATGGAATAGCTACGGTTTCGGCAGAACCTCTGTAATACATAATCTCTGCTGTGCCATCAGAAAGCACTCTGTACTCATAGTCACCTGACTTAATATTCGCAAAAGTCAGAGCACTATCGCTCACTACCGCTGACGCTGACAATGGTACTATAACCACCACACTCAAAACCATAAGAATACATAACCATAATGATAAAAGCTTTTTCATAAATATCCTCCTCAAAAACAGCTGAAAGCCAACTATTTGATTTGTTTATTTTACCATAAATACTGCAAGAAAACAATAAAATATTATACATTTTTATATGTTTTTCTTCTCTTTTCTAATCATCCACAATGTGTTATTATTAGTGCGGTGATATTATGTTTTTATGGATATTGCGCATCGTTGCAGTTATATTTCTCATTTGGTTTATCCTGCCGATTTTCAAGGGACACTTCAACCTTGGTAACAAGCTCGGTATTTTTATGTGCTTGTTCGCGCTACTTTTTTATACAAACACTCCTGTGTTCGAGTTTGTGAAAAGCTTCTGCTTCTCTTATCCTGTTTTGGCGATACTCTGGAACGGCTGTAAATTCATCGTATTTGCGTTTATTATTTATGCAACTCTCATCACTATCGCTATGGTAATCGCGTCTCTGATAAAGCCACAGCGCAACTGTACCGTCATTACGCTTGGTATTCGAGCCGAAGAACACGGTCCATCATCTTTGCTCAAAGGAAGAATAGACGCAACAAAGCTTTACTTAGATAAAAACGAAAAATCGGTTGCTATACTCTCTGGCGGTAAATGTAAAAAAGACTTCGAAGAAGAAGCCGTTTGTATGTACAACGAGCTTCTGAAAATGGGTGTAGACAGCGACAGGCTCATCGTTGAGAAGAAAGCGTTGAGCACTTTCGAAAATATATTATTCTCTCAAAGAATCATAAACAGCGATAATAAAAAGAAAAACCTTGCTATCGTATCTGACCGTTTTCATCAGCTACGAGCAAGGTTAATCATAAAAAAGCTAAAAATCAAAGGGAAAGTCGGTGCGGTTAACGCTAAAACTGCTTTCCTCTATATTCCCACATACTATGTTCGGGAGTGGATTGCTCTTCCTTTTGAACTTTTATTTCGTTTTCAACCACATCGATAATAACGCCTTTGTCGATTTTTTGCTCTCTTGAGGGACATTCCTCAGGAAAAACATAAGGCTTGTTTGAATTCTTATCCATTTTATCAACTCCTTTATTTTATTATGCACATCAAATAGAATTTTATCAGCGAGGAAGGTTTAGCAATGTTTAGAGAAATGCGAAGAAAAAACCAAAAATTATCGAACGAAAAATGCAAAGAAATTTTGAACACACAGTGGCGAGGAGTTCTCTCGCTTTTGGGAGAAAACGACTATCCTTATGGTGTGCCGATGAACTTTTACTATGACGAAAAAGATAACGCAATATACTTTCATTGTGCAAAACAAGGTCATAAACTCGACGCTATAAATAAGCACCCAAAATGCTCTTTCACCGTTTTTGATAAAGGTTTCAAAAAAGAAAACGATTGGTCGCTAAACATAAGTTCCGTCATCGTTTTCGGAAAAATAGAGGTTGTTGAAAATATAGATACAGCATTTTCAAAAATCAAATCATTGGGCGAAAAGTATTTTCCACCCCATATCAGCGTAAACGATGAAATGAATACTCATTTCAAAAATGCGTTGTGTCTGAAACTGACTATCGAACACATCTGTGGAAAACTCGTCAACGAATCATAAGAAAAGACCTGTGCAGCTATGAACCGCACAGGTCTTTGTTATTTCACACGCATTTTATATATTACTTGACTTTTACGATGTTGTTCACATCAGCAAGGAACTCTTTATCGACAGATACCATCGACATCCACATTGTTTCAACAGGCGATTTAACAATAGGCGAATCATCAACAACTGGGTAATACTCATTTGCACGTACATAAAGAGTATCGCCAAACTTAGTGATATCAGTGATAGGCGCAAGCGTTTGCAAACAACCACATCTGGTTAACGCAACAACTAACCACTTATCTTCAAAGAACTCGTCATCATATACGGGAGCTTTTTCATTAAAGAGTGTTTGATAATGCTCATTCGATTTGATTATAGCGACAGTATATCGGTCACCTACTACATCATAGTTATACTCACAATTAACAATCTGTTGCTTGTCATATTCCATCTCAAAAGGAACTGCAACTGCATCCTGTGGCATAGTTTCTAGAGGCTGTTTATAATCATCAACAGCATTCAAAAGCATTTCTTCGTTAATCTCGGGAGTGTTATCTATTTCTGCGAGTTTGAGCTGAATTGAGGTTGCGTCCAAAATAGTCATATCGCCATCCTCATCAACATCACCCAGAGCAGGGATGTAGGAATAATCATCATAATCCCACTGCTTAAGTTCAGACAAATAAAGCTGGATTTCGGTTGCATCAAGAACACTAATAACTTTATCTTTATCAATATCGCCACGAACACAACCTATTTCAAGCTCATCAAAAGCTTCTACCAATCCATCGAAATTTGCTCTTTTAGCTCCCCTGATATCATAAAGCTTATCATTAACCACATCATAAACTACGTATCCAAAAGAGTAAACAGCAACACCAGGCGCCCACCATCTTATCAAGCGGTCACCAACACTCATCACATCTACAACTTCCCAAGGATTGAACATATTAACTCTAACAGTTATCAAAACCCAATCTGTATCGCCACTTTGTTCATTTATATGATAATACAACTCATCATAATCTGTAAAGCGAGCCCAGGAATCATTATCATCTTTTTCGCTAAATTGTGACAGCTCTATGAATTTGTCCTTGTACAAATGCTGTTTTTCTTCCACATTTTGTGCCGATGCAGTTACTACCCCAACAGACAAAATCATTACAACAGTCAGAATAATACAAATAAGCTTTTTCATAAAATCACGCTCCATTCTTTTGTTACAATAGGATATAAAAACATTCATTAGCCTGAATAATTAAACACAGGTTCAAAATAGAACAAGCACAAGTCCTCATCATCCTGCATAGCTTTTATAACTTCAATCACATTGTTAACATCTTGTTTATCAAGTTTTAGAATATAACAAAAATTATCGACTTTTTCAATCTCAACCACGCCATACTGTGAGAATTTAGCAAGTGCAGGTATGTAGGACGAATTGCCTCTGATAAATCTCACGCGGTCATTCATATAGTTGTACGGCTCTTTTGGCTCAAATCTGGTTCTAGCTCTCTCGATAGTCTCAACATCCTTGACCAACTCTTTATCAACCGCAACATAAGAACGCACCGGCGGTGCAACAGGTAATCCTATCTCAGGGTCAGGGCTGTCTATACCCTCAACCACACTTATGTACATCTTGTTATCCTTAACTGCAACGCTTGTAATCTCACAATAAGAGTAGTAGTCAATACCTTGTGCCATAGCAACAACCAAACTCTTAGTTTTGAAAAACTCATCATCGTAATAAGGGTTATCAACATTGAACACTTCATCATACTGAGCCTTTGAACTTATAAGTGCGACAAAATTACAACTCGAATTACGAGGGCCATAGCCATAGCCTGAAGGAGTGTGTATACCTGCTTTCAAAACACTCTCGTACTCCAACTGCTGTACATCTTTCGGCATGGTATAGAAGTGATACTGATGACCATAATCAACGTAAATCAAGTCTTTTATTTCATCAACAGGCTCTTCATCCACCTGTGCAAGTCTCAGCTGGATTGTTGTTGCGTCGAGGATATTTCTGTAACCATCTTTGTTAAAGTCGCTGATATGTTTGATTAATACACCATCAAGTGGCACATAAATTTCATCACGATATGAAAACTCACACAACTTAGCAAGAGCACGCTGAATAAAAGTCGCATCAAGGATAGTTAGGAGGTTATCGCCGTCTGCATCACCCATCGGAACTCCGATTTTATTCTCATCAAGAGCATCTACCAGACCATCGTATTCTTCAAAGTCAACATTTTGAATACTTATGAATTCATCAGCCTGCACATCATATACTGCATAACCGAATGCAAACGGATAAAACTCGCCACCAGTATGCATATACCTGTCATTCTGAATACCCATTAACTCTATAGGCATTGGTTCCTGAGTTCTGGCTTCCACAAGTACCCAGTCAGCGTCGCTTTTAGCATCTTTCTCATCAACTCGATGGACATACAACTCACGATAAACATACTCGTGGCTCTCGCCATAAACATATTCATCAACAAACTGATTTTCAAACAAATATTCACCGTCATATACATTCTGAGCTAAAGCAGGAATAATCGTTATACCCATAATCAAAATTAAAACGAGTACAAAGCTACTAAGTTTTTTCATAAAATCACGCTCCTTTGGTTTTATATATAATGTTTACTTCTATTTTTATTCTACAGCTCAAAACACAACTTTTCAATTTACAGATATGTCAAAATCCAAGCAGAATATTTGTGCAACAAAGCTAGAATAAAAACCCTTTCATATATAAAACGCTTTGAGACCCCCAAAGTGTTTCAACAATTATAAATTTTTCTGATATTTTAATTCTAGGAATAGTGATATTATTTTACTCAATTCGTAGTGGCAATTCTCAAATCGCCCACATTATCAAAGTTGGTCATTTATAAGCAAAGACAGAATTAATGCTAATGACGAGTTCGTCGCACAAAACAAAAAGAGCACACAGTTACCTGTGTGCTCAATTTCTTTAAGTAAGATGATATTAAGTATAAATTACTTAACCTCAACTGTAGCGCCAGCCTCTTCGAGCTTAGCTTTGAGAGCCTCAGCCTCATCCTTAGAGATAGCCTCTTTGAGAGCCTTTGGAGCCTCGTCAACAACAGCCTTAGCTTCCTTAAGACCGAGACCTGTAGCCTCTCTAACAGCCTTGATAACAGCGATCTTGTTTGCGCCAGCAGAAGCAAGAATTACGTCGAACTCTGTCTTCTCTTCAGCAGCAGCAGCGCCACCATCAGCAGGAGCAGCAACAGCAACAGCTGCAGCAGCAGAAACACCAAACTCTTCCTCAACAGCGTGTACGAGATCAGCGAGCTCTAAAACTGTGAGGCCTTTTAATTCTTCAATAATAGCAGTAATCTTCTCAGATGCCATTTTAATTACCTCCAAAAATAATAAATAGTAGTTTTTAAAATTTAATAGTTACTGAAATTCAGCTTATTCAGCAGCTGGCTCTTCAGCAGGAGCTTCTGTAGCTGGAGCTGTCTCTTCTACTGGAGCAGCCTCCTCAGCTGGTGCAGCCTCTTCAGCTTTCTCACAAGCCTCTACGCCACCTTTGTCAACAATAGCCTGTACGGCACGAGCGAAAGATGCGATTGGAGCCTGGAATGCACCGAGTACGTTTGCAAGAAGGATCTCTCTTGTAGGGAGCTTAGCGAGTCTCTCAACAGTAGCCATATCAACTACTTCACCGTCGAGGTAACCACCCTTGAGCTCGAAAGTCTTACTCTTCTTAGCATAGTTGTTAAGAATTCTTGCAGCAGCAGCATAGTCGTCGTCACTTGTAGCAAGAGCAGTTGTGCCCTCTAAAGTACCCTGAAGACCTGTGAGGTTTGTTTCCTCACATGCACGAGAAAGAAGTGTATTCTTTACTACTGTGTACTTAACGTTAGCTTCTCTGAGCTCTTTACGAAGAGCTGTATCATCAGCAACGCTGATACCCTTGTAGCTAACGAGAACACCAGTAACAGAACTGTTGATTCTTTCAACGAGGTCAGCAACGATGGCTTTCTTTGCTTCTAAAACCTTAGCACTTGGCAATTTGTTTCACCTCCGTAAAAATTTGTTTTACGCAGTTTCTAAAAAAGCAGCCTCTCCTTTTGAGGGAGAGGCAGTAAATTACATAGTTAGTTGATGTAATTGCTTCTTCCTCGGCAGGCGGAAATTCCATTATGTCATCAGACACCTGCTGTCTTTAGAACAGCGAATTTATATTATACTGAAAGTATAACCGAAATAATTAAGCGCCGAACTTGTTAGGGTTGATTCTAACGCTTGGGCCCATTGTTGAAGTTACAGCACATGACTTGATGTACTGACCCTTAGCAGCAGCTGGCTTAGCTTTTACGATAGCACCCATAAGAGTCTCGAGGTTCTCCTGGAGCTTCTCTGTGCCGAATGAAGCCTTACCGATTGGGCAGTGGATGATGTTTGTTTTGTCAAGTCTGTACTCAATCTTACCAGCCTTAGCTTCTTTGATAGCCTTAGCGATGTCAGGAGTTACAGTACCTGCTTTTGGGTTTGGCATTAAGCCACGAGGACCGAGGATTTTACCAAGACGACCAACAAGACCCATGCAGTCTGGAGTTGTGATGAGAACATCAAAGTCCATCCAACCCTCTGTCTGAATCTTCTGTGTCATATCCTCAGCACCAACGAAGTCAGCGCCAGCTTCCTTAGCGAGGTTCTCGTTCTCGCCCTTGCAGATAGCAAGAACTCTAACGTTTTTACCTGTACCGTTTGGAAGTACGATAGCGCCTCTAACCTGCTGGTCAGCATGACGTGAGTCAACGCCGAGCTTTACGTGAAGCTCAACTGTCTCGTCGAATTTAGCAGTAGCTGTCTTAACAACTGTGTCAAGAGCTTCTGTTGTATCATATAATTTATTTCTGTCGATAAGCTTAGCGTTATCAACATATTTCTTACCGTGTTTCATCTTTTTTCCTCCATTATTAGGTGGTTAAGCGGATATTTCCTCCCACCCGGACACAATTATTAGTCGACTACTTCAACGCCCATTGATCTAGCAGTACCAGCAATCATAGATGTAGCTGTCTCGATAGATGCTGCGTTTAAGTCCTTCATTTTCTGCTCTGCAATCTTCATGCACTGCTCACGAGTGATCTTAGCAACCTTCTTCTTGTTTGGTTCGCCTGATGCAGACTCGATGTTACAAGCCTTCTTGATAAGTACAGCTGCAGGTGGTGTCTTTGTAATAAATGAGAAAGAACGGTCTGCATAAACTGTGATTACTACTGGAATGATGAGACCTACATCATTCTTTGTTCTTTCGTTGAATTCCTTTGTGAATGCAACGATGTTTACACCGTGCTGACCAAGAGCTGGACCAACAGGTGGAGCTGGTGTAGCTTTACCAGCTGGAATCTGTAACTTAATATAACCAGTTACCTTCTGAGCCATTGTTTTTTCCTCCTAAATTCGTGGTAGATGGCGGAGCAGATTATTTACTCCTCCCACAAGGGAAAAATCCCTCATATAAAAAGCGAATTGCTAATTATTCCATTATTATTCTTCAATTGCTTCTGCCTGATTGAGCTCAAGCTCAACAGGGGTTTCGCGTCCAAACATTGAGATTGTAACGCGGACATAGTTTTTGTCAACATCAAGCTCGTCAACAATACCAACGAAGTCCTCAAGCGGACCGTCAATAATGCGAACCTGATCGCCGACTTTGTACGAAACTTCGATCACACGTGTTTCAACGCCCATACGATAAACCTCAGCCTCTGACAGAGGAACAGGTTTTGATGAAGGGCCGACAAAACCGGTACAACCGCGGATGTTGCGGACAACATACCAAGTCTCATCTGTGTAAACCATTTTCACGAAAACATAACCAGGGAAAAGCTTGCGCTCAACTTCCTTGGAACTTCCGTCGTCCTTGATCTCTGTGACGATTTCTGTTGGAACCTTGACATCCTGAATCATTTCCTGAAGTCCGCGGTTTTCAACAGTTGTCTGGAGTGTGGACGCAACCTTGTTTTCGTATCCTGAATAGGTATGAACAACATACCATCTTGCTTCACTCATGATTACTTCTCCTTTAGATTAAAATTGCGAAGTTAAATCAATTAAGAAATAGCAGATGAACCTGTATTCATAACGAGACCTAAAAGCTCGTACAGACCCATATCAAGGGCGAAAATGAACAGACCGGCAATAACGATAACTAAAACAACGATACCGAAGTTCTTAGTTGTAGTTAATGCTGATGGCCAAGAGATCTTCTTGATTTCACCAATGCAAGCACGGAAAAAAGAGAACATCTTAGAAAAAATATTTTTCTTTGCTTTTGCTTTTGCTTTAGCTTCAGCCATTATCTTTCCCTCCGATTACTTTGTTTCCTTGTGCAGAGTGTGTTTCTTGCAGAATCTGCAATACTTGTTCATCTCAAGCCTGTCAGGATCGTTTTTCTTGTTTTTCATTGTGTTGTAATTACGCTGTTTGCACTCAGTGCAGGCCAATGTGATTTTTACTCTCATTCTAACGGCACCTCCCGGTATTTTCGGAATAATTTAGCCTCCCTCAAAAGGGCGCAAAAAAATAGACCCCTTTTTCGAGGTAATTAGAAGTATATCATAAGAAAGT
This sequence comes from Ruminococcus sp., assembly GCA_045124035.1. Taxonomy (GTDB): domain Bacteria; phylum Bacillota; class Clostridia; order Oscillospirales; family Acutalibacteraceae; genus Ruminococcoides. The sequence goes on along the minus strand of JBGVLC010000018.1, from coordinate 51,546 downwards.
CAAGCCGTCAAGCGATTTTGAAATAATTTTGTAAAAAATCGGCACAACCACTTTCTTTAAGTAATTGTGCCGATAAATACACCTTATTTTCAGGTTTCAAGACAGCATTTTGCTACATATTACAGGCGGTTGCCTGTTTGGGTCACTGCCTTCTTGACTTTCTCAGGCTGAACCTTCTTGCCTTTGAACTTGAGCGCTGCCTTGTGAGCTTTTCTAAGCTCATCTGACATCATCGGTTCAATCACCTCAAGATACTTGTTATCAACAGCATTCAGGATAACGATAGTGATGATAGCACGAGTGTCAGGGTCGCCGTTAACATACTGAGCAGAAAGTATACCCATAAGCTTTGTGAGGTCTGCCTTACTGCCTCTTACAAGCATATCGTTGATTTTCGGCATAATGTGTTCCTTTGTGAAAGTAACACCGCGGAAAGGATAGTGCTCATCTTCTTCGATTTTGATTTCTTCTTTAAGCTCCGGGAAAAGTTTCACAAGACGCTTAGCTAAAAATACAGGGTCAGCGTTACCGTCATCGTTACTCTTCTTTTTCTTTGTCTGCTTAACTCTCTTCACGTTAACAGGGGCAGAAACTGCCTCAGCGAAATCGTTACCGATAGAATTAGCTTCTCTCTCGGTGTCTGTTTCAGGGTTGAACATCCAAGTAGCCATAGTCTTCCACTCGTTGTCAGGACCATCCTCAGTCATAGCGCAAGAACGCATAACCATATGCATCTTTTCAACATAGTAGATAACTGAATACGCAACATTTTCGCCAGTATACAGAGCTACCATTTCGTCGACATTGCTGTTGTCAACCTTATTCTCCTTGAAGCCCTGCTCTTTCAAAACTGCGAAAACCTTATCGCATACAATTTTAAACGCCTTTTTTATCATAAAAAATCATTCCTTTTATTTGCTTTCATTTGATTATACAATGTTAACCCATCTTTGTCAAAGGTTTTGCTCTTGAAAGTAGCTTTATGTTGTGCTATTATATATAAGTATATTTATGTCTACAGATAAAAACTGAAATTATGGGGTTTGTCTATGAACAATAATGCTATCGGAGTTTTCGACTCAGGCTTAGGCGGATTATCCGCCGTCAAACAGATGCTCAAGGCTATGCCAAACGAAAACATAATATACTTCGGCGATACAGGCAGAGTGCCTTATGGCAACCGAAGCAAGGAAACCATCAGAAGATATGCTATGCAGGATGCGAATTTCCTTTTGAAAAACAATGTCAAAATGATCGTTGCCGCGTGCGGAACTGTCAGTTCGGTCGCTCCTGATCTCAAAGATATCCTAAGTGTACCATACACAGGGGTTGTGCTTCCGACCTGCTTTACAGCTTTGAATGTCAGCCGCAACGGAAAAATCGGTGTTATCGGCACAACAGCCACCATCAACTCCCACAGCTACAAAACAAGAATTCAGGAAAAGAATCCTGCTTTTGAAGTTTACGAGCAGGACTGTCCGCTTTTTGTACCGCTTGTTGAAAACGGCATCATCGATAGAAATGATATGATAGTCAAGCTTGTGGTTGAAAAGTATCTCTCTCCTCTCAAAGATGCTAAAGTTGACACCGTCATCCTCGGTTGCACCCACTATCCAATCTTAAAAGAAGCTATCGGCGACTTTATGGGTGAAGATGTGACCCTGATAGACTCAGGAAAAGAAACAGCTCTCTACACCAAAAAGGTGCTTTGTGAAAACAACCTTTTGAATACTCAAAACGAAACGGGTACAGCTCAGTTTTTCGTCAGCGACACTCCTGACAACTTCGAAAAAATCGCTTCGCTTTTCCTTTCAACAGATATGAAAAACACTGCGAAAAGAATCAATATAGAGGAGTACTGATATGGCAAAAGAGTACATCATCACCGTCACGGGTATTCAGACTATAGATGGTGAGAAAGATAAAATCGAGACCATCACAGTCGGCGAATATATGCTGAAAAACGGTCATCGGTACATCAAATATAAAGAATACGATGCACAAAACCCATCCATCACAACCGACACTGTTGTCAAAGTTGAAAACGAAGACAAAGTCACCATCATTCGTATGGGCGAGCACAGCTCACGACTCATACTCGAAAACAACGTCAGACACCAATGCCACTACCACACCGCGATGGGAGATATCCAGATGGGCGTTTACACCTCATATATCGACCACAACCTAGGCGATAACGGTGGCGACATCAGGGTAAAATATCAGCTCGACTTTTTTGCTGACCTTGTATCAGATAACGAAATTCATATAAACATCAAAGAAAAAGAGGAATAAATATGGCACATACAGCATTAAACGCAGAAAAAACTTTACGCACAGCTATCGAAAACGCTATCAAAAAAGCTATCGAAAAAGGTGACCTCATCGACGCACCTATCCCACAGTTTGTTATCGAAGAGCCTGCTGACAGAAGTCACGGCGATTTGGCTACAAATGCCGCACTTATGAGCGCAAAAGCTTTTCGTCTTCCACCTTTCAAGATTGCTCAGGCTATCACTGAGAACATTGATTTAGAAGGCACACTCGTTGACCGTTTCGAAACAGCAGGTCCTGGATTCATCAACTTCTTTTTATCCAAGCAGTATTTCGCTGAGGTTGTGAAAGATGTACTTAGTGAAGGCGAAAACTACGGTAACAGCGATTTTGGTAACGGCCACAAGGTTATGGTTGAGTTCGTTTCAGCTAACCCTACAGGTCCTATGCATATGGGTAACGCTCGAGGCGGTGCGCTTGGTGATTGTCTTGCCGCTGTTATGAACAAAGCAGGCTATGATGTTTACCGCGAGTTTTATGTTAATGACGCAGGTAATCAGATTGAAAAGTTCGCTTGTTCACTCGAAGCTCGTTATCTCCAGATTTTTGATGACACAGTAGAGTTCCCTCAAGACGGCTATCAGGGCGGCGATATCATCGACCACGCTAAGGCTTATGCTGACGAAAACGGCGACGCACTCGTTAATGTTGAGTCAGACGTTAGAAAGAAAACTCTCGTTGACTTCGCACTCCCTAAGAATATTGCTAAGATGCAGGCTGATATGGCTAAATACCGCATCACATATGACAAGTGGTTCTTTGAGAGCACACTTCATCAGTCAGGTGCAGTTAAAGAAGTCGTTGACATCCTTACTGAAAAAGGTCTTACATATGAAAAAGAGGGCGCTATCTGGTACAAGAACAAAGAAGTCTGCACCAACAAACTCTTAGCTCAGGGTAAAACTCAGGAATACATCGACAACCTTGAACTCAAGGATGATGTTCTCGTTCGCCAGAATGGTAACCCAACATATTTCACAGCGGATATCGCTTACCACAAAAACAAGTTTGAGCGTGGTTTTGAGACCCTCATCGATGTGTGGGGTGCTGACCACCACGGCCACGTTATGCGTATGCAGAACGCTATGGATGCTATCGGTTGCAACGGCGAAAAGCTTGATGTTCTCCTTATGCAGCTTGTTAAGCTCGTTAAGAATGGTGAAGCTGTCAAGATGAGCAAGCGTACAGGCAAGGCTATCGGTCTTTCTGACCTTCTCGATGAAGTTCCTGTTGACAGCGTTCGTTTCCTCTTCAATACTCGTGAAGCAAACACTCAGATGGACTTCGACCTTGGTCTTGCTGTTACTCAGGACAACCAGAACCCTGTTTACTATGTTCAGTATGCACACGCTCGAATCTGCTCAATCTTAAAGGCACTCGCTAACGATGGTGTCAGCCCAAGAGCATGCACAGACCCTGAGCTTATGCTCCTCACTCAGAGCGAAGAAATCGAGCTTATCCACCACCTCGCTTCATTTGAGACACAGATCATCTCAGCTGCTAAGGACTATGACCCAACAAAGATAACCCGTTATGTCACAACACTCGCTACCCTTTTCCACAAGTTCTACAACGCTTGCCGTGTTAAGGGCGATGACGAATCTCTCACTCAGGCAAGACTCGCTCTTTGCATTTGTGTTAAGACTGTTATCAATAACGTACTTTCAATGTTCAATATCACTTGCCCTGAGCAGATGTAATATATCCAAACAAAACAACAAAGGACTGACCACAACGGCCAGTCCTTTTATTTTACTCTGATTAAAATTTGTTTTTCCTTATCATTATAACTACGCCGATGAGCGAGAGTAACACGCACACAATCGAAAAGTAACTGCTCACTTCACCGAAAGTTTCGGCATCCATCAGTAATGCTGAAACCATCAGCATAATACACACAAACAAAAGTGAGCTCAAAAATATAAGTTTCTTAAGCATCAGCGTTACCCCTCTTAGTTAAAGCATCAGCGATTTTCGCAAAATCAGAAAGCTCGAGTTTCTCGGCTCTTGCATTGAGCTCCACTCCGCTTATATTCAGCGCTTGCTCAACCTGTGCTTTTTTTAAACCCATACCACTTGAGATGGAATTGAGCACGGTTTTCCTGCGCTGTGAAAAAGCCGCCTTAACAACCTTGAAGAACATACGCTCGTCTTTTGCTTTAGCTCGAGGCTCGCTACTCACATCAAGTCTGATAACAGCAGAGTCAACCTTTGGAGCTGGCATAAATGAACCTGCGCTGACGTGGAACAATAATTGTGGCTCACTATAGTAATTCACAGCCACAGTCACAGCTGAACTGTCCCTTGTGCCGACTTTCGCACAAATACGCTGTGCCGCCTCTTTCTGGACCATGACGGTGATAGCTTCAATCGGCAACTTTTCTTCAAGAAGTTTCATAATAACAGGCGAGGTGATGTAGTATGGCAAGTTAGCACAAACAACAACTCTCATCCCCTGAAACTCTTCTTCGATAAGCTTGTGCAAATCAATCTTCAGGATATCCTCGTTGATAACCTTAAAATTCTCGTGCTCTGCCATAGTCTCATCGAGTACAGGCATAAGTCTTTTGTCAAGCTCAATGCTGACAACTTTATCAGCAAGCTTGCACAACTCGTGAGTCAGCACACCGAAGCCCGGACCGACCTCAATAACGCCGACCCCTTTTTGCGCTCCGCAGAATTCAGCCATCCTCGGACAGACCGACGGATTTATCAGGAAGTTTTGACCGAGCGCCTTCGAGAAAGTGAACCCGTGGCGACTGAGCAAATCTTTTATTGTAAGTATGTTAGTTAAATTATCCATTATTTCTTAACCCCTTAGGGTACTTATTCTTCAAAACCGAGCCACTCGCTTTAGCAAAACCGAGTGGGATATTTTCAACACAAACAAGTGTGTATCCCTTGAGTTTGTTTTCAATCTCGATTTCTTCCCCATGTAAGAATTTATACAGCCTTTTGTCGTTTATGTCAAGGTTTACGACATTTTTCGCGCCGTCAGGCTTGCACGCTGTAAAAGCATTATGAAGCGGTTCGAAACGCTTTCCTAAATCAACAAGCACCTCGACGCCCATTTTCAAGACAGCAAGTTTTTTGAAATTGATATCATAATCGAAAAGCTCTTTTTGACTATCAGTCAGCGAGTACACCTTGTCCCCTACCATATAAAGATTATTATATTCGCCTTCTTTGAATATATCATTCAAAAAGTCATATGCTTTTTTATCAGCCTCAATCATAACGCTTTTCTGATTGCGTTTTTTCTTTTTCGGCTTTTCTATCGGATGTTCATCTTCAGGAGTATAGTTCTTTCTGAACTTCGCAGCAAAGTGTCCCTCGCCACCATCCATCGGGAAAATACGCTTTGCGTAAGTCAGCGTATTCCTGCCGAAAGTTTCACCACTATCGATAAGTTCAAACTCAGGATTTTCGGCTAAAAACTTATTCACAACTCCCTCGTTTTCCTCAACAGAGTAGGTGCAGGTTGAGTAAACAAGTTCACCACCTGCTCTAAGACACAGCTTTGCGCTGTTTAATATATGAAGCTGACGAGTTGCACAGGAAAGTGCGTGCTCAGGTGTCCACTCAGCTCTTGCGTTCTTGTCTTTTCGGAACATTCCCTCACCCGAACAAGGAGCATCGACAAGCACCTTGTCAAAATATCCGCAAAGTGCAGGACACAGAATCTCTGGAGAAGTTGAAGATACAACTGCGTTTTTCACTCCGCATCTTTCGAGATTCTGCAAAAGTATAGAAGCTCTGTTTCGAACAATTTCATTTGACCACAAAAGTCCTGTACCGCCTAGCGCACTTGCTATCTGGGTTGTCTTTGACCCCGGTGCGGCGCAAAGGTCGAGCACCTTGTCGCCTTCTTTGACGCAGAGCATAGAAACAGCCGACATAGCCGACGGCTCTTGCATATATATCGCGCCTGCGTGATGAATCGGATGTGAACCGACTTTATCAACTTCACTCTCGATATAATATCCGTCTTTGCAAAATGGAGTTTCTCTCACCTCAAAAGGCAACAGCTTCAAAACTTCATTTTTATTGCATTTGAGCGTATTGAGTCTCACACCCCTGAAAGCAGGCTCGTCCATACTTTTTAGAAATGCAGGGTATTCGTCTTTGAGCAAATCGCTCATTTTTTTTAAAAATTCATCCATAAGAATAATCCTTTTTCGGCTGTGTATACTATCTATCAAGGGAGGTGTCCACAATGAATAATCAGAACAGAAACCAGAACAACAACCAGAACAATAATCAGAATAGAAATCAGAATAACAACAACCAGAATAACAACCAGAACAATAATCAGAATAGAAATCAGAACAACAACCAGAACAATAACCAGAATAGAAATCAGAACAAAAATCAGTCCAGATAAGTATATGCAGCCCCAAAGAGGGCTGCATACATAGTTTTAGTATCCGAGTTTTTCGCCGACAATAATAACCTTGATACGCTCTTTGTGACGCTGTTGTGCACAAACAACATAGTTACAACAAATTCGACCATCGCCACGGCAACCATCACACATAAATGAACCGTCAGCACTACAAGAGAGACACTCGCCTGCATTTTCGCAGTATGCACCTGTATGGAGTCTCTTTGTGTTTGGTGGAGCCGCCTTGGTTTTAACTCTGTAAACAGCTTCATCAAAGTTCTTGACAATTTTATTATAACCACAAACGACAACAACACTCTTTGGACCGTAGAGAATCGCAGAAACACGGTTAGAGTTGCCATCAACGTTATAAAGTTCACCATATTCGGTCACAGCATTTGAGCTTGTGAGATACACATCAGCAAAGTAAGCTTCGCGCATAAGTTCCTCAGCTTCTTCTCTACTTTCAGCCGCATTTCTGTCAACATAGTTGAAGTTGCCGTTTTTCACAGCATCGATAACGCCGACCTCTTTGAGAGTTTCAGAACCGCCGTTTGTAACGGTATCGCCCTCGTTAATCAGAGAGAGAACTTTCTCAAGTGCTTCTTCCTTAGTCTCACAGTAAAAACCGAGCATATTATTACGCTTGAGATTAGCGATAGTTTTTTCAATAATTTTTGCATCCGGTGTTTTTAACATAACTTTCCCTCGCCTTATACTTTGATATATTTTTAAGCATTATAATATGTATTATACATAATCTGACGCATTTTTCAAGCACTATGTTGCATTCACATCAACAAAAGGAACGCCCAGATACTCTGCTATACTTTTTGAAAAATTTCTGGCGATATTCTCAATATTATCCCTGATAAACTGAGCGTCCTGTACATTATCGTGATACGCTACCTCTGCGAGTACCGCAGGGGCTTTTGTTCGTCTGACTTCCGCAAGCGATGTTGTCGGTATGGTTTCTATCTTATCATCAATCGGATATACCTCATCGTAGTTATCGCTCAATATATCTGCAAACCTTTGCCCGTTTGCACTTGTCGGGTAGTAGTAAAACTCAGCTCCTCTGACCCCTCCCTGATTCGAAGCACCGGCGGCGTTTGAATGAATCGCAAAATGCAGGTCATAGTTTCCTGCGTTTGACTGAGCTATCGCCTGCGACAAAGTCTGAGACGGTGTGTTACGGTCAAACTCAATCCCTGATGCTCGCAGATACGGTTCCATTGCATCAGCGATAAGGTTCATATAGTATTCCTCATTTCCCCCGCCTACATACGGATTGAACTCCTGCAACGACGGACTCAAAAAAACTCTCGGCATAATATCCCCCAAGTAAATTACTAGGTAAATGCATAATTTCACTGCTTTACCAATAGATTATACTAAAAAAATTTGAAAAATATTCCAAAAAAGTCTTTACAAGAGCTTTGATATATGCTATAGTAATGACAGAAAACAGGAATGATTACTGTTTTCAAGGAGGTGACAGTATGAGTCGTCAGAACTTCAGCTCTAAACGAGAAGCTATTTTCAAAACGATAGCCGGCACAAAGAGTCATCCGAGTGCACGTTGGGTGTACGAAGAGCTCAAAGATGACATCCCGAACCTGAGTTTAGGAACGGTGTACCGAAACATCTCGCTGTTCAAGGAGCAGGGAAAAATCATCTCGGTAGCTATGGTCAACGGCGAAGAGAGAATAGACGCCGATGTAAGTGACCACGCTCACTTTGTTTGCGAAAGCTGTGGAGCTGTCCACGACCTTTATCAAAGCGAGCTGTCGCCTTTGGAAAAAGAGCTCAACAATATGGGCTTTGAAGTAAAAAGAAAAAATTTAGTGTATCACGGCCTATGCTGTGACTGCACAAATAACTGATTAATTTTGGAGGTAATTATTATGAAATGGGTTTGTTCAGTATGTGGTTATGTTCATGAGGGCGATATGGCTCCTGAGAATTGTCCAGTATGCAAGGTTCCAGCTGATAAGTTCAACAAAATGGACGAGGGCGCAGGCTTCGCTTGTGAGCACGTTGTAGGCGTTGCTAAAGATGCACCGGAAGATATCATCATGGATCTTCGCGCTAACTTTGAGGGCGAGTGCTCAGAAGTTGGTATGTACCTTGCTATGGCAAGAGTAGCTCACAGAGAAGGCTATCCTGAAATCGGTCTTTACTGGGAAAAAGCAGCATGGGAAGAAGCTGAGCACGCAGCAAAGTTCGCTGAGTTACTCGGTGAAGTTGTAACAGATTCAACAAAGAAGAACTTACAGCTTAGAGTAGACGCTGAGACAGGCGCATGCGCAGGCAAGCTTGACCTTGCAACAAGAGCTAAGGCTCTCGGCTTAGACGCTATCCACGACACAGTTCACGAGATGGCAAAAGACGAAGCTAGACACGGCGCTGGTTTTGCAGGACTTCTCAAGAGATATTTCGGCTAATATCCGTTAAACTCAAAGACTCTTTTGGGACTCGATATCCGCAAGACGTCAAATAAAACCAAGGCGTATTGCATCAATTGCAGTACGCCTTTTTGCTTTACTAAACGATATTTCACTAAACTATAAAATAACTAATAAATCCTCGGAGGTTATCCCTATGAAAGAAAACTTTATGGTATGCAACTGCAAGCAGGTAAGCTACGCAGATATCGCAAATTCACTTGATTTGAACAAAAATTTTGACAATGTGCTCTCTGCTTTTGAAGATGTTCAAAAGGTAACACATTGTTCCACAGGTTGTGGCGGTTGTCACCAGAAGATTTTGGATATCATCTCCGAAATTATGATGGGAAAATAAAACGTCCCAACATAACGAAAACACTTCCCTGAGTTTTCGTTTTACTAAAAATACAACAGGAGGTACGCTATGAATAAGTTTATTTCTTTACTACTCATCCTTGCTCTTTCAGCTTTTTTCGTAGGATGCGCAACAACAACTCAGCATGACGCAACTCCTACTTCAGCATTAACAGAAATAGAGAGCGAAGCGCCAACTCAAGCGCTCACTCAGGCACAGGAAGAATCAGCCCCTGAAACTCAACCTGCAGACAAAGCGAGTGACTACATCGAAAAGCCCGACGCTATAGACACAGCTCTCTCTCACGCTAAACTCAAAGAAGATGAAGTCACAAGACTTACAGCTCAGTTCGATATTGACGATGGATTTGAGATTTACGAAGTAGATTTCCACCACGGTCAGTATGAATACGACTACGATATCGATGCAAAAACAGGTAAAATCATCTCTTACGATAAAGATTTTGATGACTAAAACCCATTTCATTTTCATAGCAATCCCCGACAAATGTGCTCCTTACATCTGTCGGGGGTTGTTTTTTGTATCCAAGATGATATAATAAACACAAAAACCACAGGAGCTGATATTATGCTAGAAAAAGGACTTAAAAACACATTGACAATAAAAGTAACACAAGAAAAAACAGCAAAGGTTATGGGTAGCGGTTCGCTTGATGTTTTCGCAACTCCATCAATGGTAGCTCTCATGGAGCAGACAGCAAGCGAGAGCATCAACCCATTTTTGGATGAAGGTGTCACAAGTGTTGGCACAAAAATCAATGTTGACCACCTCGCTGCTGACCCTGTTGGTATCGAAGTAACTTGTGAAAGCGAGCTTGTTGAAATCGACGGCAGAAAGCTTAGTTTTAACATCACGGTTTCTGACAAGTGCGGTGTTGTCGGCAAAGCATACCACGAACGTTTTCTCATCAAATCCGAGAGCTTCATGGCAAAAACAAATGCAAAGCTCTGATGAAAAACAACACAGGAAACCCACAAGACTCAAGGATTATAACTATAGCCAAACAGGTGCGTATTTTATCACGATTTGCACCAAGGACAGAAAAGAGCTTTTATGCAAAATCAAAGTAGGGTTCGGCATTTATGACGAACCTGAGACGACTATGTCTGAATTCGGTTTTGTTGCTCAGAAAAATCTTGAGCGTGAATATAAAAACATAAAAATAGACCGATATGTAATTATGCCTGATCATATACATATACTGGTCAGAGTCATCAACGATGATGGTGTGTCGCAAGCGCCACACCCTACAAACGCACAAATTCCAAAGTTTGTTTCTCTTTTCAAACGATACTGCAACAGACAATATGGATATAATATATGGCAAAAATCCTACTTTGACCACATAATACGTAGCGAAGAAGATTTTCTGGAACACCTGAAATATATGGAAAACAATCCTTATAAATGGTGCGAGAAAACAAAAAACATAGAATAAATTGGTCATATTCACTAACGCTATTTTTTATAATTTAATCTTAACTTAAACAAAAAGCCCGAGTTTCGAAACTCGGGCTTTCTGCGTTTATAAGTTTATTTGACTGTAAAATTACTTCATGAATGTCTGGCCTGCAGGACCGATAGCACCTGAGATGCCCTGGAATCCTGAAGCACAGCATACGTAAACTCTCATATTACCCTTACCAAGTGAAGGAACTGTGAGTGTACCGTTAGTAACATTTACAGCCTCACCTGTTACAGCGTCAACATACTTACCATTAGGAATGTTCTTGAATGTAGCGCCGTCAGAAACAGTTACGCAAGCGAGAGAGTCAACAGATGAATCTGTGTATCTTCTGATATATGCCTTATTACCTGATACATAGTTAGAAGAAACTGTGTACTGACCCTTCTGCAAAGCAGGAACAGCTCGACGGATAGCGTTGAGCTTCTGGATGTGCTTAGCGAGTGGGTAGTTAAGAGTATCAGCTACAGTACCTGAAGCTGTGTACTCAGAGAAGTCAGTTGCAGTAACAGTACCCTCAAGGTTTTCACCGAAGTACGCACGGCCTGTCTGAGCGAGTGGCTTGTTAGGACCAACGTCGATAACAACGCCCTTCTGGAACTCAACTTCAGAACCGTAGTAGAGACATGGGATACCACGGAATGTGAACATAAGGTTGAGGTTTTCAGCCCAAGTCTGTGTGCCGCCTGCAAATCTGTTCTGCTGGCCACGGTCAGGAGCATAGTCGTGAGAGTCAACATAAACAACGTTCCATGTTGAGTCGTTGTAGTACTTGTCAGAGCCCTTAGCAGCACCGAAAGCACCATCAGCAGAATCGTAGCACCAGTGCATCTGGAAGTCGATAGCGCCCATACCTGAAGATTTAGAATAGTCAGGTGTGTGGTAATCGATACCGTTTAAGAATGCGTTGTCAGAAGTTGGCTGGTTGCTTATGTTGTCGAACTTCTTGTAGTGATCGAATGTGAGGTTCATATTCTCGTTGATTTCCTCAGCAGTAGCGTTCTCGCTGAAGTTCCAGCTGTTCTTGAATGATGGATCTGACTCGTCCCATGTGTAGAACTGAACAGACTCGCAAGCGTGCTCTCTGTACCAAGTCTGGCTGTAACGACAGCAGATCTCACCGAACATATAGAAGTGGTCGTTGCCTGCAGCTTTAGCAGCAGCGTTCATCTGGTCGTTGTACATCATATTGAGAGAAAGTCTTGAGATATGACGAACTGTATCGACACGGAAGCCGTCAACGCCCATATCGAGGTAGTTGGAATATGCATCAACAATGTACTTAGCTACAGCAGGGTTCTCTGTGTTAAGGTCAACACAGTCGCCTGCGATCTGGCAGTACTTACAGGTCCAGTCGTCCCAGTTAAGGCTCTGGAAGTAACCTGTGTGGTAGTAGTTCTTTGCGTTATATACAGGGTCTGTCGAAACCTTAGCCATACCATAGTCACCATCATCAGGATGCGCACCTGTTGAGTTGTTAGCGCCTGCAGCAGAAGAAGTATTCTTCATAAGGTTGAGTCTCTGGTCATACTGAGTCTGTGGTTTCTGAGCCCAGTATTCCTCAGGAGTTTTCAGACCGAATGTATCGAGCAGGTAGTCTGTAGGAACCATACACTTCTCGATATCAGCGAGGTCCTGATAATCTTTGTACTCTTTCTTGAATACAGGAGCGAGGTAATTCTCACCGAAGTTACCTGTGTGCTGCCATACTACGTCCTGAATAATCTTGATACCCTTATCGTGAGCTTCCGCGATGAAGTCCTCGTAAGTGTAGTTATCAGACTCGTATCTTACGTCGACCTTTGAAAAGTCCATAGCGTGGTAGCCGTGGTAGTCATAGCCCGAAGCATTCTCAACAACAGGAGTGATCCAGATAGCACTAAAGCCAAGCGCCTTGATGTAGTCGAGCTTATCAGCAAGACCTCTAAAGTCACCACGCCATGCAGGGTCGGAGTCAGGGTTGTTAGCCTGCTTGTCGTCCCAGCAATGGATGTTGTTGCCTGTATCACCATCGTAGAAACGAGTTGTGATTACGAAGTAGATAGAATCTTCTCGAAGGTCTGTGAAGTCATAGTCGCCCTTTTCATCAGGGTTCTTAGATCTCCATTTTCCGTCTTTGTACCACCACTCACCTGTTGTGCGGGTAGTTTCCTTTGAAATCTGACCCTCAAGAGTAGTTGTACCGTCTGTGAAAAGAAGGTTGATTTTTGTAGCTGTAGGGAAAGAATATGTATACCAGTTACCGCCTGTCATATTAGCTTCCTTTGTCATTTTGACACCAGGATATGCTGTTTCAAGGTCATTTGGAAGTGCATTCCAATAGTAAACATAAGGTATTTTATTCTCTGATTTTACGTGGATTGTAACGCCGCTGTCAGCTGATGTATCAGCAAGAGCAGTCTCAGTCGCATATGTTGAGATAACCGCAATGGACACGATTACCATCATAGCGAGTACAATCGCTGCGATTCTTTTAATTGTATTCATCTAAGTTACCTCCTTTACCAATTAGTAATCATACCTGCAAGGAAATGCTGGATACGGGTTGCATCAAGGATAGTCACCTTGCTGTCACCGTCAACATCAGCGTTGTCTGTGTCGACTCTGTCTTCTGTCACCATCTGAGCCAAAAGATGCTGAATGATAGTAGCATCGAGGATTGTCACCTTTGTATCCTTATCAGCATCACCCTTGATTATATCAACAGGTGTTGTTGGGATAGGATTTGTAGGTGTTGTTGGTGTTGTAGGAATAACAAGGTCATCAGGATTTTCACAACTTACAAAAGCGTAGTGACGCTCAACTGTGTCGTTATCTGAACCCTGAACATACGCTGTGATTGTGTATGTACCTAAAACTGTTGGTGTGAATTTGTAAGACTTAGTCTTTGTGTAGAATGGAACGTTAGCTGTGTTGCCGCTTGGGTCAGTAATCTTGAGCTTGTAGAACAAGAGCTTTGTGCCTGTGTTACCACCAGAAGCGTTGATAGTGATAGTCTGCTGTTCACCCTTCTTGATCTGACCTGCTTTTGGTGTGATGCCCTTCAAGATAGGAGCTTCAACGCCAGCGTCGTCTTCAACTGTGTACTCAAAAGTTCTCTGGTTAGTGTTGCCGGCAGCATCCATGAAATCATAGATAATTTCATAAGAACCTACAGCTGTAGGAGTCCAGAAAGCCTTGTTGCTTGCGCTATAATCAGCGATAACAGTTGTACCGTTTGTGCCCTTAACTGAGAATTTGTATGATACAGCTGTATCACTTACAGCCTCAGCTGTGAGAGTAATCTCTGTACCGATGTACTGTGGAGAAATAAGGTTTGTACCAAAGTTCTTCACTCTGATAGGTGATGTATCATAGATATCCCACTTGTTAGTTGAGTTATCAAAAATATAACCGTCACCAGGGAAACTCATATTACCGGTCTGTACGCCAGCACCGTTGTTAAAGATGATCATATTGAAATCACCGGTAACCTCGTACTGATAGATACCATCGCCAACTGCAGTCATAGTCTGACCAGGCCAAGCTGAGTTGTTGCCAGCTCCATCTGTCCACATATAGCAGTTAACTGATGGCCAGTTAGCAGTATTGTTAACGTAAACCATCTTTGTTGTGCCAGGTGTGATAGGTGTTGTAGGCTTTACAACAGGTGTAGTTGGTTCTTCATCTGTTGTAGGAGTTGGGACATGGTCAGGATAAGCACTCCATGTCTTTGTGGAGTAGTCAAAAATCTGACCGTCAGCTGCCAAGTCAAGGTCAGGAGTCTGAGTACCTGCACCATTGTTGAAGATGATCATGTTGTAATCACCTGAAATAGTGTACTTGTAGACATCGTCCTTCACTTTTGTCATAGCCTCACCAGGCCATCCTTTTACGTTTGTGCTTGTGTTCTTAATCCAGACGTATGCGTTAACAGTAGCCCAGTTATCTGTGTTTTTGAAGTAGATAGTGCGAGCAGCAGAAGTTTCAGCCACATCAGCGTTGACCGCACCAACACAAACAACCATACCGAAAAGCATAGCGAGTGTCATAAGGAGACAAACAGCGCACTTTAAAGTGTGTCTCATAGAAATAACCTCCTTGTGGTTAAAATTATACTATTCTAACTTTCAGTTTCATAAAGCACAAATGGAAAAAGTATCTGCAATCCCGCCAAAAAGGGCACACATCGGCAGAAAATAATGTCAAGGAACAAAGTCTTCGGCATTTTGCACAACAAACTTCAACTCTACTAGTGCAAAACATACAAAACCTAATGTTCAGGATAAAATTCGCACCTCAAAAGGCACAAAATTATCCCATTAATAGCATATTAAGTTATCATTATTATATAATACATTTTCAAATACTTCAACACTTTTTACATCATTGATAATTTTTCACTACAGTCTTACCATTTTTTATCTTTTTCTTTCTTGTAAAAAAATTTGTTAGTAAATTTGCACAAAGGTTCAGATTACTAAACCCACAGGTAGAACAAACATATATGTTGTATATTATTTATGGTTTAATTTCGTCGTTGTTTTAACATCAATGTTTTGTTACACATCGTACCTCCCCTACGATTTGCAGGGCACGCAGACCATACCCTACGATTTGCGGGGCACGCAGAACCTTACACATTTTTGCATACAAAAAAGCCCGAGCAAAAAGCTCGGGCTTTAAATGTTTATGTTTTAAGTTTTGAAAATTACTTCAAGAATGACTGACCGTCAGGACCGATTTTGCCTGAGATACCCTTGAAGCCTGAAGCACAGCAAACGTAAACTCTCATATTACCTCTACCTGTTGAAGAAACTGAAAGTGTACCGTTTGTAACATTCTTAACATCACCAGTTACAGCGTCGATGTACTTACCGTTTGGAATGTTCTTGAATGTTGCGCCGTCTGTGATAGCAACACAAGCGAGAGAGTCGATGCCTTCACCTGTGTATCTTCTGATGTAAGACATCTGACCGCCTGAAACGTAGTTGCCGTCGTGTGTGTACTGACCCTTCTGGAGAGCTGGTACAGCACGTCTGATAGCGTTGAGCTTCTGGAGGTGCTTAGCAAGTGGAGCGTTGAGAGTCTCAGCAACCTTGCCTGAAGCTGTGTACTTTGTGAAGTCTGTAGCGTTAACAGAACCCTCGAGGTGGTCACCGAAGTATGCACGACCTGTTTTAGCAAGTGGAGCGTTTGGACCAACGTCGATTGGGAGGTCCTTAGCGAACTCTACCTCAGAACCATAGTATACGCAAGGGATACCACGGAATGTGAAGATGAGGTTGAAGTTCTCAGCCCAAGCCTGCTGACCAAGGCTGTAACGTGTTTTCTCCATACCGTCTGGACCGTAGTCGTGTGAGTCAACGTACATTACGTTCCATGTTGAGTCGTTCATGTATGAGTCTTCTGCATAACCAGCGCCACAAGCGTTGTTAGCGTTCTCGAAGTTCCAGTGCATTGTGAAGTCGATAACAGATGTACCGTTTGACTTTGAATAGTCTGGTGTATGGTAGTTGATACCATTGAGGTATGCATTGTTAGATGTTGGAAGACCATCAGGACTTCTGTGAGCATCGTAGTGGTTGATAGAAGTCTGAACGTTAGCTGTTGGGCTAGATGAGTTCCAGTTGCCCTTCCAAGCTGACTCTGTCTCTTCCCATGTGAAGAATGCAGGTGAAGAAGATGGAATGTTGTGGTTCCATGTTTCTCTAACTCGTGAACAAACCTCACCGAAGATAACGAAATTCTCTTTGCCACCTGTCTTCATTGACATAATGTCATAGAAAGCAGGGAAGAATGCGTTGTTGAGTGTCCAACGGTTGATGTGCTTTTCTGTATCAAGACGGAAAGCGTCAACGCCCATGTTAGCATACTCACGATATGTGTCTGTGATGAACTTAGCAACTACAGGGTTTTCTGTGTTGATATCAACACAGTCGCCAGCCATTGAGCCCTGCTGCTCAATAGATGACTCGTAACCCATGTTCTTCTCTCTGTGGTAGTACTCGTTTTTGTTCTGAGCATTACCTGACTTGTGTCCCTTAAGGCAGTCAAGACGAGCCTGGAACTGGTCACCCGGCAGGAGGTTTTCGTAGTTTGGATAAGATTTATCAAGTAATCCGCCTGGGATAACCTTCATACAGCTTACATCGCCGAGGTCCTGAATCTTTTTGTACTCTTTTGTGAAGAGTGGAGCGAGGAAAGAATCACCGAAGTTACCTGTGTGGTTCCATACAACGTCCTGTACAATCTTCATATCTTTCTCGTGAGCTGCATCAATAAGATCCTGATATGTTGCGCCCTGAGATTCATAACGAGGGTCAACTTCTGTGATGTCGAATGAGTGATAACCGTGGTAGTCATAACCTGAAGCGTTAGATACAACAGGTGTAATCCAGATAGCTGAGAAACCTAAAGCCTTGAGGTAGTCGAGCTTGTCGATAAGACCTTTGAAGTCACCACGCCATGCAGGGTCAGAGTCAGGGTTGTTAGCCTGTTTGTCGTCCCAGCAGTGAACGTTGTTGCCTGTATCGCCATCGTAGAAACGAGTTGTGATAACGAAGTAGATTGAATCCTCTCTAAGGTCAGTTCTCTCGAAGTCGCCAACCTCATCAGGGTTTCTGTCTCTGAGTCTGCCGTCTTTGTACCACCACTCACCTGTCTTTACAGTGATTTCATCAGAAATCTGACCTGAGAGTGTGTTAGTACCATCTGTGAAAAGGAGGTTGATTTTTGTAACATTTGGGAAGCTGTATGTATACCAGTTACCACCAGCCATATTAGCTTCCTTAGTCATTTTAACACCTGGATATGTTGTTGAAATATCAGATGCTAATGCGTTCCAGTAGTAAACATATGGAACTTTGTTTTCTGATTTATAGTGGATTGTTATGCCATTTGCAGATGTATCTGCAAGATCTGTTTCTGAAGCATAAGTTGAGATAACAGCAATGGACACGATAACCATGATTGCGAGCACTAAAGCCGCGATTCTTTTGATAGTATTCATTTTTCGTTACCTCCTTACCATTCTATTTTACCAGCAAGGTGAAGCTGGATTCTTGTTGCGTCGAGAACTGTAACGAGTGTGTCGCCGTCAACGTCCGCATTCTTGTAGTTGAGTGAAGTTGTAGGTCTCATCTGAGCCAAAACAAGCTGAATCATTGTAGCATCCAAAACTGTAACAACTGTATCCATATCAGCGTCACCCTTGAGGTAGTCGCCAGGTGTTGGATTTGTTGGTGTTGGATTTGTAGGTGTTGGTGTTGTTGGTTCAACAGGGTCAACAACAGTGTTAACACTCTCGTAAACATAGCTACGTTCAACAGTCTCGTTGTCAGAAGCCTGAACATAAATTGTAACTGTGTACTTACCTAAAGCTGTAGGTGTGAAGCTATAAGCAGTTGACTTTGTGTAATAAGGTACGTTGCATGTGTTACCGCTTGGGTCAGTAATCTTAACCTTATAGAAGAGAAGGTTTGTGCCAGTCTTACCGCCTGCTGCATTGATAGCAAGAGTCTGCTGTGTGCCCTTCTTCATCTGACCTGGCTTTGGAGAAACACCCTTCAAAATAGGAAGAGAAACATTTGAATCATCTTCGATTGTGAATGTAGCTGTTCTCTGGTTTGTGTTATTTGAAGCGTCCTTGAAATCAAATGTGATTGTATATGTACCAACAGCTGTTGGAGTCCATACTGCTGTGTTCTTTGAGCTGAAGTCTGATACAACAGTTGTGCCACTTGGGCCTGTTACTGAGAACTTGTATGAAACTGCACTCACGCTTGTAGCAGTAGCTGAAAGTGTGATATCTGTACCCTTGTACTGTGGGGATGTGAGGTTAGCACCGAAGTTTGAAACCTTGATAGCTGATGTATCATAAACATCCCATGTGCCTGACTGGTTATCATAGATGTAACCATCTCCTGGGAGATCCATATCGCCTGTCTGTGAACCGCCGTTGTTGAAGATAATCTTGTTGAAGTTACCTGTGATGTTGTACTGGAATACACCATCGCCGATGCTTGTCATAGAAGCACCAGGCCAAGCAGCGTTCTCACCGGCACCATCTCTCCACATATAGCAGTTAACTGTTGACCAGTTAGCGCTGTTCTTGAGGTAAACAGCCTTTGCACCTGATGGGTTTACAGGTGTTGTTGGGTTTACAACAGGAGTTGTTGGATCTGTGTTGTTGTTGTCGTCTGTGTAAGCGCTCCAGCTACCGGTTGAAAAATCGTAGATCTGGTTTGCACCTGGGATGCTAAGGTCTTTTGTCTGGTCGCCACCATTGTTGAAGATGATCATGTTGTAATCACCTGAAATAGTGTACTTGTAGATGTTGTCCTTAACGAGTGTCATAGCCTGACCAGGCCATGCCTTTACTGCAGTTGTAGTACCCTCGATCCAAACGTATGCGTTAACAGTTGACCAGTTAGCTGTGTTCTTGAAGTACACAGTGCCACTTACGCCAGTTGATGCAAGCTCGCTGTCAGCTGCAACTTCAGCTGTATCAGCAGCAACAGCACCAGCGCAAACAACCATACTGAAAAGCATAGCGATTGTCATAAGAATACAAACCGCGCACTTGAGTGTGTGTCTCATAAAAATAACCTCCTTTAAAAGTTAAAACATTGTTACATATATTGTACTATTTATTTCAAAAAAGGTCATTTGACAAAGGTAATAAACTTTTCGAAATCTTTTTGTGCATTTCGTACAAGCGCAGGTTTTGCAATCTTACACATTAACGAAAAGGGGTGTTATTCGTCGTTATATTGCATAATTTTAAAACTCGTCTTTTGTCGATAACCTACAAAGAAAATAAAAAACGACCACACAATGGCGGTCGTTTATCTTTTGAAATACTATTTAATTTTATCCCAATACGCTTTGAACGCTTGTTCAGTTTTGTTGTCACCAAAATTGTAATATTTTACATCTTTGAGCACATCAGGAAGATACTGCTGATATGTATAGTGATGAGGATAATCGTGAGGATAAATGTAGTGTTGACCCTTGAGCTTTCTGTCTTCCCCATCGTAATGCATATTTTGCAACTGTCGTGGGATAGGTCCGTAATGACCGCTTTTAACATCAGCCATAGCGGCATTTATAGCATCGTGACCTGAGTTTGACTTGGGTGCCAGAGCTACCATAATCACAGCGTCCGCAAGCGGGAGCCTTGCCTCAGGAAGTCCAACCTGAAGAGCAATATCTACGCACGATTTCACGATAGGCATAATCTGAGGATATGCAAGTCCGACATCTTCGCAAGCACAGACAAGAAGTCTTCGGCAAGCGCTCATCAAATCGCCTGCGTCAAGAAGTCGCGCAAGATAGTGAAGTGCAGCGTCCACATCCGAGCCACGCATACTTTTCTGGTATGCTGAAACGATGTCATAGTGTTCATCACCATCTTTGTCATATTTGTTGGCGCTTTTCTGAGTGAGGTCAACAACAGCTTCGTCGGATACAGTTATCTTCTCGCCGTCATCATCGCCCGCAAGAACGGAAAGCTCGACCGCATTGAGCGATTTTCGGACATCTCCTCCACACGCAAAGCTTATATGGTCAACCGCTTCATCAGATACAACGATTTCTTTTTGGTACTCGTCGCTCAAAATCTCATACGCACGCAGTACCGCCTTTTTAACTTCATCTTTCTCGACACTTTTGAACTCAAAAACCGTACTACGTGACAAAATCGCGTTGTAAACATAGAAATACGGATTCTCGGTTGTTGAAGCGATAAGGGTAATCTTGCCGTTTTCGATATACTCAAGCAAGGTCTGCTGTTGCTTTTTGTTGAGGTACTGAATCTCGTCGAGATAAAGCAAAATGCCGTTGAGTCCCTCAAATGTGTTGAGAGTTGCAAAAATCTCTTTGATATCTGAGGTCGAAGCCGTTGTACCATTGAGCTTTTTGAAAGTGCGGTTGGTACTTTTGGCGATGAAACTCGCAAGGGTAGTTTTTCCGACACCTGACGGACCATAGAATATTAAATTGGGAATGTTGCCGCTTTCGATAATTTTACGAAGCGGTTTGTTTTCTCCTAGCAAGTGCTTTTGTCCGACAATATCATCAAGTGATTGCGGACGAAGTCTGTCAGCAAGTGGCGATGACATAAAAACCACCCTTAGTTATATTAAAGTAAAATTATTCGTAAAGTGGGTACTTAGCGCAAAGCTCGGTTACCATAGCTCTTACCTTATCAGCGCTGTTATCGAAATCTTTGATAACAAGTGAGATGCACTCTGCGATAACGTCCATATCTTCCTCTTTGAAGCCTCTTGTTGTAGCTGCAGCTGTACCGATACGGACACCTGATGTTACAAATGGGCTGAGTGGCTCCTGAGGGATTGTGTTCTTGTTGAGTGTGATGTAGCACTCGTCAAGCTTAGCTTCGAGCTCTTTACCTGTGATACCTTCGTTACGAAGATCCATAAGCATAACGTGGTTGTCTGTACCACCGCTGATGAGTGTATGTCCACGCTTAACAAGACCGTCAGCCAAAGCTGCACAGTTTTTCACAATCTGCTCACCATAAGCCTTGAACTCAGGCTTTAAAGCCTCACCAAAGCAAACAGCTTTAGCAGCGATGATGTGCATAAGTGGACCACCCTGTGTACCTGGGAAGAGAGCCTTGTCGATAGCCTTAGCGTACTCTTCCTTGCAGAGGATAAGACCGCCACGAGGACCACGGAGTGTCTTGTGAGTTGTAGTTGTAACGAAGTCAGCATATGGAACAGGAGACTCGTGAACACCTGCAGCAACCAAGCCTGCGATGTGAGCCATATCTACCATAAGGTATGCGCCAACCTCGTCAGCGATTTCTCTGAACTTTTTGAAATCAATAGCGCGTGGGTAAGCAGAAGCACCGCAAACAATCATCTTTGGTTTGCACTCTTTAGCCATTTCAAGCACCTTATCGTAGTCGATTCTGTGAGTAACAGGGTCAACACCATATGATACGAAGTTGAAATACTTACCTGACATATTAACCGGTGAACCGTGAGTGAGGTGGCCACCTTCTGAAAGATTCATACCCATAACTGTGTCGCCAAGCTCGAGCATAGCAAAATATACAGTCATATTAGCCTGAGCACCTGAGTGAGGCTGAACGTTAGCGTGGTCAGCACCGAACAATTCACAAGCTCTTTTTCTTGCGATGTCTTCAACAACGTCAACAGCGTAGCAACCGCCGTAGTAACGCTTGCCAGGATAACCCTCAGCATATTTGTTAGTAAGAACACTGCCCATAGCAGCCATAACAGCAGGAGAAACGATGTTCTCGCTTGCGATAAGCTCGATGTTCTGTCTCTGTCTTTTGAGCTCAGTGCCCATTGCGTCAGCAACTTCCTTATCGTAGTTGCCGATAAAACCGATTGAATCCATAATATCCTTATACATTTTACATTCCCCTTTTTCAGCATCCGCTGTTTTTATCTTAGTATATATTTATATAACAGAACGACGCACCTTGTCAATAAGTGCATACATATCTGAAAGAGTCGAAACCCGACACGCTTCATTTCTGAGCTTGCTAGCCCCCTTGAAACCTTTGAGGTAGTGCGGGATGTGAGCTCGAGCCTGATGCATACCGACATATTCGCCTTTGTTTTTAACCAACGCTTCGATATGGCGTTTCATAGCTTTCATTTTTTCTTCGAAATCAGGCTTTGAATAATTTTCGCCCTTGAAATAAGCATTAATCTCAGTAAACAGAAAAGGATTTCCCAGCGCTCCGCGTCCAACCATAACAAGGTCGCATTTGGTGTAGTCATACATACGCTTCGCATCATCAGCACAAACGATATCTCCGTTTCCGATAACAGGGATAGAAAGTGCACTTTTGACATCTTTGATGATATCAAGGTCAACCTTTCCGCTGTAGTACTGAGCCCTTGTCCTTCCGTGGATGGTGACAGCATAAGCTCCGTTTTCTTCACAGATTGAGGCAACCTCAACTGCGTTGATATTTTCATCGTCAAAGCCTTTTCGGATTTTCACCGTGACAGGGATATCGACAGCATTCACCACCGCTTTGACAATCTCGCCACAAAGCTTCGGGTCTTTCATCAGCGCAGCTCCTGCACCGTTACCGCTGATTTTCGGAGCAGGACACCCCATATTGATATCCAAAATCTCAGGCTTATATCTTTTCGCAAAAACCGCCGCCTGCGCCATGGTTTCGGGCTCGTTGCCGAAAATCTGAACCGCACACGGATGCTCTTTTTCTGAAAGCTCCATAAGCTGAGCGCTTTTTTCGCTATTATATGATATGCCCTTTGAGCTGACCATCTCAGAAACGCAGTAGCACGCACCAAAGTCCATACAAAGTTCCCTGAAAGCCTTGTCCGCTACTCCTGCCATAGGAGCCAAAGCCGCATATCCTTCTATATTAACATTACCTATCTTCATAATTACCTTCTGCGATCATTTGAGTATGATGAGCCAACCTGACGGGTACGCTGACTGAAAAGCACACCAGCAACAACCGCGATACCAACAGCAACACAAAGCCACGCGATAACTCCACCCATAAGCGAAGTATCCGACACTTCAACATCAGGAATCCTCACAACTGTCGGCTTGACTACTTCGCTATCGTCAATCTCAGGCAAATCGTCACCGAAAACTTCGTAGTAGGTAGGCGCCTGAGTTTCCTCTTGAAGCTCGCCTATGTATTCGTCATCTTCCTCAACAGGAGCATTGGTTTCTTCTTCATATACAGGCTCGGTTTCTTCTTCAAAGTCGTAGTCAGGTTCTACTTCTGTTTCTACATACTGAGGTTCATCGACAACATCCGTTGCAATCTCAGTATCGACAACAGGGGTGTCACCCTGCGGTGCATCAACAGCAAAAACCGTAGTCGCTACCATAAAGCTCAAAAGCAAGACGGTAAATATAGAAACAAGCGTTTTCATAACTTTATTATTCCTCATATTTTCACCCGTAATCTTGGTATTTTAGTTCCAAAACTTTCCTAGTTTAAAGTATAACAAATCTTCATCCGTTTTGCAAGACCTCTGAAAGCGCAATACCAAGCAATTCTCCGCTGTAAACAGCTTCACTGAGAGTATTCGCGTCTGTACCGACTTCAACAAGAAGCGAACCGTTGTTAACATTCATATTGTATGTAAAGTCTCCGAAGTTAAGCGGACGCATCATCGAGTCGTACTTTTTCTCGCAGACATTTTGTAATTTCAACGCAAAATTCAGGTTATCTTCCCAGAAAGGAAAGGACTCATAGCTTTCATCGTGACCTGTCATTATCATCACCTGAGCGCCTTTTTTGCCGTTATAGGTGAAAGTCGGCTTGAGCTTGGTCATATCTTCCTGAGTCATCGAGTCACGGTGGACATCAATAACGACCTTGATATTTTTGTACTTTTGAAGATACTGCATAATAGTATCATACGACCTTGAGTAGGCTCCGTCATATGATGGGTTATCGTGTTGTGTTTTTGCGTGCACCACTCCGATACCATTTTCTTTCAGGCTTTTTGCTATCGCTTCTCCAACAGCGTAGACATTCTGCTGATTATCGGTTGTACGAGGATAAAAGCTTTCATAGTAGTAACCCTCATCAAAATCCATATAACTTTCACAAGTGTGGGTGTGGACAATGAGCACCTGAGCCTGTCTTGTATCATCAATTTCAAACGGCAAAGGGCTACTGAGCAGACTTTTTATATCCATATCATATGAAGTTGAGTTGTTGACATAAAAACCGTTGTACTCTATCGCACCTTTTGACAAATCAAGCTCGCTTACATTGTAGGTCGCCTCATCACTTTTTGCACTTTCCTGCTTGACCTTTTTTGTCTCTTTTTCCTTTGGGGTGTTTTTGAGTTTCTTTGTTTTTAATTCTTTTTTGCTCTCTTTTTTCTGAAAGTCGCCATCAGGCATAACCGTGAAAGCCGCACACATCGCTGCAGTATCAGAAAGCGAGAAGCACTCCCTCGCTCTTTTTGCAACACAGAAAACCGCCACAAAACATATCATAAAGCTCATCACAAGACACAAAACAGCTTTCAGTCTTTCTTTTCGTTTCAAACACATCACCCCGCTATACTCAAAGCTATGCAAAAAATATCCGAATTATTCGATATCACAGCAAAGCAACCAAATCGCAAAGCTCAAAATCCTTATGGAGCGCGAAATTTATCGCAAGGGAAATCAGCTTTGATGAGCGCTGTACAAGCAAATCAATCTCCTTCGGGGTGACAACCATAGCTCGTCCTTTGGGAGATACGCTGTGTCTGAGCTTCACACACTCACACTCATCTTCAACGCGCAACAAGTCATTTGCGAGCGTCAGCGCGTCAACAACCGTCGGCACCCCTATTGCAATAACAGGCACACCCATTGTATCCTTCGTTATCTTTTTCCTGTGATTTCCCACTCCTGCTCCGGGTGAGATTCCGGTGTCCGATATCTGCAAAGTTGTCCCGAGGCGTTCGAGTCTGCGCGAAGCTAACGCGTCAACAACGATAATCGCAGTAGGTCGGATTCTGTTCACAATGCTCAGCAGATGCTCACCCGTTTCGATTCCCGTCTGACCCGTCACTCCGGTGCTGAGCACCGCTACGGGTCTGAGCTTATCAAGTCCTGTGCTTTTTGCTATCTCACCCGAAATATGGCGGGTCGCAAGTATCTTTGATGCGGTTTTCGGACCCAATGCATCGGGAGTGATATCCACATTCCCGAGTCCTGCAACAAGTACCAACCCGTTTACAGGCAACAGCGCGCGAATCTCTTCACCGATTGTGACGAGTCGTTCATCAGTATCTTTGAAATCATTTGTCAGCGGTGGCAGGTCGATCGTTATATATGTCCCCATTTCTTTTTGAAGCATACGGGAAGCTTCCTTGGTTTTTACCACCAGCTTTTCAATCTCAATCGCACCTTTTTCAAAACATTCATACTCGACACCCTTGATGTTGTCTCCTGCAATTTCTCTCGCTTCAAGAGCAAGGTCAGTTCTCAGATTCATATTTATCCCCCAAATTCACTAAAGCTCAATATATTATCTGCAACATTTCTATTTACATTCACTATATTTACTGATATAATATATTCGTAAATTTATGATTTTTAATAACTATTAGGTGATTTTATGAATTTTTTCAAAAAACTTACCACTATTTCTCTTGCTTTGGCTACTGTTGTCGGCTGTGCTATTACGACTCATGGTGCTGTTGTTGACAAAGCTTTGACAGGTGCCAAAAGCGATATCTCGCTGATTGCTGCCGACTTTGAAGTAAGCGGAACGAAGCTGAATCCAGAAAGCGAGCTTCCAAGCGCGTACAGCTCAAAAGATTTGGGCTACACTCTCCCGATAAGAAACCAGATTTATAACACCTGCTGGGCTTATGGTTCCTCATCAACACTCGAGAGCGTTATGCTGAAAGATGGCTATGATGTTGAGCACTTCGCTCCTATGCATATGAACCACTGGGGCACAAAACGTGAAGATGGTTCAGGCTGGAACCGTTCATTCACAAGCGGTGGCTACGCTTACATATCGCTTGGATATTTCACCTCATGGCAGGGTCCTCGTTTGGAAAAAGACTACGTTGAAACAACGCTGATTTCGGATTTTGAGTGGTACAACGAAACAGCCAAAAAGCAGGTAGCTGTCAACGGTGCTGTTTATCTTGAAGATGGCGATGATGAAACCATCAAGACCGCTGTATATGAAAACGGCGCGGTTGTTGCTAACTATCACGTTGACGAAAGAAACTACAACCCTGACACACACGCATACTACTGCAACACCATAGGACTTCAAACTTATCAGCTCAACGGCCACTGTATTTCTATCGTCGGCTGGGACGACAACTTCCCGAAAGAATACTTCGAAGAAACCGCACAGCCGTCAAGCGACGGTGCGTGGCTGTGCAAGAACAGCTGGGGCAAAAACTGGGGCGACCATGGTTACTACTGGATTAGCTATGAGGATGAGTACCTCTTTTCCGACAAATTCGGTCCAAGCTATACATTCACAGACTACGAACCTTACGACAACTCAAAAATGATTTATCAGAACGAAGTTGACGGTGCAACATATGAATTTGAATGTAACAGCAGTTTTGACACCATCACATATATCAATGTTTTTGATACAGACAAAGATTACACAGTGATTGATAAAATTAATTTTGAGTCAACTGCTCAAGGTTCGCCATATATCATCTATCGTGTTCCTATGGCACCAACAGGACTTCCTACCGCGAGAGAATCCAAGTGGATTGAAATCGGTAGCGGTACAGTCCCATACAAAGGTTATCTAAGCGTTGACACAGAAGACTTCCTCGTAAATGAAGAAAAATTCGCTATAGGCGTCAAGCTCACAAAAACCGAAAACAGCACAAACAGCATCGGCGTTTGCGAGTGGCTTTCAACATCAGGCGGCGGATACATCTTCCTTCCTCAGTCAAAACACGGTCAAAGCTACATAGCTTATGGCGGTTCATATATTATGGATGTTATGGACTTGTACAAAGACAGCCTCGAGGATGATATCGGAGGTACTTTTGTCATCAAGGCTATCGGAGAAAAAGAGCTTTATCAGGGCGACATTGATATGGACGGAAAAGTCACCATCCTTGACGCTACGGGAATTCAGCGTTACCTCGCTTTTTATGACGAATTCAGCGACAAGCAGGAAAGCCTTGCCGATACCGACAAAGACGGTCTCATCAGCATCATGGACGCCACAACCATCCAGATGCAACTTGCCGGAATCGATTCTGACTTTAACGACCCGTTTGATGATAACTTCGAAGTTTTAGAATAAACCACTTTACTTTGCAGAATAAAAAGGAAAACCACAATGAATAAAAATCTACAAAATCGAAACACAACTCTCGACATCGTGAGAATCGCATCCGTGCTTCTTGTTATGATGGTGCACTTCTTCCTATACACAGACTTCTACAGCGAACCTATGGTAGGTCCGACGATGTTTGTGATGTGCTTTATGAGAACATTTTTCTCGGCTTGCGTACCGATGTTCATACTGCTGTCAGGTTATCTTATGTCTAAGAAAACCGTATCCAAAAAGCACTTTATGGGCATCTCAAAGACCCTGCTCACCTATTTTGTAGCGGGTGTCGCTTGCATAATATTCAATATCAAATTCAAGCATATGACCTATACATTCAAAGAGGCTGTGCTCAGCTTCTTTGACTTCACAGCTGCTCAGTACGCCTGGTATGTTGAGATGTACATCGGCTTATTTTTGCTCATTCCTTTCTTGAATCTTATTTACAACAACCTGAAAAGCCAAAGACAAAAACAGCTTCTTGTCATCACTTTGGTGGTAC
This sequence comes from Ruminococcus sp., assembly GCA_045124035.1. Lineage (GTDB taxonomy): Bacteria > Bacillota > Clostridia > Oscillospirales > Acutalibacteraceae > Ruminococcoides. The sequence continues at coordinate 23,225 of JBGVLC010000018.1, read as the reverse complement.
TTACCGCTGTTCCAACCTTCTTCAACGTTTACAACCTGATGGACCCTGCATGGTGGGGCAATCCTTCTTCAAGCAGCGAATTCAACGCTTTGCTTCCTGACTGGTGGATAGGTTTCTATCCTGTCACCTTCTATTTCACAGGCTGTTATCTCAAGGAATTCGGTCTTAAAATGAAAACAAGCACAGTTGCTGTTTTGCTTGTTCTCTCAACCCTTGCGTTCACAGCGTTCAACTTCTGGAGAAGCTACGGCACAGGATTTATCACAAGCTACTATGCTTACTGGTATGGTTTCCAGCCATATGTCACAGCAGTTTTACTCTTCGAGTTACTCACCCGAATCAAGTGCGAAAACACAAGCGACCCTGTTCGATTTGTGCTTTGGAAAGTTTCCGACCTTGTATTTTGTATGTACCTTGTGTCATACATCTTCGACACATATATCTATGGAAAGCTCAGATTCAGCGTTCCTGTTATGCAGGACAGAATCTGGTGGTTTATCCCATGTGTTACTTTCGTATTCATTTGTTCGCTGGCACTTTCGTTTATACTCTCATATGTTGAGTTACTCATCAAAGCCATTTTCTCATTTATCTGTGACTTTGTAAAAACTCTAAAAAAAAAAGACAAACAGCAGGTAGTTGACCTGTTATTCATCGTTTTGACATTATCATTTCTCGTTGTTAACCTCTGGAAAGCTCCTTTTGGTTTTGGCGGAAATGACGAGGCGTTCTACTTAACTGTAGCTCACAGACTGGGTCTTTCAGACTCACTCTTCGTTGACGAGTGGCACCTCTCCCAGATGTCAGGCTTTCTGACTATGCCACTTGTATGGCTTTTCAGAGTCATCACAGGCGGTACAACAGGAATTCTCCTCACTTTCAGATATCTGTACATCATCTTCCACGGACTTGTCACCGTGTTTGCGTACAAGCGTCTCAGAACTTACGGCTATGTTGCCGCTGTTGGTCTTTCGCTTTACTTCTTGTTCACACCATACAACATTATGGCGCTGAGCTACAACACAATGGCGCTTGACTTACTTCTTCTAAGCGGTGTTCTCCTTGCTACTTCGAAAAAGAATTGGCAGTTCTTGCTCTCGGGTGTTTGTCTTGCGGGTGCGGTGCTTTGTTGTCCTTATCTTGTTCTTGTTTATGTTGTTTATCTCATCTGTGTTCTGGCACATCTTTTACTCAAGGAAACCAACATCAACAAATCTGCACTTTGCACCGATATGTTCTCTCTCAAGACATTCTTGTGGTTTACGCTCGGAGTAAGTGTGCTTGCAGCTATCTTCTTTGTGTTCATCATTTGCACCTGCGGTATTGACGGAATTTTCACTAACCTTCCGCTAATGCTCAAGGACCCTGAACATCCTCAGATTGGTTTTATCGCAAAGCTCAAAGGATACAAAGACGCTGTCCTTCTTTGTCACTCAAGATTCAAAGTTTCATTCTACAGCTATATTGCAACTCTTATCGTTATGGCTGTTGACAGAAACCGAAAGAATCACCGTGCGTTTTATCTCATCACAAGCGCTTTTATCTCGCTTACAACTTTGTTTATGTTCTACCGGACACTGATATCAAAGAGCTATAACGCGATTATGTTCCCATTTATTTTTGTCGGTATCACATCATACATTCTCTGTGAGAAAAAGCCTCAGAAAATCTTCTGCTCTGTCTTTATGACAGGTCTTATTTACTCGCTTTGTGTCACACTTTCGTCAAACCAGTATTTCTATATGATTTCTGTAGCGTGTGCGCTTTCCAACATCGCAAGCTACATCTTCCTTGCTCAGGTGCTAAGAGAAATGAAAGAGCGTCCTGACGAGGTATCATACGGCAAGTGGCTCTACAGAGGCACAGCGCTCACAGCCGCTTTTGTTATTACTATCCTCGCATTTATGCAGTTAGAAGCTAAGACCAAGCACTGCTTCTGGGAAGGCTCTCCTGAAACTCTTGTCAGCAAAATGAAAACAGGACCTGCAAAAGGCATTTTCACAAATGAAAATAACGCCCAGACATACGAAAGCATCAGCGCTGACCTTGAATACTACAAGGACATCAAGAAAGACGACATCCTTATGCTCACAGAGCGTACATGGTGTTATCTCAAAACTGACGATATGCCATACGGAACATTCTCAGCATGGATATCAGGCGAAAACGAAACTGCTCTTATGAGACTTCAGCAGTTCTACGCAGTTAACCCTGACAAGGTGCCAGAGTATATCTACATTCCAAAAGCTTCGAAGCTCGACACAGCTGCTCTCGCACACAACGCACAGAGCAAAGGCTACACAGTTGTTGAAAACGAAGTCAGCTACAAGCTCAGTAAAATTCAATAATATAAATCAAAAGCCACGGTATCAAAACCGTGGCTTTGTTGTTTGTATTTCGTTTTTCATAGACATCAACTTCATCACAATTGAGCTAAAGTGAATCTGAGTGATGTTGAATCCATAACACTTATTGTGCTGTCTTTGTCATAGTCACAAAGAGCTAACTGCTTTTGGGTTGGGGTCTCGAGCTGTGAAATGAACAGCTGGATGAGAGTCGCATCCATAATGCTTAGTTTCGAATCCAAGTCAACATCTCCGAGCATCCCCATCTGTTCATCAGGATTGATAGTGCTGTTACTACCATCATTTGAATATATAAGCTCAGCGAAATCGGTGACAAACCAACCGGACTTGTCCAGATATGTTGTATATCCCCACAGATAACCGTCAGCTTTCTTCGTCTTTGTAACTGTGACGGTCTGTCCCATCGGGATAGCTGAGACTATCGCATAGCTTGTCCCTGCACCCTTTCTCATATTGACTCCGTTATCCGATGTGATTTTGTAAACATCACCCTGCTGTGGTTTTTCATCGGCAACTTCATAGTCACCGATGTAGATATATCCCTGAAACAGCCAGTTACTTCTGCCGTCTGTCGGGTCATCGATTGGTGCAGTATTCACATAAAAATTCTCACCACTATACGCTGAATTTGAATAGTAAACGGTGTCTTTTGTTATCTTTTCAACAACCGCAACGTGACCGCCTGTACCATCTTTGTATGTATAGCACGCAATCGCACCGAGCTTCGGTGTTTTGCCGTAAGCATAGCACTTGTTATCCTTGTTGTAGTCGTACCACAGATACGCACTGTAAATACAAAGCTTCGGTTCTTTCTGAAGAATCTCATACGCTCTGCCATAGGCATAAGCTGTGCAGTTAGGCATACCCCAACCGTGCTTGTAGAAAACGTTTATATCGCTGTAGTAATACTTGTTATTCTTGCTAGGAGCTGTGAGACGTGGTTTATACTCGCTTGCGCCAACAACCGACAGCTCAGGCTTGTCGCTTAAAAAAGCATCGTTGTTATTTTCAGCTTCTGTACTCACAGTTTCTTCGGTTACACTCACCATCTCTTTTTCAAAAGTTGCACCTTCATCAGCAACAACCGCCGCGCAAACCACCGTCACCGCCATAGTACAAAACACCAGTATAAACGCTAAAGCGCATTTCATAACACGCATACATACATCTCCAATTTTAATTCTTAATTGCAATTATAATATGTTTATTCACATATTAAAAGCTTTATGACGATATTGTTATCATCATAACAAAAAAGCTGTCCCGCAAAAACGGAACAGCTCACAATTTATGGTGTTATTTTTCGGCCTGATTCATCAAAAACAGGATAGCCGTCATAAATTCCCAGATTATAGTCTTTCTCAGTAACCACGATATCTTCTCCCTCAAAGTGGAAAACATAGTTTCCGTCTTCTTGTCTGACAATATAATCACTATCGCTATTGTAAAGGGAAATCCCCCACTTTCCGTATTTATGTGAAACAATTCTCACATCATCATAGGAAGGTTGCCAGATAAACATAAAAGACAAAGTATAAATCACAACCATCACAAGCGACACAATGATAGTCGGCGTAAAACGTCTTTTCTCATCAAACTTTCTGTAAAGCAGGTTGTTCATTCTGTAAACATAACGCTTTGTGCCTTTGCTTGATGCAAAGCCCGATGCGACCAACACCGCAGGAAGCGTATTGTTAACAGCGTTTTTAGCACACAGATTGACAGCATGAGCATAGTCAAGACGCGCACTTTCGTCAAGATTGCGACAAACAGCATTGTCACACTTAATCTCAAGAATAAAATTCAAGTCAGCTTTGAGCAGAAACACAAGAGGATTCCACCACATAAAGCAACAGTAAATGTGCACAAGAAGCTTGAGCCACAAATCGTTGTTTCTAAAGTGGGTGCACTCGTGAATAAAAATCATCTCAGGATCAGTATCGCTATATTCTATGTTTGGCATAATAACAACCATATCAAAAAGCCCGATACTCATCGGAGTATTGACAATATCGGTTTTGATAAGTTTGATACTTGATTTTTTGGTAAATGTTCTGTCAGCCACTTTTCTGAGCAATTCACACTCTTTTTGTGTCGCAAAGTTATAGGTGTTTTTTACCGTTCTTGTAAACTTTATCTGCTTTGTCACAAAAATAGTCAGCAAAACAAAAGTCACAACTAACGATAAAAGTATCAGCACATTTAAAACTAACATCGACATATCGGATGTAGCCTCAGAACGGTTGAGCAAAAAATCCATAACGTGAGTCAAAAAGACTTCGTCAGGAATAATAATCTTGATAGCAGGTATTTCAATCGGCAAAAGCACCCGAAATAGCGACATAAGATACATAAGTACCATAAAAGCGATGCCAAATGCATCGTTGAAAAATCGGGTCTTTCGCAAATAAAAAATAGCGATGATCATAAGCGAACTTGAGATCACCGCCATAAGGAACGAATAAATTGTCAGTTGCATCACATCGGATCTCCTGAAAGTTCACACTTTCTTGCTTTGATAATTTCTTCGAACTCGTCCAGAACTTCAACGTTAGCCTCGTTTTTCACAAAAGCAGCGAACAACGGTGGCATTTTGTCATTAGTCCAGACATTTTCATTCATTAGGGTTTTCACGATATATTCATCTTTGGTCATAGCTGGACCAAATCTGCGGGCATAGTTCTTACAAACCAGCTCAACACCATCAACTTTGATCATTTCTTTCTTGAGCAACGATCTGATCATAATATGAACATAGCTGTCTTTCCAAGTCTTGTCGTCGCTGTTTTCGATAATCTCAACACAAGTCAGCGGTCTGCCACAACTCCACAACAGTTCCATAATCTGTTTTTCACTTTTTGTAAGCATAACTATCTCCTTTCTAAAAATTCGGATTCTATGAGAGGAAAGCCTCTCTTCTCACTTTAATTATATACTATGCTAACATAATATGTCAACACAACCAAAGCTAAAAAAAGTTGAATTTGTCACTTTTTCAGGTAATTTATAGCAATTTTAGACCGCGCTTCCACTCGGTTTATATTGGGTATAGTTCGGACGATTTTCGGTATCAAGTATACAGAAATAATGAGAACACATCAGGTGAATAACAAGCCTTCGAGTCCCCTCTCAGCTCGCTTGCCATAAGAAATAAAAAACGCAGTACCAAAATGGTGCTGTAATATCTTTGATGTGCTGAGAGTGTGTTTTCCTTATCATAGAAAAACACCTCGTTTGGTGCCATTGTATCATCAGATATGTTTCTTCTGCGCTCTCCCTAAAAACGCTCCACTGGAGCCTTTTTACCTTCGAAAAATTCGTTCCAAATTTTCCTCGGCACGGTCGCCTTCGAGTCCTCTCTCAGCTCGCTTGCCATAAGAAATAAAAAACGCAGTACCAAAATGGTACTGCGTTTTCTATGGCGCGCTGAGAGGGACTCGAACCCCCGACCTACTGGTTCGTAGCCAGTCACTCTATCCGGCTGAGCTATCAGCGCAAAGTGCGGTCTTTTGACCGCAAGAGTTATACTAACACACTTTTTCAAAAAAAGCAAGTGTTTTAGGAAAATTTAGTTAAAGAGTGCATAAAATGCCTTGTACGCCATATAAATATCGGCTTTTGATATAATTTCGAACGGTGCGTGCATACAAAGCACAGCAACACCAAGGTCAACAACGTCAACATTCATATTAGCAACATACTTAGCGATTGTACCGCCACCGCCGATATCAACCTTACCAAGCTCGCCAATCTGCCACTTGATTTCATTCTTCTCAAGCATAGCGCGAATCTCAGCCATATACTCGGCTGATGCATCAGATGTGTCGTACTTACCGCCGTGGCCTGTGTACTTAGAAATAACAACGCCCTCGTTTAAGAAGCTTGCGTTCTTTGGCTCATAAGCGCTGGAGAAAGTAGGGTCGAACGCTGCATTTACATCAGCAGAGAGACACTGGCTCTTTGAAAGAACGTGGTAACCTTCTTCCCCGTCTGCCTTAGCTAAATCGTAGATGAAGTATCTCAGGAAGTCAGACTGCATACCTGTGTTGCCGTCACTACCTGTCTCTTCTTTGTCTGTGAGATAAGTGATAACTGTGTTCTGTGGCATCTCAGTATTGAGTGCCGCCATGAGTGCAGGATATGCACAACAACGGTCATCGTGACCATAACCGCCAATGAGTGAACGGTCAAAACCGATGTCGCGTGTCTTGTAGCTTGGTACAAAGCAAAGCTCAGATGATAAGAAGTCGTTCTCTGTGATGCCGTACTTCTCGTTTAAGATATTCATAACGTTGAGTGCAACGAGGCCCTTGTCATCATCATTTGAGTATGGACGTGAACCAACGAGAATGTTGAGGTCCTCGCCTGTGAACGCCTTGTTCATTGTCTTTGTTGCCTGTTCACGGTCAAGGTGTGGGAGCAAATCGGTGATACAGAAACATGGCTCACTCTCATCATCGCCAAGACGGATATCCACCTTTGTGCCGTCAAGTTTTACCACTGTGCCGTGGAGTGACAACGGAATAGTTGTCCACTGGTACTTTTTGATACCACCATAGTAGTGAGTTTTGAAAAGTGCGAGGTTGTTATCCTCATAAAGTGGGTTTGGCTTCAAGTCAATTCGTGGTGAGTCAACGTGAGCGATAGCAAGCTTCACGCCGTTTTTGGTGCCGTTCTTACCGATAACAGCAAAGCCGACTGCCTTGTCGCGGTTAACAATATAAACCTTGTCACCTGCTTTGTATGTCTTTTTGTTGTCATATTCAGTAAAGCCGTACTTTTTCGCAAGCTCAACTGAGTAAACAACCGCCTCACGCTCGGTGCGTGAGTAGTCAAGAAACTCCTTGTAATCTGCGCAGAACTCGTCTGCTTTCTTCAGGTCTTGTGCTTTGTAGTCAGCAGCGCCCTTTCTGTCTTTCATCATAAGCTCTTCTTTTAAAAGCTGTGCCTTTGTTTTTTCAGCCATATTAATTCCTCCTAGGGTTAATTATAATCTAAGTTAATTATTATCATAATAAAGTGATTCATACATCGCTTTTGTGTTTTCAACACGCTCAACATACTGAGAGGTTTCAACAAACGGAATGTCAGAAAGAGTCACTCCGTCGCTTGAGTATCGCTCATCTTCCAGCCAAGAGTCGACATTCGATATTCCTCCGTTATAAGCCGCAACAGCGAGCTGTTCAACGCCGTTGTAATGGTCGAGCAAAATCGACAAATAGTAAGTGCCGTACTTGATATTCACCTCGGGTGATTTCAGCGCATCACTTGGATACACCTGCGAATCACCCTCAATCGACTGCAACCAGTCAAAGGTATCGGGCATAATCTGCATCAGCCCTACAGCACCGACACTCGACTCAACCTCAGCCCGAAATCCGCTTTCGGTTCTTATCACCGCATAAACAAGCGGTTCACTCACCGAGTAATACTCGCTGTAGTACTCAACATACTCAGCATATTCAATAGGATAAAACTGCATCATCACTTTTTTCTCTATATCACCGAGCACATCGGTTGTATAAAAAAGAAGTGCGACTATAGCAACCAAGACTAAAAGCAGGGTGAAAATTCCACCGCAACAGCCGTGTCCCTTATTTCCTGTTTTTTCATAATGTGCCATCGTGCACCTCGTTTAATGCGTTGATAACTTCTTGTGTATTCATCCTCAAATCTTCAAAATCACCGTTATTATATATCACATAGTGAGACTTGGTTTCATAAAAACTATCGCTGTGCTGACGATTCATCCTGTCTTGTATTTCACTTTCACTCAGGTTATCTCTGAGTTTCACTCGTTTCATTCTGATTTCCCTGTCAGCGATAACACATACGATTTTGTCACACAAAGTATGAGACCCGCTTTCAAAAAGCAACGGAGCATCGTATAAAATTTTAGTGAATCCCTGAGACTCGAAAGCAGAAATATCATCTTTGACGAGTTTCAAAATCGCAGGGTGAGTTATGGAATTGAGAAGCTTTGTGCCTTCTTGCGTTGAAAACGCTTTTTGAGCGAGCACCTTGCGGTTTAGTGTACCGTCAACATTCAGCACATCATCGCCAAATGCTTTTTGAAGTTCAATCAAAGCAGAAGAGCCTTTTTCCACAACTTTTCGTGCCATAACATCAGCGTCGATAATCTTGTATCCGTTTCTAGAAAAGAGCTTGGTAACAGCACTTTTTCCGCTTCCTATCGGACCTGTGAGTCCCACAACAAGTGCCTTACTCAAGGTCAATCACCTCAAAACTTGCGGCTCTTATCAGGCGGTTATAAAGTGCCATGGAAACTCCCGTTTTCTTCGGACAATGAGCGTAGACCGTTTTCACATCCATAGTATCAACCTGACGCAGAGCATCAAAGAGATTCTGTGCCTGAGCTTTCTCGTCTTTCTCTTTTCCTATCGACACGGTCTTTGAGAAAAGCTTCTCAACATCTTCGTCATAACATATAGCACAGACGCTGTTATCTTTTTCATACTGTTCATTTACAAAAGCTATGAACGCATCACTGCTTGCATTTATCAGGATAACCTGAGCAGATGGAGCGTAGTGCTTATATTTCATACCGGGAGACGAAGCCTTTTTATCATCTTCGAGCTTGAACAGCACAGCGTTGTCAACCTCAATCTCGCCGATAACTTCTTCGATTTCTTCAACGGTGACAAGACCGGGACGAAGAAGTCTCGGTTTGCTTGTTGCAAGCGTGATGACTGTGCTCTCAACACCAACATCACACGCGCCACCATCAACAACAGCGTTGATGTCACCTTCCAAATCGTTCATAACATGCTGAGCTGTTGTCGGACTTGGTGAGCCTGAACGGTTAGCTGACGGAGCCGCCAAAACTGTACCGCTTTCTTTGATAAGCATTCGAGCAACCTCGTGAGAAGGCAGACGAATCGCAACTGTGTCGAGTCCTGCGCTGACTTCATCAGGGATGATATCGGATTTTTTCATAATCATCGTGAGTGGACCCGGCCAGAAACGCTGTGCTAACGCTTTCGCCGTCTTTGGGAACTCGGACACAAGGTTAAAACGCTCGATATCCTCAAGCTCTGCGATGTGGACAATCAGCGGATTATCCATCGGTCTGCGCTTAGCAAGGAAAATCTTTTTCACCGCTTCGCCATCAAGTGCGTCAGCCGAAAGTCCATATACTGTTTCGGTAGGCATAGCAACAACGCCGCCGTCTTTGAGGAAAGACGCGGCCTTTTTGATATCTTCTTTTGTTGTGCCCAGTAATAGTGTATTCATAGTTTTAGTTTTCCATACTTTCTTTAAGTTGCTGTGCTCTTTGAGCAGTAATAAGCGCTTCGATGACTTCGTCAAGATTGCCGTTTAAAACATCATCGAGCTTGTAAAGTGTCAGTCCTATTCTGTGGTCGGTGATACGGCTCTGAGGGAAGTTGTATGTTCTGATTTTTTCACTTCTGTCACCCGAGCCTACCTGCGACTTTCTGTCCTGAGCGATTTCGGCGTTTTGTTTATCCTGTTCAACTTTCAAGAGTCGGCTTTTTAACACCTTGAGCGCCTTGTCCTTGTTTTTATACTGGCTTCGCTCATCCTGACACTCAACCACCATACCTGTCGGCAGGTGAGTGATACGGATAGCAGATGAAGTTTTGTTGATATGCTGACCGCCTGCACCTGAACTTCGGAAAGTATCAATCTGCAAATCATTTGGATTGATGTCGATTTCAACATCATCAGCCTCAGGAAGAACCGCAACTGTAGCGGCTGAGGTGTGGATTCTGCCACCGCTTTCGGTCTGTGGCACTCTTTGCACTCGATGAGTTCCCGACTCAAACTTGAAGCGTGAGTACGCACCATCACCGTTTATCATAAATGAGATTTCCTTGAATCCGCCAAGCTCAGTTTCATTCATATTGAGAATCTCAACTGAAAAACCTTTTTTCTCAGCGTACATAGAATACATTCGAAACAAATCAGCAGCAAACAGAGATGACTCCTCGCCTCCTGTACCACCCCTTACTTCGACGATAACATTTCTCTCGTCGTTCGGGTCTTTCGGCAAAAGCAGGATTTTCAGCTCGTCTTCAATAGTGACGATATCATCTTTAGCCTGAGAAAGCTCGAGTTGAGCAAGGCTTTTGAGCTCATCATCACACTCACTATCCTCAAGAAGCATCAGCGACTCTTCAATTGTAGTCTTAGTATTCTTGTACTCACGGTACTTTTCGACTATCGGCGTGATGGAACTTAACTCCTTGTTGATTTCTCTGAAAGCAACAGGGTCGCTCGCCACATCAGGCTCATACATTCGCTTGTTGAGCTCTTCAAATCGTTTATCAAAAATTTCCAGTTTATCAAACATAGCTGTCCTCGTTATTCATCTCTAATAATTTTTTTGATATTCTTCTCGACCTTTTTTCTTCCCACCATAACTTCGTGGTCACATTTGGTACACTTTATCTTGAAGTCCATTCCGATTCTCAGCACCAGAAATTCGTTATTTCCGCAAGGGTGCGGTTTTTTCATAATAAGCTTGTCATTTACTTTTACATCCATAAAACTCGCTCGTTTCCATACATTTATACATCATATATTGTAGCACAAACAAAGATAAATAGCAAATAAAATAAAAAGGCGACACACGTCGTGCATCGCCAAAAAGTTATTCAATCACATAATCTCTGAGTCTGCCATAGGTTGCTTCATCAATCACCGCTTCAACAACAACGCCTTCGGCTGTGTACTCTTCGCTGTTGACGGTTGAAGTTGTCCTTAAGTTTGCTGCTAGTCCTGCTTTATCAAACGGGAACAGAAGTTTCACGCATTTCACTCTAAGGGGCAGGTTATTCTCGATAGCACAAAGGAGCTCGTCGATTCCCTGTCCGTGCTTTGCGCTGATTTTCACGCAATCCTTGATTCGCATAATCTCCATATCATCGCTTATCAAATCGCATTTATTGAGGACAGGCACAATCGGTGTATCAACACATCCAAGACTGCAAAGGAGCTTTTCGGTGACATCAAGGTGAAGCATAGCTTCATCACTGCTTGCATCACACACGTTGAGGATAATATCCGCAAGCGCCGCCTCTTCCAAAGTTGACTTGAACGCTTCGACCAAGTGGTGCGGAAGTCTTCGAACCAAACCAACGGTGTCAATCATCATAACAGACACGCCGTTAGGAAGTTTCAAGGCACGGGAAGTCGGGTCAAGGGTCGCAAAAAGCTTGTCCTGAGCGAGCACTCCTGCCTGAGTGAGGAAGTTCATCAGCGTTGACTTTCCTGCGTTTGTGTAGCCGACAATCGCAACGGTGATGACGTTATCTTTCTTTCGTCTGCGTCTTATAAGCTCGCGGTGCTGTTCAACCTCTTTGAGCTGTTCTTTGAGCGTTTCCATTTTGCGTCTTATGTGTCGCTTGTCGGTCTCAAGCTTTGTTTCACCCGGACCACGGGTACCGATACCACCACCGAGTCGTGACATTTCGACACCTTTACCTGTAAGTCTAGGGAGCATATATTTGAGCTGGGCAAGCTCAACCTGAAGCTTACCTTCCTTGGATTTTGCACGCTGAGCGAAAATATCGAGTATGAGCATAGTTCGGTCGATGGTGCGGACATCGGTTGCGTTTTCGATGTTTCTTATCTGCACCGGCGACAGCTCAAGGTCAAAAATGAGAAGCTCAATTTCGTGAAGTTTACACGCTTCGCAAATCTCAATCAGCTTACCGCTACCGACACAAGTAGCAGACTCGATGTGGCTTAGCTTCTGCTCAATGCTGAGCACCGGGTCAGCTCCCGCACTTTTAGCAAGCTCAAAAAGTTCAGACAGTGAACTATCTGCATCATATTCACCAGTATCAACGCTGACAAGTAGCGCTTTTGTCAGTTTTATCTCGTTTGTATTTTCCATAAAAATCTCCAATTTCAAATATACCTTTAGTATAGCCTAAGTTGCTCTCTTTGTAAATATTCAGCAAGTTTCAAAACAATACAAATTTTTACTTTTATTTTTGACAAATATGATGTATAATGATATTCGGAAAATTTTAGGCAGGAACAGCCTATAAATTAAGAGGTTATTATGGATAAGAAAAGAATTGTTATCAAGGTCGGAACTTCGACCCTTACATATGAAAACGGAAAGATTAATCTTCGACGTGTTGACACTCTTTCAAAGGTGCTCTCAGACCTGAGAAACTTCGGTCACGAGGTGGTGCTCGTCAGCTCAGGTGCTATCGGAGTTGGTGTTGGTAAACTCGGACTAGGGGAGCGTCCGAAGTCAACAATGGAAAAGCAGGCACTCGCTGCTATTGGTCAGTGTGAGCTGATGTTTATGTACGACAAGTTTTTCTCTGAATACAACAACACAGTAGCTCAGGTTCTGCTCACCAAATACTCGGTTGAATCAGACCACCAGAAAGAAAATGTCATCAACACATTCAACACACTCTTAAAAATGGGTATCATCCCTATCGTTAACGAAAACGACACCGTTGCCATTGATGAGCTCGAGGGAAACAACTTCGGCGATAACGATATGCTTTCAGCGTTCGTTGCTTCTCTGGTAGGCGCTGACAAGCTCATCATCCTCACCGACATCGACGGACTTTATACCGACAACCCTAGAACTAACCCTGATGCTATTCACCTCGATGTTGTTGAAGAGATCACCGACGAAATTATGCATATGGCAAGCGGCTCAGGCTCTAACCGAGGCACAGGCGGTATGACAACCAAGCTTTCTGCCGCTAAGTTTGTCACAGCATATGGTACAGACTGTATCGTCTTAAACGGTGAGAATCCTGAAATCCTCTACGATGCGATTGAAGGAAAGCCTACAGGAACTTTATTCAAAGGAAAAGGTGAAGAAAAATGCTAAGTGTAAGAGAACTCGGATATAATGCAAAAGTAGCTTCTCGCGTTTTGTCAGTTGCAAAGGCTGAGAAAAACGAAGCACTCAAAAACATCGCAACAGCCCTTGTTGAAAACGCTGACTACATCATAAGCGCTAACAATATCGACATAAAAAACGCAAAAGAAAACGGTCTTTCTGATGCTATGATTGACCGTCTCACTTTAAACCACGAGCGTATCAACTCTATAGCTCAGGGTGTGAATGAAATCATCGCTATGAACGACCCTGTTGGCAAGGTGCTTCAGGGCAACACACTTTCAAACGGACTTAACATCACAAAGGTGACAGTACCGCTTGGTGTTATCGGTATCATTTTTGAATCACGCCCTAACGTTACTGCTGATGCAGCGGCGCTGTGTCTGAAAGCAGGCAACTGCGTTGTGCTTCGAGGTGGCAAAGAAGCTATCAACTCCAACAAAGCTATCGTCCATATTATGAGAGACGCTATCGAGAAAGCAGGACTTCCAAAAGACTGCATCAACCTCGTTGAGGACACAACCCGTAGCAGCTCAATTGAGCTTATGGGACTTACTGACTATCTCGATGTGCTCATTCCTCGAGGCGGTGCAGGACTCATCCGTGCTGTTGTTGAAAACGCAAAGGTTCCTGTTATCGAAACAGGTGTCGGCAACTGTCACGCCTATGTTGACGAGAGTGCTGATATCGATATGGCAAGCGAAATCGTTTTCAATGCGAAGACATCACGAGTGTCCGTTTGTAACGCACTTGAAACTTTACTTGTACATGAGAAAATCGCAGACAAAGCTCTGCCTGCGATTTACGATAAACTTAAGGAGAAAAATGTTGAAATCCGTGGTTGCGAAAAAACCAAGGAGATTTTGGGTGATGTTGTCACCCTTTCAACTGACGATGACTACGCTACTGAGTTCTTAGACTACATCTTAGCTGTGAAAGTCGTAAGCTCGCTCGAAAGTGCACTCGACCATATCGCAAAGTATAGTAGTGGTCACAGCGAATGCATCATCACAGAAAACTACAAAAACGCAGAAACATTCTTAAACCACGTTGACTCATCCGCTGTTTATGTCAACGCATCAACTCGCTTTACTGACGGCGGTCAGTTCGGACTCGGCGCTGAAATCGGTATTTCAACCCAGAAGCTCCACGCTCGCGGTCCGATGGGACTTGATAACCTTGTATCGACCAAATTCATCATCCGCGGTCAGGGTCAGGTCAGAGGATAAACTCACAAAACAAGATACAAAAGCGAAAGTATCAGCGTTGTGTCTGCTTTTTCACTTATCAAAAGAACTACAAGCAGAAGTATCAGGCTTTTTTCCTTGTCTTTGAGAAAGACATCGAAGATATTATCGCTGTTTTTTCTATGTACTTCTTTTTTCCTTTGTTCTTCTTGTGGTTTTTCATCAGGCTTTTTTTGCCCCTGATGACTTGCCACCGCTTTTTGAGTTGGCTGTGCTTTTGAGTACATTTGCTTTAAGCGTTCCATCGCATCATTTTGCATACTGTCACTCATAGCTACCTCCGACTAAAAAAGTGAATCGATTATGTTGCTGTCTTTGATAAGTGGCAACAGTTTCATTATCTTCAAAAGCTTTTGAGCGCTCTCGAGCTTGCTCCTTCGCTCGGCTGATAAAAACGGCTTTAAGGCACAAAGCAGTCGCGTTGTGTCATCTTCCTTATTTATGTTTCCCATAAGCGGTGCGATTTTCGATATCATCGCCATCATATCGGGCGAACCGCTTTGCATAAGTGGCGGTACCATAGCGTTATTGTTTTTGTTTTCTGAATTCACGGTGTTATCTATTGAGAGCATCTCCGAAAGTCCCTTGATTTGCTCAAGAGACTTCGGGTCACTCAGTATCTGACTTATCTTGCTCTGTAAATCGTCCATCAGCCCATGAGTTTTCTGATGAGAGCCTGCGCCTGAGGAGAAGACAGTATCTTTCTTGACTGCTCTTCATCTGACAGTATGTTGCTGATTTTTTCAGCCTGCTTGCTGTCCATATTCGAAAGCACCTTATTCAGGTTGCCTTTTTCAAGCGCATCTTTGACATCAGAACTATCAGCATTGAGCCTTGAAGCGAGCTGATTTATGAGTGAATTTAACTGCTCATTATTTGCCATACATAACACCTCGATAATATACTATGCAGACTATCCCTTTTTATGTCAGGAGATTTTATGAGAATTTTAGTTGTATCGGACACCCACGGTGATTTTTACTCGCTGAAAAAAGCTATCGATGAACAAAAACAAGCCGAAGTTGTTATCCATTGCGGTGACAGCCGTGACGAGCTTGATGAAATAAAAATGATGTATCCAGACAAAGCGTTTTACTGTGTCAAGGGTAACTGCGACTTAGGCTCTACCCTTCCTACTGTTGAAACTGTCACTCTAGAGGGCAAGAAGTTTTTCATCACCCACGGCCATATGCATAACGTAAAGCTCTCACCTTATCCGCTTTGCTGTGCGGCTAGGGAAGAAAACGCAGATATCGTTCTTTTCGGACATACTCACAACGCACTATCTGAGTATGACGACGGGCTATACATCCTGAATCCCGGTTCACTCAGCGGTTATTTCGCATCTTACGGATATATTGACATCACAGACAGCGGTGTTGTGACAAATATAGTCAAATTGAAAAAAATGTAGATTTCAAAAAACTTTTATGATAAAATTGCTTTAGCACAAAGGAGGTGCCACGGTGAATCAAAATGAAACCAAAGGGAATGAGCTTTTTTCTACCCTTATAAAAAACGGCCGTGTGCCTCATGCGGTGCTGATTCAAGGAAAAGACAATGAAGACAGAAGAAACGCGGTTGAGTTTCTCTCTTGTTTTGCTGTGTGCTCTGGTGAAAATCGTCCGTGTGGCACCTGTTCAAACTGTCAAAAAGCGAAAGGTAATGGCCACAGCGACATCATTTTTCCAAAAACATCGGGCAAAACCAACATCATCAACGTTGACTCAATGCGCGAGCTGATAAAAGAAGCGAGCATCATTCCAAACGAAGCTCGAACCAAGGTTTTTGTGCTCAACGACGTTGACAAGTGTCTTCCCGAAATTTCCCAGAACACTTTTCTGAAAGTGCTCGAAGAGCCACCTCAGAACACACTTTTCATACTGACAGCCGAAAAACCAAAACGACTGCTCAATACTATTTTGTCGCGTGTGCAAATTTTCTCGCTCGAAAATACCGACGAAAATTCGCAGGAATATGACGCCCTTGCAAAAGATATCGTGCTCGGTATTGTTGAAAAAAGCGAGCTCAAGCTTCTATACGCAACGGCTAAAATCAACACGCGTGACTCTTTCAAGAACACACTACCGATTGTGTGCGAGTACCTAAGGCGTGCGCTTTCGGATTCTGTCGGTAACAAAACCGAGTGTGAAGTTGCTCACACTATAGCAAAAAAACTTACAAAACAAAAAATCATCGCTTTGATTGAGCTTTCAAGCAAAGCTCACATCAAGGCTGACCGCAACGTCAATATGAATTTGCTGTGCACATGGCTTTGCGGAGAATATAGGAGGATTTCATGGCAGAGGTAATTGGAGTAAGATTCAAACAGGTCGGTAAAATTTACTACTTCGACCCTGTTGATATAGAGTTTAAAACAGGCGAGTCTGTTATCGTTGAGACAGCTCGTGGCGTTGAGTGTGGCGAGGTTGCTACCGCTAACCGCAACGTGCTCGACGAAGAAATCGTGCATCCACTCAAGAAAGTTATCAGAAAAGCTACTGATGAGGATTTGAAGCATCTTGAAGCTAACAAGCTCAAGGAGAAAGACGCGCTCAAAACCTGCGAAAAGTTAGTCGCTCAGCACAAGCTCGAAATGAAGCTTGTCGATGTTGAATACACCTTTGACAACTCAAAGATTATGTTCTACTTCACAGCTGACGGTCGAGTTGACTTTCGAGCACTCGTCAAAGACCTTGCGTCTGTTTTCAGAACAAGAATTGAACTGCGACAAATCGGCGTTCGTGACGAAGCGAAGATGCTCGGCGGTCTTGGCGTTTGTGGCAAGCCGTTTTGTTGCTCAAGCTTTTTGGGCGAATTTCAGCCTGTTTCTATCAAAATGGCAAAAGAGCAGGGACTTTCCCTCTCTCCTGTCAAGATTTCGGGAACCTGCGGTCGCCTTATGTGTTGCTTAAAATACGAGCAGGAGGCATATACTGATCTCCTTAAGCGTACACCTAAAGTAGGCGCTATCGTCAAAACCCCTATGGGCAAGGGCTTGGTTGTTGAAAACAACCTGCTCACCCAGACTCTGAAAGTCAAGATGGACAACACACCTGACGAAGCCGCACCTCAGACATTCAAAGTGAAGGAAGTAAAGCTGCTCAAGGACGGCTACATCAAGGTCAACAAAAAAGAACTCGATGAGCTGAAAAATCTGGAATAAGATGTTATCCTCAGTCCCCGTTATTTATGTTCAAACATAGTAATTTACGGAAAAGATAAGTTTTTTCAACAAAAGAATTGCATTTTTTATAAAATATGCTACAATATACTCGTATCATTTAACAAGGAGGTAAATCCCATGGCTTTTGTAATTGATAAGGATACTTGCATCGGTTGTGCTGCTTGTGCTGCACAGTGCCCATGCGAAGCTATCGTTGAGGACGGCGACAAGTACGCTATCGACGCTGACACTTGCGCAGATTGCGGCGCTTGTGCTGATCAGTGCCCAGTTGAGGCTATCTCAGAGGCATAATTCACTTAAACGAAAAGAGCTCACGGATTTCCGTGGGCTTTTTTGTTTAGTGCGTCCGAGGTTCGTAGCCCTCGATAAATCAAACACGCGCGACGATAACGAAAATTGCCAGCGGCAATTGCAGTTGTCGAGCAAGTGAGTAGATTTTCGAGGAGATGCGAAGAACAACGAGGCGTGACTGTTTAGTGCGCTGAGCCACCGAGCTTTTCAAATCTCGATGCGACCGACACCGCGCGTTAAAAAATCAAAGAGTTCTGTTAATCTTTGATTTTAGCAAGCGGTTGAGGAGCAGAAGAAATTTGAAAAAGATGCGAGGTGGAGCGAGGCGTGATTGTTTAGTGCGTCCGAGGTTCGTAGCTGTGAGCTTTTTTGTTTATAGCTGAAACCTATCTGTGTGTTTGTAGGGGTCGGCGATCTCGACGACCCGCAAAGATACATTGCAATTACATCAACCTCGCTATACGGACGACTAATAGTCGCCCCTACAATATCGAATTTCCTCTTTGCATAACCTCTCGAATATGTTATAATGACTATGATTATGCGAGGTGATACTATGCTCAAAGAAAACGAACATCTTGAACCGCTTGGAAATGGCGTTGAAATCATCGTAAGTGACGTTCATCATTTTTCAACAGATACTATACTCCTTTCTGATTTTGCGAGCCCGAAAGCTTCTGACTGCGTTATCGAGCTTGGCACAGGCTGTGGCACTATGCCACTTTTGTGGACAAGAGAAAAGCGTGTAAAAGAGCTCTTCGCTGTTGATATTCAGGAAGATTGCACGGATATGCTCACTCGTAGCATTGAACACAATCTCGAAATAGGCAACCAAAACCAAAGCTGTATCACCGTTATCAATTCTGACCTCAAAGACCTCAAGGGCAAGTGCGAGTTTGGTCACTTCAATGTTGTTGTGTGCAACCCTCCGTACAAGCTCGGAGGTAGTGGAATCAAAAACCCTGAGCTTCAGAAGACCCTCGCACGCCACGAAGAAAGCGCTACCCTTGACGACATCTGCTACTGCGCTTCAAAGCTGTTGCAATACTCAGGCAGGTTCTGTATTTGTCAGCGACCTGAGCGACTCGCCGACGTTATGGAAAGTATGCGCAAGTTCTCTATCGAACCAAAGCGACTGAGATTCGTTCAGCAAAGGCTTTCTAAAGAGCCGAAACTCTTTTTGCTTGAGGGCAGATACAAGGGCAACAGAGGCTTCATGCAGGTACAGCCTGTGCTGTTTATTGAAGACTCAAGCGGCGACTTTTCTGATGAAATGAAAGAAATCTACGGTTTATATAAAGAAGGAAGAATATGAGCATTTTATATGTAGTCGGCACACCGATTGGAAATTTAGGCGATATGTCAGAAAGAGCTGTAAGAACACTCGAGGAGGTTGACTTCATCGCAGCAGAAGACACACGAGTAACCTTGAAACTTCTCAACCACTTCGGCATCAAAAAGCCGATGATAAGCTACTTTGAGCATAATAAGGAATTTCGCGGAGAGCTTATTTGTGACCGCATCAAGCAGGGCGAAAGCTGTGCTATAGTCACCGATGCAGGTATGCCGTGCATTTCTGACCCGGGTGAACTCCTCATCAAACAATGTGAAGAATACGGCATCAAAACTGTCGTTGTTCCGGGTCCTAGTGCTGTTATCTCGGCGCTTTGTGTGTCAGGACTTAGCACCGGTCGTTTCACTTTCGAGGGCTTTTTGTCTGTGAACAAGAAAAGCAGAGCTGAACACCTTGAGTCACTCTTGAGTGAAAGTCGCACTATGATTTTCTACGAAGCTCCGCACAAGCTCCCGAATACTCTCAAAGATTTGTACGCTACCTTTGGCGACCGCAAGCTCACCATAGCTCGCGAGATAACCAAGCTCCACGAAGAAATCATCCGTACTACCACTAAGAAAGCTGTCGAGCTTTATGTCGATAACCCTCTCAAAGGTGAAATTGTGCTCGTGCTCGAGGGCAAAACGCTCGAAAAACAAAACGAGTACACATTGAGCGATGCTGTTGAAATTGCTAAAAAGCTCATCGCAGACGGAATGAAAAAGGGCGATGCCGCAAAAGAAGCATCGAATATCACCAAAATCCGCAAAAACGATATCTACAAAGAGATTTTATAAAGGACTACTATGACTTACGAACAAACACTAGACAAAATCCACTCACTCGACAAATTCGGCTCACGTCCGGGACTTTCTCGTATCGCTATGCTGTTTGATATGTTGGGCGACAATCTTCTTGAGCAAAGGTTCATCCACGTTGCAGGAACAAACGGAAAAGGTTCAACCTGCCAGATGATATCGAGAGTGCTCACTCAAAGCGGACTCAAGACAGGTCTTTTCATCTCGCCTTACATCACCGACTTTCGCGAGCGTATCCAAATCAACAACGAAATGATAGAAAAAAGTGAGCTGTGCGACGCAGTCACTCACCTCACCCCTATGATTGAAAAACTAAACGAGCAGGGAGTTATCATCACAGAGTTTGAGTTTCTCACCGCTGTCGCTTTCTATATTTTCAAGAAGAACGAGTGCGACATCATCGTGTGCGAGACAGGACTCGGCGGACTTCTCGACAGCACCAATCTCATCAAAAACCCTCTGTGCTGTGTGCTCACCCGAATTGACCTTGACCACACCGCAATACTCGGCGATACAATCGAACTTGTGACAAAGCAAAAGTGCGGTATCATCAAGGAAAATTCAATCACAGTGAGTTCAATACAGAATGAGACAAGCTCAAGAATCATTGAGCAGACCGCAAAGGATAAGAACAACAAGCTTTACAAAGCCTTAGATATCGAGTTTTCCGATATCAAGTCAAGCATCAACGGCTGTGAGTTTGTATATGAAAACGAAAAGTTTTCTATCCCGCTTATCGGTGAACACCAGATTGAAAACGCCAAAACTGCTATCGCAACTTTGAAAGCTCTGAAAGAAAACGCTCTGATAGATTTCACTAATGAACATCTCAAAAACGGACTCAAGAAAGCGCTCAACCCTGCCCGCTTTGAACTTATGTCAGAAAGCCCGCTGGTTATTCTCGACGGTGCTCATAATGTCAACGGTATGACAGCGTTCAAAAATGCAGTAGAAAAGCACTCACAGGGCAGAAGAGCACTACTACTCGGTATGCTAAGCGACAAGGATGTCGACACTTCCCTCTCACTACTTGAGGGTATGTTCGATGTGGCTGTTGTCACCGATGTGCCTAACCCTAGAAATATGGATTGCTACGCTTTGTGTGATATCTGCAAAAAGTACTTTGACAAGGTGGTTGTGTGCTCAAATCCTGAGTCTGCCTTTGACTTAGCCTATAGCGTTACAAAAGACAACGATATGTCGCTGTTTATTTGCGGTTCGCTTTATCTTGCAGGTGAACTTCGACCATATATTGTACAAAAGCTTAGTTAAGAACTTTTTCTGACAACTGAATAAAACAATATTTTCAAGCCTATACTTATATGATATGAGTATAGGCTTTTTTATTTTAGGAAGTGAAAATATGGTAGTAGAAACTAACTTCTCGCAAAACATCCTCACAGCAAAGCTGTACGGCGAAATTGACCACCATCAGGCTCCGAACATCAGACAGAAAATTGATGCTCTCACCGAAAGTCTGCGTCCAAGCGAGCTGCATCTTGACTTTTCGAACGTATCGTTTATGGACAGCTCAGGGATAGGACTGATTATGGGACGGTATCGTCAGGTCACCCTGCTCGGTGGAATACTGAAGGTAATAAACGTCCCGAGCAGGCTAAAAAAACTCATCAGTCTTTCAGGAATAGACAGCTTGGGGGTGCTCAAATGAATATAGTAAATGAACTTAATATAAGCTTTCTCAGCAAAAGCAGTAACGAGAGCTTTTCGCGTGCGTGTGTGTCGGCTTTTGTTTTGTGCCTTGACCCAACAATCGGTCAGCTCTCAGACATCAAAACAGCCGTATCAGAAGCGGTGACTAACTGCATAGTCCACGCCTATCCCGACACTCTCGGCACCATTTACATAAATGTGAAAATCACCGACAAAAACAAAGTTATCATCAAAATCCGTGACAAGGGTATTGGAATCGAGAACATTGAGAAAGCGATGGAACCGCTGTTCACAACTTCTAGTGAAGAGCGTGCAGGACTCGGATTTGCGGTTATGCAGAGCTTTATGGACAGCGTGAAAGTTCGCTCAAAAGTCTCAACAGGCACAACAATAACTATGGAAAAAACCATTTTCAACACAAGTTATGACAAGAGATGAGCTGATAGAACAAAACTTAGGTCTTGTGCACTCGTGTTGCAAAAAATTCGTCGGCAAAGGGATTGAATACGACGATTTGTACTCAACAGGCTGTGTCGGGCTCATCAAAGCCATCGACAAGTTTGACGAGTCGCTCGGGTTCAAGCTTTCCACCTATGCGGTGCCTGTCATCTTGGGAGAGCTCAAACGGCTTTTTCGTGATGGCGGTATGATAAAGGTGAGTCGAAGCTTAAAGGAGCTGTCGCTCAAAGCGAAAGACATAGCCGAGCAGTACAAAAAGGAACACTCAAGCGATATTCCGATATCCTTGTTAGCACAAAAACTCGATGTTGATGTATACAAAGCGAGCGAAGCGTTATGTGTCAGCACGCCTGTTATGTCGCTGACAAGCTCCACAGATGACTCGGACAGAGAAATCGACATAGCAAGCGAAAGTCTGGAAGAAACATTAGTCGAGAAGCTGACGCTCAATGACATCATCGATTCGCTTAGTGATGAAGACAAAACGCTCATCACCCTACGCTTTTTCAAACACAAAACGCAAACCGAAACTGCAAAGCTACTGAACACAACTCAGGTTCAGGTATCCAGAAAAGAAAAGAAGATACTTTCCTATATGCGAAGCAAGCTTCTGTCTTAGCAGACAACTCGCCTGCGTATATTATGAGCATCAATCCGTAAAGAGAGACTTGCTTTCAAATATAGCGATATAATCATCTCTCTTTTCATCACTTACAAAATGATTATTTATTCCTTTCTTATTCTTCTTATCTTTCTTTTTATTCTTATATTGTGGTTGGTTGTTGGTTGAGTGTTGGTTAGCTGTTGGTTGACTGGTGGTTAATTTGTCGGTTAATCTGTTGGTTAAACTCTGATACTTATCATAGTTTTTAATAGTAATAATCGAGAATTTCGGGTATCTTTTGATGGTTATTTCGTTGGTTGATTTCAAATGTTCCAGCGCTGTTCGCACATTTTGTTCCGACATACTCAGCTCATATGCAAGTGCT